>CAZJNU010000139.1:0-5800 GCA_964547485.1 uncultured Actinomycetes bacterium
TCCCACCTCCATTCGAGTTGTCAGCGCCTCACGGCGCACGTGGATCCAGGCTTAGCCAAGGCGCGGGCCTCGGAGTTCGCCCGCGCCTCGCCAAGAATCTCCCCCCGACGTCACACCCGGAAGTTTTCGGCCCCGCCATCGTTGGGGCCGCACCCCGCCAGGTCGACGCCGGCTGACGCAACGCCGACCGGTTCGACTATCGTCGTTGGAGGAAGATTCCATCGGCGCCTGGAGGGGTGATGGCGAAGTTCTGTTTCGAGTGCGGTGCAGCGCTGGTGGGATCCGCGAAGTTCTGCGCCGAGTGCGGCACCCCCATGGGAGCCGGCGACGGCTCACCCTCACCCGCAGAGGTGTCCGGCTCGGGTGGCACCGCGCCGGTCGACCTGGCGGCGCCGCCTCATGACGATGCCGACCGCGCAGTGGAGGCGCGGGACGGACGTGTGTCCGATGCTGGGCACGAGGGGGACGCTGCCCGCGTCACCGCACTCCGCCAACTCGCCACCGACCCCGACACCGATGTCCGCCATTTCGTGGCAGAGCAGGCGCTAACCCCCATCGATGTCCTGGGCCAGCTCGCGACCGATACCGAACGCTCCGTCCGCAGCCGTGTGGCCCGCAACCCGGCGACACCAGTCGACCTGCTCCGCCAACTCGCCACCGATACCGACACCGATGTCCGTGAGGACGTGGCAGACAACCCGGCGACGCCCGTCGATCTGCTCCGCCAACTCGCCACCGAAGTGAATGTCCGCTTCAACGTCGCAGGAAGACCGGAGACGCCCTCCGATCTGCTCCGCCAACTCGCCACCGACCCCGACGAGGAGGTCCGCCGCAGCGTGGCGGAAAACCCGGCGGCACCGGTCGACGTCCTCCGCCGACTCGCCACCGACACCGACATGTTGATCAGGGGCGGCGCGGCAGGAAACCCGGCGACGCCCGTCGATCTGCTCCGCCAACTCGCCACCGACCCCGACATCCGCTGGTGCGTGGCGGAAAACCCGGCGGCACCGGTCGACGTCCTCCGCCGACTCGCCACCGATACCGACACCGGTGCCCGCCGCCTCGTGGCCGGTAACCCGGCGACGCCCGTCGATCTGCTCCGCCAACTCGCCACCGACCCCGAAGTGACAGTCCGCCGCGGCGTGGCATGCAACTCGGCGACACCAGTCGACCTGCGCCACAATCTGCTCCGCCAACTCGCCACCGACCCCGACAAGTCTGTCCGCAGCCACGTGGCAGACAACCCGGCGACACCAGTCGATCTGCTCCGCCAACTCGCCACCGACACCGACAATTGGGTCCGCGTGCTTGTGGCACGTAACCCGGCGACACCCGTCGATCTGCTCCGCCAACTCGCCACCGACACCGACTGGAGTGTCCGCCGCCTCGTGGCCGGTAACCCGGCGGCACCTGTCGATCTGCTCCGCCAACTCGCCACCGACACCCGAGTCTTGGTCCGCTTGACCGCAGGATTCAACCCGGCCACACCTGCCGACGTGCTGACACAGATGGCCACCGACCGAGCAGAGGCAGTTCGCGCTGACGCGGCGCTCAGCCTCGCGGGCAACGAGTCGACACCAGTGGATGTGCGAGCACAGTTGGCCGCGCGGAATTTGTCAAGCTGATTTGGACCATCGGGAGTTAGCTAGTGGTCCGTCTGTGAATTGATCTGGTTGAGGGTTGCGCGGCCTCGTTGGACTTTGGCGATGATGTCCCCAGCGGTGGCTTTCCAGATGAAGGGTTTGGGGTCTGCGTTCCAGTGTTCGGCCCAAGTGGTGATGGCTTCGGAGAGTTCGTTGACGTTGGTGAAGGTGCCGCGACGCAGGCGGCGATCGGTGAGTTCTTTGAACCATCGCTCGATCAGGTTGAGCCAGGAGCTCGACGTTGGCGTGAAGTGAAGGTGCCATCGCCGGCGGTCACGGTGGGCCAGCCATTTCTTGATCTCGGGCGTGGAGTGCGCGGACAGGTTGTCCAACACGACGTGCACACCCAGCCCGCGCGGCACGCTGGCGTCGATCTGTTTGAAGAATTTCAAAATGTCGGCACCGGTGTGTCCTTTGTTGAGGCCGGTCAAGACTTCGCCGGTGGCGATGTTCATCGCAGCGAACAAGTCGATGGTGCCGTTGCGCTTGTAGTCGTGGGTCATCGTGCCGGCACGGCCTGGCTTCATCGGCAGTGAGGGTTGGGTGCGGTCCAGTGCCTGGCATTGGGTCTTCTCGTCGTAGGAGAACACCACTGCCCGGGCGGGTGGATTCAAGTACAGGCCGACGACGTCGACGAGTTTCTCCTCAAACCGCGGGTCATTGCTGACCTTGAACGTGTCCACCCGCCACGGCTTGAGGTTGTGATCCGACCAGATTTTGGCCACCGCGTCCTTTCCGATCCCCACCCGGGCTGCCATCGAACGGGTGGACCAGTGAGTCGAGGTGTCCGACGGTGTCTCGGTGTGGGTCAGACGCAGCACCTCCTCAACGGTGCCGGGCGGATGCGACGGTTTACGGCCGCGACCCTTCGCGATGATCCCGACCCCCGCTACCCCGTCAACCTCGAACCGCCTGCGCCACCGACGCACCGCATCAGCATCGACCTCGCAGCGGCGGGCGATCTCGGCATTGGCGACACCATCGGCAGCCATCAGCAGGGCCTTGGCCTGACGCACCACCCGATGCGGGCGACTCGTCGACCGTGCCAACGCCACCAACTCATCGCGCTGAGCATCGGTCACTTCCAAGGCAGGAGCAGCAGGTCGAGGCATACCCCCACTATACCCGAAACGCCATGCTATTTCACAGACACACCACTAGCGCGAGTGCAGCGATGGCTAGGGCCACGGCGGGTTTGTTCACGGCGATCATCTCCGAACTGAACGTACCACCACGCATTCCGGGAGAGCCAACCCAAGGAATGTCAGCAGGCGCCCACGACCTGACCACCTATCGTGGGCCGGTCGGAGCAACGAGCGGCCTGAGACGACACCAGCGAAAACCGTCACCCACGCCCGTACTACTCAGACGCCGATGCGCCACGGCACCCTCACGCGCCAGCGGCACCATGTGTCAAGACCCTGCCGGGTGTTGAAAACTTGCCGGCCATCTCTGCTGTCGCCCACGAAGGCCACCTAGAACGTGCTGCGATAGGGCTCCTTGCTGCGGGGGGCGACGACCTGTCCCACCTTGCGGGACACGATGATGACCGCCGCGTAGGCGGCCAACGTCTTGAGCAGACCCTCGTGCTCCTTGGCTTCCTTCTTGAGTTCGGTGATGTTCATAGGTGCCTCCCCTTCTATTGCTTCCCAGTATCCCGCAACGGACTCCGGGCGAGGTAGTGCTGGCGCCCCAATCCGCCAAGATTGAGCAGTTCAGGACCGCCCCAAGTGAGGTCCAACAGAGCCATGGAGATGTATCGCTGGGACGTTAACGACCTGGATCCGCTGCTCAGTGTCCGCCAGACAGCAGCGGTCCTCGACACTGGCCAGACGAAACATGCGAACACCTGCGCGCTCAGAAGTTCCTCTCGGTGAAGATCCGCAGCCTGCGCAAGTTCCCCGTCTCCAGCGTCAATGCCCACCTGGAGTCTCTGGAAGCGGAACGAGTATGTCCACGGCCGATGCGCAATTGGAGCCTGCGGTCTGTGCACTCGGCGAGAGTGCACCAAATCGGACCCACCGTGGCCCAGGCGAAACGAAATCTCAAGGTTCGGTGGAGCAACTGTTCTCGCGGAGACGGATGCTCCGAAGCATCGGCGTTTGTCATGTCAGCGGACAGGCCAAGACGACAGGCCAAGACGGAGCCCGGTGCAGACCCACCAACCGCCGGCAACTGGGTCAACTGTTCAGCCGCCACTGACCCGGACGTCGATGCCGTCACCCATATGGCCTATTGCTCGCCAGGGGCTCGAGGAGGCAGTGGAAGTCCTGGCTGTGTGGCGGCGTGAAAGAGGCACACGAGCGCGTTGTCTCAGGTGGCAACCTGCCGATGGCGCCACGATGTTGGGAGGTCCCAAGATGCTCTTCTGATCGCAGCTTGAGGGGAGACGCCAGACACACATCCAGCCGCTGGGGGTAATGCGGCGAATGACGGCTGGCTCGGTAGGGCCGGCTCGCACTCCTCAGCGCCGCATCAAGGGGAATTGGCGCTGGCAGCGCCCCTGTACTAGGGTAACGCCCACTCGCCGGGGACCCCACAGCACCACGCGGCCTCACCCTCACCAGGTGCCCCGAAGCCCTGCCCAACCCATGAGGGCACTACCCGCTCAGGTCTGCGGAATCTTCTTCAGAGTTGAGGTTGCCCTTCTTTCGCCACCGGGCACTGTTACCAACATGACAAAGACAGCCGCGCCCCTGTGCGCCGACCAGTCCGCTACTCGTTCTACCTGTCCCGTCCGTGGCGGAGACTCGTATTCTTCACCGAGAGGGAAGAAGCCTGCCGCGCCACAGTGCACGTTGTTCGCCACTGCTCGCGCGCCGCTTCGGCAGCGGAGCTCCTCGGCGCGGCCGGACGCTGGTACTTCGGTGGCACCTCCGACGCAACCGCCCGCGCCACCGTTGCCCGCCCAATACCCACGTCCCGCGCAACCTGTCGCTCCGGAACACCATCGGCGCCCAGCCGCCAAATCAAAGTCCGATCCTCCACAGAGATCACCCATCCAATCTGCTCGGCTGGCCTCATTCTCGACCGTCGCTACGGTCTCATCTTCGAGCGCAACCGACACCTGCCAGATACATGTGCGCGGACAGGCTCGGGCGAACACTTTTGGCGCCACACGAGCCGCCCTTTTACGCGGGTCGGGTACCGACAACCCGGAAGTCAGCACACTCGCGCTTGCCCTCGGAGTCATTTGCGTCTGCGTGGCAACCGCATTCCTCACGGTGGAACGCGTCCGCTTGTCGATCTCGGCCCGGCAATCTCGGGGCGGCCATGCAGGATCAGCCCCGCATCCGGTTACATGCACCATGTTCGCGCTTGTGCCCCGATCCCTAGGCAGGTGTCTGATGACGTCACGAGACGGCTCTGCAGCGGCACGCGTCTACCTATCCCCCGAAGACGTCGCCACTGAGCTGAATGTGTCCGTGAGGACGGTTTACACCTGGATGTCCAAGCGGTATTTCCCGTACGCGAAGCTGGGCAAGCACGCACGGATCCTGCGCTCTGATCTGGAGGTGTGGATCGATGCGAACACGTTCGAGGCGGCCGCAACGGTCCCTGAGCGGACCCACCATGAATAGGCAAGTCAGGCACCCTGACGGGTGTCGAATTACATGGCTGGGATCTGACGTTGTCGTCTGCAAATCGGGAGTCCCGATTGTCCGCCGATTGGCGCTCAATTTGCACAATGCGTGTGTCGGAGGGGTTCAGATGCGTCACGACGGGTGCATCCGAATTTGCCATCTTCGCCGAGACAACCCTCGAAACCTGTTGCACAGCAACGCTTTTCACCCGAAACTCCTGCCCCGCCAGCACTGTCGAGGCACGGTGTGTAAAGTGACAGGTCGGGGCGATTGGCGCAGTGGTAGCGCGCACTGTAAAACCGCAGGTCAGAGGCACATTGAAAGCAGCGAAAAGGCCCGCGTGCAGGATTCCGTGCAGATTCACACGGTACTGCTTCGGGCAGAGTCCTCCAACGCCCCGAGCGTTCGCGCCTCTCGGACGTAGCGGGACGCCTGTGGCGACGAGACCTTGAACGTCTGGGCGACGGCCCGCACGCGCTCGCGCGGCAGGGCACGGCGGTAGACCTCTGCAACAGCCTCGGAGAACTCCCGTGATCCGCCGCGCGGCCGGGTTACGTCGCGCCAGCCCCAGAG
>CAZJNU010000140.1:0-5795 GCA_964547485.1 uncultured Actinomycetes bacterium
CGGACATGGAGCAGACCGATTCCGGGGTCACGCTGTCTGACGCCCCGAAAGACCCGGCCGCGCCACGGTGGGCCTGGGGCCAGGAGCGCCCGAGTGTGATGGCCGGACCGACCGTTCCGACGGGCGACCTGTTCCGCCCAGGCGGGGACGACCAGACCGGCACCTTCCGGCCGGATGCAGTTGATCTGACCGGCGCACCCACCACTTCCGCTCCGGCATATGGCGCCAACCCAGACACAAATCAGTTCGCCGGACAACCCCAGCCGGGACAGCCCCAGCCCGGGTCACCCTTCCCGACCACAGCAATTCCGGCCGTCCAACCTTCCCGGTCGGCAGGCGTCGGCCGGCCCACCGCTGCCGGACCGCCCCCGGGACGGGGACAGATCCGTCCGCCTGCGACGGCAGCCGTCGAGGTTCCAGCGGCCGGCGGAGCGTTTATCCCTGGCTCGCCAACTGGCCAAGGCCAACCCGGGCACGGAACGCACGTGGCGACCGCGCGCCAGCCGGGCTACGAGGGCGTCGCCACCCCGCAGGACCAGGGCAGGTTCGGCACCTGGTCGGTCTTCTTCCTGATCCTTGCCGCCACCACTCTGGCCGGGTTCGCTGATGAGTTCCTGTTCGGCGCATCGACCTGGCTGACCGGCGCCGTCTTCGTCGCGGCGTCAATTCTGGCGGCGTTGCTGGTTCGTCGCCGTGACATGGTGACGGCAGTGATCAGCCCACCGCTGGCGTTCGTGGTAGCTCTGCTGATCACCGCCCAGGCGGACGCCCTTCGCGGCGGCGGCAACCTGTTCGTGAAGGAGGCGAGCGCCCTCATCACCGGGCTGGCCTTCAATGCCCCCTGGGTCTTCGGGGGTACGTTGGCGGCATTGGTGATCGTCGCCGTGCGTCGGATTCGGCTCCGGTCCCGCGATCGGGCCTCCCACGCAGGCCGCTGACCTAGTTGGCCGCCTTTATCGCGCGGCGCAGTTCCGGCGGTAGCGCGAAGGTCAACTTCTCGTCGGCAGCCGACACGACCTCCACACTGTCGAATCCTTGTTCGGCCAGCCAGTCCAGCACCTCGTCGACCAGTACTTCGGGTACCGACGCGCCGGACGTCAACCCCACTGTGGCCGCAGTCGCGAACCACTCCTCGACCAGTTCGGACTTGTCGTCGACTCGATGGGCGGCGCCGGCGCCGGCCTCCAGGCCGACCTCGGCCAGCCGGACGGAGTTGGACGAGTTGCCCGAACCGACCACGATCAGCACATCCACCCTCGGCGCTATCACTTTCACCGCCAACTGACGGTTCTGGGTGGCATAGCAGATATCGTCACTCGGCGGATCAATCAGCAGCGGCAATCGGCGACGAAGTGCATCCACAGTTTCCATCGTCTCGTCGACGGAAAGGGTGGTCTGGGACAGCCAGGCGACCGGTCGGGACGGGTCCAACTCCACCTCGGCGGCCTCCGCAGGGCTCTGCACCAACGTCGTCACCTGCGGCGCCTCCCCCAACGTGCCCTCAACCTCCTCGTGTCCTTCGTGTCCGATCAGCACGATCTGATAGTCGTCCGCCGCAAACCGCTTTGCCTCGTTGTGGACCTTGGTGACCAGCGGGCAGGTGGCGTCTATCGTCCGCAGGTTCCGGCTGGCAGCCTCCTCGTGCACCGCGGGTGATACCCCATGGGCGCTGAATACCACCAGTGCCCCTTCCGGAACCTCTTCGGTCTCTGCAACGAAGATCGCCCCGCGCTGTTCCAGAGTGCGCACCACATGGCGGTTGTGGACGATCTCCTTGCGCACGTAAACGGGCGCACCGTAGAGGTCGAGAGCCTTCTCGACCGTGATCACTGCCCGATCGACGCCAGCGCAGTAGCCACGGGGAGACGCCAACAGGACTTTTCGCTCGGGCTCAGACATCCCACCATCGTAGGCGTATGGGTCCGCAGGCGACACTTCTCGTAGGCTGCCACCGTGGCGTTGGAGCAGAGCGAGGAGTCACCGGCCCCGGTCAGGGTCGTGAGCAAAGCGCTCGCGGACTACATCGGCCGGTTGGGTCAGATCTGGGTTGAGGGTCAACTGAGCGAGATCCGACGCCGTCCCGGCGCGAAGCAGACATTCATGCGGCTGCGCGATATGCAGACGCAGGTGTCGCTGTCGCTGGTGGCGCCCGCGGCACTGGTCGACGACATCGTTCCGCCGCTCGCCGAGGGTGCCCGGGTGGTGGTGCTCGCCGGCGTCGAGTTCTGGTCGGGTCGTGGTGACCTGCACCTGCGGGCCCGCCGGATTCGAGCTGTCGGGCTGGGCGAACTGCTGGCTCGGCTGGAGCAACTAAAGGCGACCCTGGCTGCGGAGGGGCTCTTCGATCCTGCTCGTAAGCGGCCGTTGCCGTTCCTGCCGAAAAGAATCGGTTTGATCTGTGGCCGCAATTCCGAAGCCGAGCGAGACGTGATCGACAATGCCCGCCGCCGATGGCCGGCGATCACCTTCGAGTTGCGGGAGGTGGCGGTCCAGGGCGCCGCCGCGGCCGCCGCCGTCACCGCGGCGCTGATCGAACTCGACGCCATCGAGGAGGTGGAGGTCATCGTGGTGACCCGCGGCGGCGGGTCGGTGGAGGACTTGCTGCCGTTCAGCGACGAGGGATTGATCCGCGCCGTCGCGGACGCAAGCACGCCCGTGGTCAGCGCGATCGGCCATGAACGGGACACCCCGCTACTGGATCTGGTAGCCGATGTCCGAGCATCCACACCGACGGATGCAGCGCGCCGGGTCGTGCCAGATCTGGCCGCGGAGGAGCGCCGGATCGCCGATCTGACGAACCGCCTCGGCACCCGGACGCGACACCTACTCGATGCCGCGGGTCGACATCTGGCGGTCCTGCGACAGAGTCGCGAACTGGCCGACCCGGGAAGCGCCGTGGCTGACCGTGCCGCTCGGGTGGAGGCGCTGCGTCTTGAGGCCGGCCGCGCACTGGTCGCAATCCTGACAGGAGCCAGTTCCTCGATCGAAGTCGCGCAGGGCCGGCTGCACGCCCTGTCGCCGGCCGCCACCCTCGAGCGCGGATACGCCATCGTCATCACAGATTCCGGAGCCATCGCCCGAGACGAAGCGGAAGTGGCCGACGGCGCCCGAGTGCGGATTCGGCTCGCTCACGGCGAACTTCACGCCCGACGGATACCCGTAGTAGCCGGCACCGAGCCCGGGGACACCCCATGACAGCCGATCCGATCGAGGAGCACCGATGACAATGGAACCGACGGACGCTGACAACCAGACCACCGCAGCGACGGCCGGTCCGGATCGGGCAGTTCCTGCTGCCGCCGAAGGCGTAGCCGCCGGTGACGCGGAGATGCTCAGCTTCGAGCAGGCCCGTGATGAACTTGTCGCCGTCGTTGACAGCCTGCAGCAAGGGCAGGGCACGCTGGAGGAATCGCTGGACCTCTGGGAGCGCGGTGAGCGGTTGGCGCAGATCTGTGAGCAGCATCTCCAGTCGGCCCGGCTCCGGATCGAGCGGGTGGTCGCGACCACCCGTGGGTCCAGGGCGTCCGGTCCAGACTCCGAGGGGGCCGACCCGACCTCCTGAGGCCCTCAGTCGCCGGTCGGTTTCGGCTCGTCCATCCCCGGCGGGTCGGCGTCACCGTGCGGGCGGGAGGCTCCCAGTGAGAGGCTGGCCAGGAAGCCGAGCACCAGGAAGCCGGCGGCCACGTAGGCCGCCCACTTGGTCGCTGTTGACAAGGCATCCTTTGCTTCAGTGGCCACCTGCGCCGTCGCCGGGTCCTTCGCCAACGCCGGGATGATGGAACCGGCGGTCACCACCACCGAATCCACCACCTGCTCCTGCGCCTGCGGCGTCAGCCCCGGGGTCCCGTCCAGCGACTTGTTCAACTGGCTGCCGAGGCTGGTGAATAGCACCGTGCCCAGCACCGCGATCCCCAACGCTGAGCCAAGTTGGCGCATGGTGCTCTGGATGCCGGAGCCCTGACCGCTGGACGCCACCGGGACGTCGGCCAACACGACCCCGGTCAATTGCGCGGTCGCCAGGCCGACACCCATGCCGTACACGAACAACAGCGCGATCACCGGCCAGAGCCCGGCATCGGGCGCCGCAACGATTCCGAGTCCGAGCACTCCCACGAACTCCAGCACGATACCCAGCCGAACCACGAAGATCGGCCCCTTGCGCTGCGTGATCTGGGCACCGAAACCGGACGCCAGGAAACTTCCCAGCGCGAGCGCCAGCAGTACCTGGCCCGTTTTGAAGGCCGTCAGACCCAACACGTTCTGCAACCACAGGGGTAGCGCAAACAGGATGCCGAACTCGCCCAGGCTGACGATTGCGGCTGCGATGTTTCCGTTGCGGAAGGAGGAGAGCCTGAACAGTTTCAGGTCGAGCAACACCGTCCGGCCGGCTCGATTCCGGCTCGTCTCCACCAGTCCGAAGGCGGCCAATGCCACCAGTCCGGTGGCGAATGCGACTGGCACCGGGGAGATACCCCAACCCCAGGTCACGCCGCCGAGGGCCGGCTCCCCCAGCGTCGACCACCAGCCGTAGTTACGTCCTTCGATCAGGCCGAAGACGATGAGGCCGATGCCGAGCACCGAGAGCAGCGCCCCCAGCACGTCCACGCCGGTGTCGGCGCTGGTGTCCTTGGACTCCTTGACGAATACCAGCGCACCGAAGAACACGATCAGACCCAGCGGAATGTTGATCCCGAATGCCCATCGCCAGGAGAAGTCGGTGGTCAACCAGCCACCCAGCAGCGGTCCCAATGCCGCTGTTCCGCCGATGGTGCCGCCCCAGACCGCAAACGCAATCGCCCGGTCCTTGCCGCGGAACCCCGCGTTGATGATCGACAGCGACGTCGGCAACATCATGGCGCCGCCGAGCCCCTGTACCAGTCGGGCCGCGATCAATTGGCCGCCGCTCTCCGCGATGGCCGCCAGCACACTCGCCAACACGAAGATCACGACGCCCAGCAGGAACAGTCGCAACCTGCCCCACCGGTCTGCCAGCCGACCGAACATCAGCAGGAAGGCCGCGAACACCAGCGTGTAGGCCTCCTGCACCCATTGGGCCTGGCTGGACGTGATGCCGAGGTCGTCGATGATGCTCGGCACTGAGACGTTGACGATCGTCGCGTCCACGATGATCATCGCGACGCCCAGTGCGACGAAGAACAACCCAAACCACTTCGCCCGGCTGCGCGCCGACGGCGACTCGACTTCGGGGATTCCGTCCAGGGACGCACTCATGGTTTCTCCGCCTCAGTCTGGGTCTGTACGGTGCCGATCCGACCAACGGCCCGGTGACCGGCTCCGAGCTGATTTCGGGTGCTCGCTCACTAGAGTCCTCCGGCAGCGCTGCCGTTCTGCCATAGTTGGCGTCGACCACGTTAGCGGCTGGCGTGCGCAGGGCCACCACAACGTCAGCAAACACCAGGGAGACCACATGTGCGGCTGCTTCGCCATCCTGCTGGGCTCGGCATTCCCCCGAGTCACAATCTTCTTGCTCTGGATCTTCACCGACTGGGTCAACAGGGCTTTCGACGGTAGCTGGCTCTTCCCCTTCCTCGGACTACTTGTGCTGCCGTACACCACCCTCATCTACATCCTGGTGTCCTACTGGTCCAACGGGGTCGTCTCCGGGTTCGGGTGGGCCTTTGTCGCCCTCGGCTTCTTCTTCGACATCAGCGCCTACGCCGCTGCGGGTCAGAATCGCCGTCTGGCCTCACAGTCCGGCTGACTCTCGCATCACACTCCCGCTGACTCCAGCAGGTCGAGGATCATCCGCACGTCCTCAATGGTGGTCCGCGGGT
>CAZJNU010000141.1:0-5779 GCA_964547485.1 uncultured Actinomycetes bacterium
GCCTGATCGACATGGGAGTCGAGCATGGCTTCGTCCGCAAAGCAGGTGCCTGGTACACCTACGAGGGCGATCAGTTGGGTCAAGGCAAAGAGAATGCGCGGGCTTTCCTGATCGACAATCCGGACTTGTCGAACGAGATCGAGAAGCGGATCAAGGAGAAGTTGGGTGTTGGTCCGAGATTGGATGCCCCTGCCGACATCGACGCGCCGATTGACCTGGCGCCGATAGATCTCTAGGCCCGGTCCGGCCTGGCCAGTTCTATGGCGAGCGAAATGCGTGGGCAGAGGCGAATGTCCGCCGCACGGCATCTTGAGCGGCCGACGCCCGGCACTGCGGCGGATGCCGGGCCGGATGCCGCTCCAGAGGATGTCGCGCGCACGATCCTGCTGCGGGCGTTGACGGTTGCCCCGAAGAGTCGGGCGCAGTTGGCGGACTTGTTGGCGGCCCGAGGAGTGCCAGCTGATGTTGCGGAAGCGAGTTTGGACCGCTTCGTGGAGTTGCGGCTGATCGATGACGCAGAGTTCGCGCGGATGTGGGTGCGGTCTCGACACGAGCACCGCGGACTGTCCCGTCGGGCACTACGGCACGAACTGTCCGGTCGTGGAGTTGCTCGCCAGGACATTGAGGAGGCGCTCGCTCTCGTCGATGACGAGGACGAGATGCACGCGGCCAGGATGCTGGCCCGTAAGAAGGCCAGCGCCGTGACGGGCCTGCCACCACTGGTCCAGCGGCGAAGAATGATGGCGGCGCTGCAGCGCAAAGGCTACTCCGCGGGACTGGCATCGCGGGTTGTCTCGGATGTACTCGGTGGTGTCCAGGACTTCGCAGAGGAGGAGTAGCGGTGATCTGTGCGGGTCGCGGTTGGGTCCCCGACCAGCCAGGTGGCGACGAAGTAGGCCACGCCGTGGGGCGCATCGAAGGCGAGGAGTTCGCTGGCGCGGGGCGAACCGGACTTGCTGCAGATCGTCATTCCGCCTTGCCAGGCGCATCGTCCGTCCAGTAGGAAATCGGTATCCGCCGATTGCGGCAGGCGGTCGAACATCTGCGAATCACCCGCGCCCAACGCGGCGGCCAACTGGTCATCGAGTTCTACCGCACCAGGCATGTGGTGTCCGGGGGACTTGTCGGTCCGAGTGGCTGTGCCATCCCCGACGACTAGCAGACCGAAGTCCGAGGGCAATTCAAGTCGACCTGCTCCGGCCGCAACTTCCTGCGGGGATCCATGGAGGCTGATCAGGTTCATCGTGCCGTCGAATCCGCCATCCATCAGCAGCCACCGACCTAGGCTCAGCGACAGGGGTAACGGCTCCCCGTCGGCGTCCTCGGGTCCGGTTAGCCCGAATTCGGAAAGGCAGTCAGCGGTGCTCGGTGGCCACTGCTGCACTGGTTCTCGCTGCGTCGGATTAGGTGGCCGACCGCCGACGCCCAGTCCACCCAACACGAGCACGGTCGGTCTCGAGAGCAGTGTGTCCACAGCCCGGCGAGCGGCACTGCGAGTAGCAGCAGTGGCCACTGCCGCGGGACCGGCAATCTCGGGGTGCAGTAGCGGGGTGCTGGGCACGAATGCGACCGGGAGCATGGCCCGAAGCCTAGGCCGTGGGCGGCACTTCGGCGCGGCGCCAGGGACAGAACGTAGACTCGCCCGCATGTCCGCGAACCAACTGCCCACGGCGATGGCTGCCAAGGTGACGCCCGCGCGCAGTTACGAGGTGCGCACGTTGGGCTGCCAGATGAACGTGCACGATTCCGAGCGAATCGGCGGGCTGCTGGAGGAAGCCGGATATCGGCGTGCCGATGGCAGCGGCGCCGACATCATCGTGTTCAACACCTGCGCGGTGAGGGAGAATGCGGACAATCGGCTGTACGGCAACCTTGGCCACCTGCGCCCCTGGAAGCTGGCGCATCCGGGTGCCCAGATCGCTGTGGGGGGCTGCCTGGCGCAGAAGGATCGCCGCGAGATCCTGAGACGTGCCCCCTGGGTGGATGTCGTGTTCGGGACTCACAACATCGGGAGCCTGCCAGTCCTGCTGGAGCGGGCCCGGATCGCGGAGGAAGCACAGCTGGAAATCCTGGAAGCCCTGGAAGTGTTTCCCTCTACGTTGCCGAGCCGACGCGATGCTGATCATGCTGCTTGGGTGTCGATCAGTGTCGGCTGCAATAACACCTGCACCTTTTGCATAGTGCCAGCGCTGCGCGGCAAGGAGCGTGACCGCCGGCCGCCCGAGATCCTGACCGAGATCCAGGCGTTGGTGGACGACGGCGTCGTTGAGGTCACATTGCTGGGTCAGAACGTCAACGCCTATGGCAGTGACTTCGGTGAACCAAGCGCGTTTGCCGAACTGCTGCGCGCGTGCGGCCGGATCGAGGGTTTGCGGCGGGTGCGATTCACCAGCCCCCATCCGCGTGACTTTTCCGATGATGTCATCGAAGCGATGGCCGAGACGGACAACGTGATGCCCCACCTGCACATGCCATTGCAGTCGGGTAGCGACTCGGTGCTGCGTCGAATGCGCCGCAGCTATCGCCGCGACCGCTTTCTGAGCATTATCGAGCGGGTGCGGTCCAGCCTGCCGGCAGCGGCGATCACCACCGACATCATCGTTGGATTCCCCGGTGAGACCGAACAGGATTTCGTTGACACCCTCGACGTGGTCCGGGCGGCGCGATTCGCCGGTGCCTACACATTCCAGTACTCCAAGCGCCCTGGTACGCCGGCAGCCACGATGGCCGAGCAAGTCCCCGCCGAGGTGGTTTCGGAGCGCTACCTGCGGCTGGTTGAGGTGGCCGACGATGTCGCGTGGGCTGAGAACCGGGCTCTGCTGGGGACGCAGGTGGAAGTGATGGTGAATGCCGGACATGGTCGCAAGGACGCGGCCTCCGACCGAATCTCCGGACGTTCGGCGGACAATCGACTCATCCACATCAATCCGGCGGCCGGGGATTTCGCTCCGGGAGACTTGCTGACCGCCACGGTCACCCATGCCGCTCCGCACCATCTGGTGGCCGATTCCGATGTCGGACTGGTCTGGCGGCGGCCGGTGCGGTCGACGGCTTGTGGGGCATTGAGCCAGTCAGCCGTGTCGGCGACTGCACCGGTCAACCTGGGAATGCCAGTCCCGCCGAAGCCGCCGCCGTCCCCGTGACGGTTGACGTCATTGCTGTCGTCGGCGCCACCGGTACCGGCAAGTCCGAACTCGGTGTGGGTCTGGCTGAAGCGCTCGACGGGGAGGTCATCAACGCCGACTCGATGCAGCTGTACCGCGGGATGGATATCGGCACGGCCAAACTGAACGAGGTCGAGCGACGAGGGGTCCCGCATCACTTGCTGGATATCTGGGAGGTCGATCGGGCAGCGAACGTGGCGGAGTATCAGCGAATGGCCCGCGCGGCCGTCGCCGAGATAGCAGACCGGGGGAAACTGCCCATCCTGGTCGGGGGCTCGGGACTGTATCTACGGGCGGTCATTGATGATCTGCAGTTCCCCGGTACGGACCCGCAGTTGCGAATGGAGCTGCAGCAGGAGTGTGACCGGCTGGGGTCGGCGGCGATGCATGCGCGACTCGCCGGCATCGATCCGGCGGCCGCAGCGGCGATTCTGCCCACCAACGCACGGCGGGTGATCCGGGCACTGGAGGTTGTGGAGATGTCCGGTGGCCGATTCCGGGCCACCCTGCCGGTGCCTCGGCCGGTACTCGCTGCGCTGACCTTCGGCCTGGCGTTGCCTCGTGAGGTGCTGAACCCGCGGCTCGCCGATCGGGTGGACGCCATGTTCGAGCGCGGTCTTGTCCGTGAGGTTGAATCGCTTGAAGGTCTGGCTGGCAGCCCAACAGCATCGCGGGCCCTCGGGTATCGCCAGGTTCTTGCGTTGCTCGCCGGTGTCGGCGACCTGTCGCAAGCCGCTGCGGATACGGTGACCGCGACCCGGAAATTCGCGCGGCGACAAGTGTCATGGTTCCGCCGCGATCAGTCGGTCAGGTGGCTGGATGCGGCCGATCCACGATTGCTGGCGATGGCGGTGACACTCGCGCAGACGGCAGGCGTGGGGGTCGACCCGCAGCGCCCGAAAAGTCCGCGCGCCCCGCGTGATGACTAGGCTGACCGTATGGCAGGCGCTCTCGATGGAATCCTGGTCGCGGACTTCACACGCGTGCTGGCCGGACCGTACGCGACCATGCTCTTGGCTGACTTCGGAGCCGACGTAATCAAAGTCGAGCGACCCCCCGCGGGGGACGACACGCGCGCCTGGGGCCCTCCCTACACCCCCGATGGGCAGGCGACGTACTTCCAGTCGGTGAATCGCAACAAGCGCAGCGTGGCGATCGATATGCAAGACGCCGAGGATCGGTCGTTGGCGCGCGAACTCGCGGATCGGGCCGACGTCGTCGTGCACAATCTGCGGCCGGGCACGATGGAACGGTGGGGGCTCGGGTTCGAGCAGTTGTCAGAGCGTCGCCCAGAGCTTGTCTACTGCGCCATCTCCGGATTCGGCTCCGGTGTCGGTGCAGCGTTGCCGGGCTACGATCTGCTTGCCCAGGCTGTGGGTGGGTTGATGTCGATGACAGGTGAGCCTGGCAATCCGACCAAGGTGGGAGTGGCGATAGTGGACGTCATCACCGGGTTGCACGCGAACATCGGTATCCTCGCGGCCCTGCGGCACCGAGACCAGACCGGCGTGGGGCAATTGGTCGAGGTGGACCTGCTCACGTCGTTGCTCTCTTCGCTGGTGAACCACGCCTCCGCCTACGTCACGGGTGGGGTGCTGCCGGTGGCGACCGGTAACGCCCACACCTCGATCGCCCCATACGAGCCGGTCCCGACCAGGGATCGGCCGCTGGTGCTCGCCGTCGGTAATGACGGGCAGTTCGGCCGGCTCTGTGAGGTGGTCGGTAGGCCCGGGTTGGCCTCGGACGAGAGATTTGCGACGAATTCCGCGCGGGTGCACAACCGGGTTGGGCTCATTGCCGAGTTGACCCCCGCGCTCGCGGCCCGCAACGCAGACGAGTGGCAAGGACTGCTGACTGCGGCAGGGGTGCCATGCGGGCCGATCAACGATATCGGCGCCGCCTTCGAACTTGCCGCATCGCTCGGACTGGAGCCAATTTCGACCTATGAGGCAGGCGGGGACGGGGGTGGGTCGACCACGAGTGACCCGATCCGGTTGTCGACCACCCCGGCGCGGTACCGGACGCCGCCGGCCGGGATGGGTGCCGACTCGGATGAGGTCAAGGCGTGGCTGCGACAGGACCGGCCATGAGCACGGACGGGATCCCCTTCAGTAAGGGTCACGGCACCGGGAACGATTTCGTCGTGATACCCGACCCCGATGGGCTGCTGGTACTCGGCGCTGGCCAGGTCAGGGCACTATGTGACCGTCACTTCGGTATCGGCGCAGATGGTGTGCTGCGGGCCGTTCGCACTGAACGGACCCAGGAGGGGGCTGCCTACGGCAGCAGTGCGCCCGAGTGGTTCATGGACTACCGCAATGCCGACGGTTCGCTGGCGCTGATGTGTGGCAACGGCATCCGCGTCTTCGCCCGCTTCCTTGTGGACAGCGGCTTGGTGTCGCCCGGCAGTCATGAGATTCTGACCCGGGGCGGGGTTCGACGAGTCGAAGTTGCCGTAGAGGGGGACATCGGAGTCGATATGGGACCGGTGATTCGAGAGGGCTACCAGGGAGCCGTGACGGTGACACTGGCCGAACGCCGCTGGTCTGGTCGAGGTCTCGGAATGCCGAACCCGCACGCAGTCGTGATCGTCGACGACGTGGACTCCCTGCCGA
>CAZJNU010000142.1:0-5700 GCA_964547485.1 uncultured Actinomycetes bacterium
CGGCGGCCAACTTCACCCGCTGCGCCTCACCACCGGACAACGTCGGCGCGGGCTGGCCGAGTCGGACGTAGCCGAGACCGACGTCGACCAGGGTGGTCAAATGCCTGGCGATGGCGGGTACCGGCGCGAAGAACTCGGCCCCCTCCTCGATCGGCATGTCGAGCACTTCGGCGATGGTCTTGCCCTTGTAGTGCACCTCCAGCGTCTCCCGGTTGTACCGAGCGCCATGGCACACCTCACACGGGACATACACGTCCGGCAGGAAGTTCATTTCGATTTTGATGGTGCCGTCGCCGGTGCAGGCCTCGCAGCGACCGCCCTTGACGTTGAAGGAGAATCGGCCCGGCAGGTAGCCCCGGATCTTGGCCTCCTCGGTCTGCGCGAACAGTTTCCGGACATGGTCGAAGACACCTGTGTAGGTGGCGGGGTTGGACCTCGGGGTGCGGCCGATCGGGCTCTGGTCGACGTGCACCACCTTGTCCAACTGGTCCAGGCCAGTGACCCTTTTATGTCGCCCGGGCACGGTTCGGGCGCCGTTGAGTTCCCGGGCTAAAACCCGGTACAGCACGTCGTTCACCAGCGTCGACTTGCCCGAGCCGCTCACTCCGGTGACGGCCACAAAGCACCCGAGCGGGATCGTCACGTCGACCCCCTGCAGGTTGTGCTCCTTTGCGCCCTGCACCACAACTTCGCGCCCCGGTTCGGGCAGTCTCCGCAGCAGCGGGACCTCGATACTGCGGCGGCCGCTGACGTAGGCGCCAGTGATCGACTCTTCGGAGGCCTCCAGGTCCGCTACGGTGCCACTCACCACAACGTGCCCGCCATGCTCGCCGGCACCAGGCCCGATATCGACCACCCAGTCGGCGGCCCGAATGGTGTCCTCGTCATGTTCGACCACGATCAGCGTGTTGCCCAGATCCCGCAATCGCACCAGCGTCTCGATCAGGCGCCGGTTGTCGCGCTGGTGCAGTCCGATGCTGGGCTCGTCCAACACGTACAGGACACCCACCAGTCCGGAGCCGATCTGGGTCGCCAGCCGGATCCGCTGCGCCTCGCCGCCAGCGAGGGTCGCAGAAGGTCTGTCGAGCGACAAGTAGTGCAGCCCGACATCGACCAGGAATTGCAGCCGCTCCCCGATCTCCTTGAGCACCCGAGCGCCGATGGCCGCATCGCGGTCGTCCAACTGCAGCGCGCCGAGCAGTTCGCTGGCCTCCCCGATCGGCAGCGCCGCAATATCGGCGATGGAACGCTCGCCGACCGTCACGGCGAGACTGATCGGCTTCAACCTCGACCCAGCGCAAGCCGGACACGGCACCTCCCGCATGAAACCGGCAAACCGTTCGCGACCCGCGTCGGTCTCCGCCTCGGCATGGCGGCGCTTGACGTAGGACACCACCCCTTCGAAGCCGGTGGTGTAACTGCGCTCGCGGCCATATCGGTTCCGGTACTTGACTGTGACGGACTTGCCGTAGCCCTCCAACACCGCCTTGCGCACCTTGGCGGGCAGGTCCTTCCAGGGCGTGTCGATATCGAAGTCGAGTTCGTCCGCGAGCGCGTGCAGCAGTCGGGAGAAGTACTCAGAACTCGCGCCGGTCCCCCACGGTGCGATTGCCCCCTCCGCGAGGCTCAACTCATCGTCGGGGACGACCAGGTCGGCATCTGCCTCGGTGTGGGTGCCAAGGCCGGCACAGTCCGGACACGCGCCGAACGGCGAATTGAACGAGAAGGATCGAGGCTCCAGCTCTTCGAAGCTCAGGCCGTCATAGGGGCAGGCGAGATGCTCGCTGAACGTGCGCTCCCGAGTGGGATCGTCCTCGGGCACATCGACGAATTCCAGCGTGACGGTCCCGCCGGCCAGCCGGAGGGCCGTCTCAACCGAATCCGTCAACCGCTGTTGCGCCTCGGGCTTGACGGCCAACCGGTCGACGACGACTTCGATCGTGTGCTTCTCCTGCTTCTTCAGCTTGGGTGGGTCGGCAAGTTGGTGCACCTGGCCGTCGACCCGCGCCCGGGAGTAGCCCTGTGCCTGCAGCGTCCGGAACAGGTCGACGAATTCACCCTTGCGTTCCCGGACGACCGGTGCGAGCACCTGGAACCGAAGACCAGGTTCGAGAGCCAGCACTTGGTCGACGATCTGCTGGGGATGCTGGCGCGCGATCGGCCGTCCGCAGACCGGGCAGTGCGGCTTGCCGATGCGGGCGAACAGCAGCCGGAGATAGTCATAGACCTCGGTGATGGTGCCGACCGTCGATCGGGGGTTCCTGGAGGTCGACTTCTGATCGATCGAGACCGCCGGTGAGAGCCCTTCGATGAAGTCGACGTCGGGTTTGTCCATCTGCCCCAGGAATTGCCGGGCATAGGCGCTGAGACTCTCGACGTACCGGCGTTGCCCCTCGGCGAAGATCGTGTCGAAGGCCAGACTCGACTTGCCGGAGCCGGAGAGGCCGGTGAAGACGATGAGGGCGTCGCGAGGCAGATCGAGCGAGACGTTCTTCAGGTTGTGCTCTCTCGCACCGCGGACGATCAGTTCGTGGGAGGCGGGGTCGTGCGACGCGCGCCGCAGGGCCGCGCCCTTCTTGGCCCCGCCTGACTTCTTTGCAGCGCTCCCGCCTTTGGGACTCCTCGTCCTTGGGCTGGCCTTCCGTCCGTCCGACACGCTGGCAACCCTATGCCTCGCCACCGACAGCCGCGTACGGTGAGGTCGTGACCTACGACGGCCGCTCGCAAGTCGGCGCCCCACCGCAAACCCGCCGATTGACCGGACTGACGATCACCAAGATCTCGGTCGGTCAACTCGACAACAATGCCTACCTACTGACTGATGAGGCCGCCACAGCGAGCCTGTTGATCGACGCTGCCGCGGAGCCGTCGACCCTGCTTGCATTGGTGCCAGCGACCGGTCTGTCCGCTGTCCTCACCACTCACAGCCACCACGACCATTGGGCTGCCCTTGCCGACGTCGTCAACGCAACCGGCGCGACAACCTACGCCGGCGAATTCGACGCCGACGATATCCCGGTAGCCACTGAGATCCGGCTTGCTGACGGCGATCAGGTGACCCTCGGCGACAATCGGCTGACGGCCATCCACCTGACCGGCCACACCCCTGGATCCATCGCGCTGCACTTGCACGCCGCCGACGGCAGCGACCACATCTTCACCGGCGACTGCCTCTTCCCCGGTGGCGTCGGCCGCACCACCCCGGAACACTTCCCGCAGCTGTATGAGGACGTGACCACGAAGGTGTTCGACGTGTTCGGGGACGACGCCTGGATCTACCCGGGCCACGGTTGGGACACGACGCTCGGCACCGAACGCCCCCACCTCGCAGAGTGGCGCGAGCGCGGCTGGTAGTTCGGGCGACGGTGGCGGCCGGCCAGCCCGGCCGTCTCCCACGCAACGCGCGATCCCGGCAACACCGGCGACCGGAACGGTAGCGTGCAGCCATGGCGACTGCATCGGCGGGCGATAATTCTCGACTCACTCGCGGCCAGACCCTCTCGTATGCCCTCGGCTCGGTCGGAACCGCTGGTTTCGCCACGGTCCCCGGGCTGTTGCTGGCGTACTACCTCACCAACAGCCTCGGCGTCGCCGCTGGCGTCGCCGCGTTCGTGCTGCTCCTTCCGAAGCTGTGGGACGTCGCATTCCTACCGATCGTCGGAAATCTCAGCGATCGCTCCGTCGCCAAGCGCGGCAGCAGGCGCCCGTTCCTGCTGCTAGGCGGCCTTGCACTGCCCGCCCTGTTCGCGCTGATGTTCGCCGCGCCCGATGCCTGGTCGCCAGTGGCCGGAGCGGTTTGGGTCTTCGTCTTCTTCCTGCTGGCCGCTTCCGCGTTTGCCTTCTTCCAAGTCCCCTACATCGCCACCCCGGCGGAGATCACCGACTCCTCCCGAGAGCGCACCACCATGGTCGCCTGGCGGGTGGGTTTCCTCACGTTCGGAATCCTGCTGTTCGGCGCCGGATCGCCCGCCATCCGCGACGCCTACAACGCCACTCCCGAGGGCTACCTGATCATGGGAGTCGTGGTCGGCGTCCTGATCGGGCTGGGCATGATCGGGTGTTGGTGGGGACTGCGCCGCACAAGGATCCTGCACAAGACCGAGTCGGAGCCGTCGTTCAAGGCGCAATTCGCTGTCGCGCGCGGCAACCGCACCTTCCGGGTACTGCTAGGGGCATTCTTCCTACAGGCGTTGGCGACAAGCTCCATGCTCGCCGGTGCCCAGTACTTCGCGACCTACATCCTCGAACGGGAGCGGATCAACGACGTCCTGTTCGTCTGCCTGGTGGCCCCTGGCATCCTGTTCGTCCCCGTGTGGGCCAAGATCGCCCACAAGTTCGGTAAGAAGCGGGGCTACCTGTTCGCGTCCCTTACTTTTCTCGTCGGCACCCTGCTGCTGCTGACAGCACCGCTGCTACCGCTGGCGGGCGTGCTGGTCTTCGTGGCGATCTGTGGCGTCGGCTACGCGGGGATGCAGATGTTCCCGTTGTCGATGCTGCCGGACGCCATCGCGGTGGACGCCGCCGAGTCCGGCAAGCGCCGGGCGGGCGCCTACACCGGTTTCTGGACCGCCGGCGAGACCACTGGCTTCGCCATCGGCCCCGCGCTGGTGCTCGCGCTGTTGGCAGTTACCGGGTTCGTGTCGTCCACCGCAAATGAGACGGTGACGCAGCCCTCGTCGGCGATCACGGGCACCCTGTTGGCCTTCACCCTGCTGCCCGCCGCGCTGCTGGTTGCCAGCCTGCCGTTGCTGTTGCGGTATGACCTGACCGATGAACGGATCGCCGCAGCGCGGGCCCTGGAAGAGTCCCGAGACCACGACGAGGCCCCCTTGGAGAGCACATGAGCTTACCCGCCGACGCCGCCGACCCGAGCGAGATTCTCGCCGAACTTGACTCGTTCCGCAGCGGGGACGCTCCAGTACACGGAGGCCGGGTGCTGGCCTACGTCTATGACTCCGGGATCTCCGATCTGCACGAAGTGGCCAATCGAGCGCTGACCATGTACTCGGCGGTCAACGGCTTGGATCCGACTGTCTTTCCTAGCGTCACCCGAATCGAAAATGACCTCGTTGGCTGGGGACTGGACCTGCTCGGGGGTCCGCCGGAGGGGCAGGGCCTGGTCACCAGCGGTGGTACCGAATCCTGCATGCTGGCGGTGAAAGCGGCCCGCGAACACTGGCGGCAGCGGGTCGGACCGGAACGTGCCGCAACGGTCAAGCCGGTGATGATCATGCCGGTCACCGCGCATTCCGCGTTCGTCAAGGGCGGGTACTACTTCGACGTCGAGGTGCACACCCTGCCGGTCGACCCGGAGACGTTCAAAGTCCGAGTCGAGGATGTCGCCGCGGCGTTGGACGAGTATCTAGATCGGGCTGCACTGGTGGTGGTGTCGGCGCCTTCGTACGCGCACGGGGTCGTCGACCCAGTTGTGGAGGTGGCGGCCCTGGGGCTGGAACGTGGCGTGCCGGTGCACACGGACGCCTGTATCGGCGGCTGGACGCTGCCCTACCTGGCCCGGCTCGGGGTGTCGGTGCCGTCGTTCGACCTGTCGGTGCCTGGGGTGTGCTCAATCTCGGTGGATCTACACAAGTACGGGTACGCACCCAAGGGGACCTCGCTGCTGTTGTTCAAGGATGCGGACTACCGGCTCGGGACTTTCTTCACCTACTCGAGTTGGCCCGGCTATCCGGTGGTCAACAC
>CAZJNU010000143.1:0-5695 GCA_964547485.1 uncultured Actinomycetes bacterium
CCTGACGCCTCCACGGTGGACATTGTGACGGGCCACATCGCGCGCCGCTGGCTGGACGACTCCCGCTGCCGGTTGGCTGTGCTGACCATGGGTTCCCGCTTCTCGGTGGGCGATATTCCAGCTGGCATCCACGACGGCATCATCCTGCTCGGAGACCAGGCGGTGCACCCGCGGTCGCTGTTCACCGACGAACCCGCCTGACCTGAGCCGCCGCGTTTCAGCGGCCGTCGAGCTCCATGCAGCGCAGGGCTCGGGCGACGCCGTCGCGGCCCTCTATCAAGGTTCGCCTGGCACCGCCGGGCAGGTCGGGATGGGTCGCCAGGAATGCATCCGTCCGATCGATCGTGGACTGCGCGACCACCATTCCTGGATAGAGACCGGTCATGATCAACTGGCCGATCTCCGCGGTGCGGTTCGTCGCAATTGTCGGCAGCGTCTCGAAGTAGCGCTCGATGAAGGGCACCACTAGATCTCCCTGATCGGGCTGCATGATGCCGGAGATCACCGACTCCAACAGGGCGTTCGGTAGATCCTCGTCACAGAGGGCTTCGGTCCAGGCAGCATCCTTGGCGCCGAACTCGGGCCGGGCCGCCGTGGCCGCGCGGGCTCGACGCCGACCGGCGGCGGTGTCGTCGAGTGCGAGTTGCGCCTCGACGACATCCGCGCCCGCGGCGCCCAGGGCGACCAGGCGGGTGACCAACGCCCACCGCACGTCGGTGTCGACCGCGAGTCCGGCCAAGGTGACGTGCCCGTCCAGCAACGCTCGAAGCAACGCCGCGTCGGCATCAGTCCTTGCGAACGAAATGAAGCCGCGCAGGTACGCCAGCTGATGGTCGCTGCCCGCAGCGGCCCGGTCAAGGTCGCGGCGAAGGGCCGCCGCCAACAGGTCGGTGTAGGCGACCCGGTGGGCGGGTGTGGCAAAGAGGTTCACCGCGGCCTGCGCCTGACGCAAGACTTGACCAACCACACCGACGTCCGACTCGGTACCGATGCCGGCGGCTACCAACTGGACGAAATCGGCGGCAGGCAACTCCGCGTCACGGGTCATATCCCAGGCAGCTCCCCAGATCAGCGCGCGAGACAGCGGGTCGGGAATCGTCCCGACACTCTGGATGGCGGTCGCCAGCGACCGGGCGTCCAGCCGAATCTTGGCGTAGGTCAGGTCGTCGTCGTTGACCAACAGCAGATCCGGCTGGCGCACCCCGATCAGCTCGGAGACCTCGGTCGCAGGCCCGTCGATGTCCAGTTCCAGCACCTCCCGACGAACAAGTTGACCGGCCACGGTGTCGTAGAGTCCCAGCCGCAACCGATGCTGGCGAAGCGTCGGTGCCACGCCTTCGGGGGAGGATGGCGGCGCCTGCGTGAGCACCACCCGCCGATACCGGCCAGCTGCATCGATCTCGACATCCGGGCGAATCAGGTTGACGCCGGAGGTACCCAGCCAACTGCGCGCCCAACTGTCCAGATCGCGACCTGAGGCATCCGACAGGGCCGTCAGCAGATCGTCGAGTTGGGTATTGCCATATGCGTGCCGAGCGAAGTATGTCCGCAGCCCGGCGAGGAAGTTGTCCTCTCCTACCCAGGCGACCAGTTGTCGCAGCGCGGAGGCTCCCTTGGCGTAGGTGATGCCGTCGAAATTGCGGTAGACCGTGTCGAGGTCGACCATGTCGGCTGCGATCGGATGCGTCGACGGGAGTTGGTCCTGGCGGTAGGCCCATGCTTTGCGCTGGCTGGAGAAATTGGCCCACGCGGTGGTGAATCGGGTGGCGACGCTGCAGGTGTGGTGCGCCGCCCACTCCGCGAAGGATTCGTTCAGCCAGAGGTCGTCCCACCAGGTCATCGTGACGAGATCGCCGAACCACATGTGGGCCATCTCGTGCAGGATCGTCTCGGCACGCATCTCATAGGCGGCGTCTGTCACCCGAGAGCGGAACAGGTAGTGGTCCTCGTGGAAGGTGACCGCGCCCGGGTTCTCCATCGCGCCGGAGTTGAACTCCGGAACAAAGGCCTGGTCATACTTGCCGAACGGGTAGGGGTAGTCGAATGCCTGCTCGTAGTAAGCGAAACCTGCCCTGGTGATGTCGAAGATCTCCTCAGCGTCGAGGCTGTCGGCGATACTGCGGCGGCACAGTAGCGCCAACGGAATCGACTGAGTTGCGCCGTCGTACACGTCGCGCACGATGTAGTAGTCCCCGGCGATGAGCGCGTACAGGTAACTCGCCAGTGGGGCGGTGGGAGTGAACCTCCAGCGGGCGACTCCCTCCCCGGCGGGCTCGGGATCGGGGGTCGGGCGATTGGAGACGACCTGCCAATCGGCCGGGGCAGTGACGGTCAGCTGCAGGGGCGCTTTGAGGTCGGGCTGCTCGAATACCGCCATCACCCTTCGACAGTCGGCGACCTCGAATTGGGTGTAGAGGTAGGTGCCGCCGTCGACCGGGTCGAGGAACCGGTGTAGCCCTTCTCCGGAGGTCATGTAGGCGCAGTCCGCCAGCACGATCACTTCGTTGCGAAAGGCCAGGTTGGTGAGCGTGATCCGACTGTCGACGAATACTTCGGTCGGATCGAGCACCGTCCCGTTCAGGGTCACCGAACGCACCGCCGGCGCGATCAGGTCCAGCCAGGTTGTTGCTCCCGGCTCGGAGCACTCGAAGGTCACAACCGTGCGAGAGCTGAAGGTGGCACCTATCGTGCTCACATCGAGTTCGACGCCGTAACGGACGTCGTGGACGATGGCCGCTCGGGACTGGGCTTCCGCGCGGGTCAGATTCTCTGCTGGCATGGTCGCTATCCAACCACTGCCACTAGGGTGGGGATATGAGCGCAGCCCCTCCGGACGCCGTTGACGCAGCTCGCCTTCAGGTCGATTTCTACTTCGATCCGGTCTGTCCCTGGGCGTGGATGTCGAGTCGGTGGATGTTGGAGGTCCAGCAAGTGCGCCCGATCGACATCACCTGGCATGTGATGTCGCTGTCAGTGCTGAACGAACATCGGCAGGTCCCCGAGAAGTTCGTCGAGTTGATGACGCTGGGATGGGGGCCCGTGCGGGTGGTAGTCGCGGCGGAGCAGAGTGCGGGGCCGGAGGTTATCTTGCCGCTGTATACGGCGATGGGCGAGCGGATCCACCTGCAGCAGCGACGCCCCGACGCCGAAGTGGTGGCGGAGGCGCTGGCAGAGGTGGGGTTGGATCCAGAGTTGATCTCGGCGATGACCGACGACTCCTTGGATCCGGCCCTGCGGCTCAGCCATCACGCAGGGATGGATCCGGTGGGGGAGGATGTCGGAACCCCGGTAATCCACGTCGCCGGCACTGCATTCTTCGGCCCCGTTGTCTCCCCTGCACCCAAGGGCGAGGCCGCGGGTCTGCTCTGGGACGGTGTCCTGCTGTGCGCTCAGACGCCCGGATTCTTCGAGTTGAAGCGGTCCCGCACCGGTGGCCCCGATTTCAGCTGACAGGTAGAGGTTGCGCCGAACTCGCGAGCCGCGAGGTACCGTGTATCGAAGGCTCGCCCGCGACGCAATTGACCCGACGAGATTGAGAGACAGCAATGTCCGACTCTGACGCCCAGCAACCCGCGCCCTCGCCGGATCCCGCCGAGAGCACCCCGCCCGCACCCGAGGCGGCCGCACCCCCAGCGCCGCCGCCACCGCCTGCGGCCCCCGAGGCGGCCGCACCCCCAGCGCCGCCTCCGCCACCCCCTCCGCCAGGCCCCGAGGCGGCCGCACCCGCAGCGGCGCCGCCTGCCTACCCAGAGGCTTACCCACCGGGCTACGCCCCGGGCTACCAACAGCCCTACGGAAACCCGGCGAATGCCGATCCGCTGGCCAAGTCGAAGATGGCGGCCGGTCTGCTCGGGATCTTCCTTGGCGGGTTTGGGATCCATCGGTTTTACTTGGGGTTCACGATGATCGGGATTCTGCAGATCGTCGTCACGGTGCTGACCTGCGGGATCGGAGCACTGTGGGGCACAGTCGAGGGGATCCTCTACCTCGTGGGTAGCAGCGGCTTCACTACCGACGCCCAAGGCCGGCCGCTGCGCGACTGACTGCGCTCGGTGTCACCTGCACACTCCACAACCACTGGTTGACGCGTCAAACGGCCCTTCTCACGGCGTGTCGCCCGGCGTGTCGTGCGTCATGGAGTCCCCACATGACATGAACGCCGCCGCGGCGGGAGTGCGAACGCTGCCGCTGGACGACTGCGGACCCCTAATGTCGAGCCACTCGGTGACCGACGGGCTAGATCCCGCCCTGGTCTGCCTTGCTCGGAGTCAACTCAGCGACGGGTGCTGCCGGGTCGGCGACGGTGAAGGCTGCCGCTGACTCGTCGCCGTTCGCAGACAGCCACCGGATCACGAGCATTGCGTCGCGCTTGCGAACCGTGGTCTCGCCAGCCCCGAAGGTCGTCTCGGCTGCCGCTGAGGAGATGCGGTTGCGGGCGATGATCAGGCTGCGCGGTGGGTCACCGGCACCGAAAACCACGCCGTGTTCGGTGACAGCGAGGCTGCCGACCCCTACCAGTGCCGCGCGAGAACTGTCACTGACACCCTCGCAGCGGGCCGGCACAATCAACAGTGGTTCCCGCCCGTGGAGTTCCTCCGCGATGACCGCAACGCTGGATTGCACTTGCCGAGCGAGCCGGGGTCGGACCACGAAGAAGGCGTAGACCATCGACGCCACCAGCGCGACGAGGACCACACCAAGCACCAGCCAGACGATGTTCACACGATCTCCTGCCGTAGTCGGGTAGTCGGGTAGTCGGGTAGTCGGGTAGTCGGGTATTTCGGAAGTCGAGGACGAAGCGGAGTCAACCGCCCGCGAATGGCGGCAGCACATGCAGAACTGTGCCCGCGGTCAGTATCGGTGTTCCTGAAATCCGCTGGCCATCCGCCAGCAGTGAGCAGACTGGCAGCACCCGCGCTAGGGCCGGGGGACTCGCCGCGAGCAGGGCACCAAGAACTTCATCCACCGACCCGGCCGGCAACTCGATTTCGCGGAATCCCGCGGCGTCCCTCGCGGCGGCGAACAGCGTCACTGTGACCGTATCGCCCGGGTACGGTGCGGGGTTGGCTTCGTTCGGCAACGGGAGTTCCGCCTCCTCTCGGACCGGCTCCCCGAGCTCAGTCACGTCAACCGCCGATGGCGGACATCGGCCGGTTGGGCTGCAGGAATCCGGGGTCGTCCAGTCCGTGCCCGGGCTTCTTGGCCTTCACCTCGGCTGACATCAGCCCCGCCAATTCGGCCCTGCCGGCCCCAGCCCGCAGCGGTGTCCGCAGATCTCGCTCACCGGCGGCGAACAGGCAGGAACGCCATTGGCCATCCGCAGTCAACCGAACCCGATTGCAGGCGGCGCAGAACGGCTTCGTCACGGAGCCGACGATGCCGACGCGAGCCGGTCCGCCATCGACCAGAAACTCCTCGGCCGGCGCAGAGCCGCGACCGGTCGCAGGTGTGACCTCAAACCCCGCCTCCCCGAGGGAGCGGAGGATTTCCTCGCGGGTGATCATGGTGGCGCGATCCCAGGAGTGCTGAGGGTCGAGTGGCATCTGCTCGATGAATCGAAGCCGGAGTCCGTTGGCCAGCGCCCAGCGCAACAGTGCCGGCGCCTCGTGATCGTTCACGCCACGGATGAGTACTGCGTTAATCTTGATCGGCTCGAGTCCAGCCGAACGCGCCGCCTCGATGCCAGCGAGAACGT
>CAZJNU010000144.1:0-5683 GCA_964547485.1 uncultured Actinomycetes bacterium
GCGACCGCAAATCACCCAAGTGGAAGGACATGCAGAAGACCTCGGTCTGCATCGGCCCTAACGTCCGCATTGCTGCGTAACCACACCGTCCGAGCACGAAAGGAGCAATAGCCCACCAACCCGTTGGTATACAACGAATCTGGAGCAACGTGTGGGGGGTTAGCCGATTGCGATTTCGTGCGGGAATCGGGCCGTTTTCGACGAACCTGGAGAGGGCGTTTCACACGCCGGAGCGCCGGATTTCATATGTGAGGTTGGGCGGCCCGCCTCACCGATGGCGACCCACGCACAAGGCAAATCTCACGTGTGCTCCGCTACCGGATAGACGACCCTGTCCGTGTCGCTGTCGCTGTCGGTGATCCGAGCCGCGAAGTCGCGGTTGATCCATGCGTCGTACAGACGCAGACCCGGCTCGACCGTCTCGATGATCTCGAGGGAGACCTGGTGGAACTCGTCGTACCTCGGATGGTCCATCTCGATGTCGAACTCACCAGCGTTGTCGCTGTCATACGCGGTATCGAACACGCACACGTAGCTCTCGCCATCGGCGAACTCGACCAGCAACCGGGCACCGGGCACCGGGACACTTGTAGGCGTAGTTCTCGAGCACCCATACCTGGATCGCCACCTCACCATGAAGATGGGGATAGGTCACGCCATTTACCTGTCGTGATGATCGCTATCGTGCGAGCCGTCGAGGATGTCGAGGATGTCGATGAACTCCCGGCTCGTCCTATACTCCTGACCAATCTCGTTGTCCCAGTCCCACTCGATCGTGCGGTCTGGCAAGTCCAACTCCTCCACGGAGGCGCCGAAGGACACCTGGAGCGCTTCTACGTGATGGCTGGCCTTGACGACTGCAACGGCCACGCCCGACAGTTCGAACACGACACCGATGTCGGTCGAGTAGGTCCACTGCACCTCTCCATTGCGTAGTTGCGACAGTCGCTCCCGCACTATGTCGACCCGTGAAACGACGGCTCCTCGATTGAGATAAGACAGACGCCCGGACTTGCGCGCGCGGTTCATCGCAGGCGTATCCGCGGGCACGACGTCCAGTTGCGGGTATTCGTCCTCAAAGCCCTCGAAGTCGAGCAAGCAAAGTGTGCTCTTCACCGCCACCGCGTCACCTTCAAGCGCAACCAACACTTCGTCGAAGGCTGCCAGGCTCCCGGGCCGCTCCGCCAGTGGCTCGCCAGTCACAAATTGCCACTGCTTGCCCAAGAGTGCGACCAACAGTTGCAGGGATCCCGCATCAAGATGCGACGTTGCTACCTTTTCGCTCACGTCCTTGACCCTTTCTTCACGAAGTGAATCTTCTGGTAGGGGGGCATCCCAAGATGTGGGGATGCGATGGAAAGCTCGATGGCAGGGCTCCCTGTTGTGGTTGTGCGAGTCCGAATGACCACTAGCGAGCCATCGTCGAACCTGACCCGCTGACCACGCCCGTTAGGCAACGGAGCGGAACGCCCGCCCTTAGAAAGCGCGGCCCAGAAGCGTCTGGCCGTGGCGGCGGGATCGGTGGACTCGACGACTTGGGTGTTCTTGCCTTTGCGACCAAACCTGCCACCGGCAGTCAAGGGGAACTGCTTGGCCAACCGTTCGATGTTGCCATTTAGCATCTTGGCACTGCTGGGCGAGGCCGCGTAGCCGCCACCGCTGCTCGAGCCCATGTCAGGCCGACCTCGTCTTCGCTCGGGTGCGGTCGGGCGGCAGGTGCAAGACCGTGGTCTTCGCCCGGAGGACTCGAAGGTGGCCGTCATCAATTGCCCCGTGGACGAACAGCACCGACGGTTGAATGCGTTCCAGCAGCACGGGGAGACCAGCCAGGAAGTTGCGCCGCAGATCGGCCGATCTCCAGCAGCCGTGGGTGGAGACCGCAACGGCGGAACCGGTCTCGACGCCGAGGAAGCAGTAGTCGAAGTCACGACTGTTGCACCAGCGAACATGTGGGACGACCCTCAACCCTCTGGATTGGTAGAACGCGCCGACGGCTCGGTTGGCCCAGACCGCTTGGATGCGGTCCTGTGGTGGCATGCCACCTCCGATCGTGAAGTCTGGCGACGTCAGGCCCCATGCGCCTTCGAAGCAGGCAACGAATCGTTGCGGCTGAAGGACTTGGGTACGCAACTTCCGGTCTGCGACGTAGAAGTGAAGCAGCGTGCGGGCCAGATCCACGGCCTGCCCGCGCTTGTCGAATGCCGTGGCGTCGGTCGGCGGACTTTCGAAGCACGGAGAGCGGATCAACGGAATCTGCCACTCCCCTTCTAATGGGACGCCGAACGGGAACCACGAAGACGTGGAACACGACATGATGTCGGGCAGGCATTTTCGTATCGACAACGGACCACGCGGCGACGAGATGGTCGGGGGTAACATCAGGGTCGTCCTTACTCTTGGCTGAGTTGGGATGTGTCGGGGCGGCTGCAACCGTCCTGATCGTGCTGGGTGGGTGCGTCGCACCCACCCAGCACGTGTTCTAGTGCCATGTCAAGAGCGGCTCCTCGACGTTGGGAAGGCCGCGGCTGAGCGCCGATGCCCACGGGATGAGCCCCGAGTGCTGCAGCTGGCCGATGATGAGTGCAGGGCTAACGTCGTTGCGCTCAGCGAGGTCATCCACACTGGCGGAGTTCAGCGCTCCTGGGAGTTTCAGGCCCTCGGGGAGGATCCACGACTGCGCCATCTGGTTGACCTCGTCCTCAACTCGAGGATCCCCAACGATTCCGACCTCGTGGACCTGCACGACCCCGTCGCGCCAGTGGCCGCTGACGACGTGGGCGCATTCGTGGAGCAACGCGAACAGCACTCGGTCGATGCGTTTCCCACGGCCTGACAGCGCGATCATCGGTGCTGACTCCAGGCTCATGGAAACCCCGTCGATGCGCCCGCCGGGGAATGCGGGAATGTGTACGAGACGAACCCCCGTCGCCGCGAACCTGTCGGGCAGTCCCTCGAAGTCGCTGGGTTCACGAACCTCGTGCGCAAGCGCCTCGGAGAGCTGCGTGAACTCCGCCTCGTCGTAGGTCTGCGCGTCAATCTCCCGCGCGCGCTGGCGGGCCAGGGCCACCCATGCCTTCTGCGCCCGAGTCAGCGGGACACCTGACCGCACCCGCTTGGCCGAGACCATGTGCTGCGGTTCATCTCGCAGGTCACGGACCTCCAGCAGCGCCTTCACGTCCGAAAGTTGCCGATCCGGGTCTTTGGCCGCGATCGCTTTCCGCTTGACCAGTTCGCGCACCGGCACGACAGCTTCGAGTTCGGCGCGCTTGCCGATCGTCGCGAGTCGGGACTCTGCGTCCCGCGACCGACGAGCGGCGTCGAGCTCGGCGGCCGCTTGGACGGCCAGAACCGCCTCGGGATCCATCCTGAAAGAGGCTGAGAGGTCGAGCGCCATTGCCGCGTCGAGTCGGCGCTTACCCTGCATCACCTCCGAGAGGGTTTGCACGGACCAGCCCAGAACCCCGGCCAGATCAGCCTGCACCCAATCGCGTTGGTTCAATTCGTCCTGGATCACGGACGCCACACTTGAAGTCACACCCGGATGTTAGCACATCAGCCTTTTCGGTGAATTCAGGATTTGTCTGTGTGACTTATCCAGGCTCTCGAGAGGCTTCGATTTCGCAGAGACCCACCGAGGCGCGTCTCACGCGGCCTCCCCTGCGAGTACCTCGGCCTGGCGCAGCACGAGGATCGTGGCCTCTTCTTGCTGATCGGGCGGGTATCCGTAGCGCAGCAACAACCGGCGCACGGCTGCACGCAGTTTCGCGCGTACTTGCTCTTTCACAGCCCAGTCAGTTTTCGCGTCGCGGCGGACGATGCCTACGAGGTCGTGGGCGATCTGTTTCAACGTGTCGTCGCCGAGTTCGAGGACCGCGGCGTCGTTGGTGCGGATCGCGTCGTAGAACGCGAGTTCGTCGTCGTTCAACCCCAGGTCGGTGCCGCGGCGTTGCTGTGCTTGGAGTTCTTTGGCGAGGTCGACGAGTTCGGCAACAACTTGGGCGGCGTCGATGGTGTGGTTCTGGTACTTGCGGATGGCCTCGTTGAGCATGTCGGAGAACGCCCGTCCCGTGACGACGTTGCGGCGAGAGGTGATGCGGATTTCGTCGTTGAGGAGGCGTTTGAGCATTTCGATTTGCAGGTTCTTGTTCGGGGCGTTGGGGAAGCGCCGCAGGAAGTCGTCGTCGATCAGGGAGATGTCGGGTTTGGACATGCCCGCTTCGGCGTAGATGTCGATGACTCCGTCGGCGGTCATCGCGTCGGAGACGAGTTGTCGGATCGCGGTGTCCAGTTCGGCGCCGGGGGCATCGGCGCGTTCGGAACCGTCGATTTTGGCTATCGAGGCGCGGACTGCTTCGAAGAACGCGACGTCGTCGCGGATCGTCAACGTTGCCGGGTCCGGCACACACACGGCGAACAGGCGCCGCAGCCGTCCGGCGTGGGCGGTGAAACGACACTTGACGCACGGCTCGTCGCGGGTGCACGGGTTTTCGGGGTCGCCGGGGTGGGCACCCAGCAGGTAGTTGACCGTGGCGGCGACAGCGCGCAGGTAGGAACGGTCCCCTTGTTGGTCGAGGTGTGCCCGCCAGTCGAACCCAGACAGGATGCCGCACACGATGTCGTATTCGGCGAGCATCTCCGGCACAGCAGCGTCGCGCAGGTTCTGGCCCATTTCTTCGCCGGCCCGGTCCCGGGCGGTGTAGTTCGCCAACGCGGCCCGCAGGTCCTCGGCGATGCCCAGATAGTCCACGACCAGGCCGGAGGGTTTGTCTTTGAAGGTGCGGTTGACCCGGGCGATGGCCTGCATCAGCGGGGCGCCACGCATCGGCTTGTCCACATACATGGTGTGCATCGCCGGGGAGTCGAAGCCGGTGAGCCACATGTCGCGCACGATCACCAATTCCAACTCGTCGTACGGATCCGAAGCACGCGCCTTCAACGCCCGGGCCTCAGATTTACTTCGGATGTGCGGCTGCAGCGCGGGGTCGTCGGCGGCGGAACCGGTGATGACGACTTTGATCTTCCCGGTGGCGTCGTCGTCGGTGACCCAGTCGGGGCGGATCTTCCCGATCTCGTCATACAGGGCGGCGGCGATGCGCCGCGACATGGTCACCATCATCGCCTTACCGGCCAGGACCTCGCGGCGGGCCTCCCAATGGGCGACGATGTCCGCGGCCAGTTCTTCCAGGCGCTGCTCCGAGCCGACGACGGCTTCCACTTTCGCCCAGCGGGACTTCATCCGTTCCGCGGCCTCTTCCTCGCTGCCGGACACGGCTTCGGCAAAGTCGTCATCCAGCTCGGCCAACGCATCCTCGGGCAGGGTGATTTTGGCCAGCCGCGGCTCGTAGAACACTTTGACCGTCGCGCCGTCATCGATAGCCTGGGTCAGGTCATACACGTCGATGTAGTCGCCGAACACCTGCCGGGTGGACCGGTCGGTTTCCTCGATGGGGGTGCCGGTGAACCCGATGAACGTGGCGTTGGGAAGGCCGTCGCGCAAGTGGCGGGCGAACCCGTCGACGAAGTCATAGTTGGACCGGTGCGCCTCATCCACCATCACCACAATGTTCATCCGCTCCGACAACACCGGAAACTGGATGCCATCCTCGCGTTCGGCCTGGGTGAGGCCGAACTTTTGGATCGTGGAAAACAGCACCCCACCGGACTGGCGCCCCCACAGCGCATC
>CAZJNU010000145.1:0-5551 GCA_964547485.1 uncultured Actinomycetes bacterium
CGCTGGCTGGACTTTCATGAGTCCCTGGTCTGAACCAACCCTGACACGTAGGGAGCTAGCGGGCGCGGCCCTCTCTCACTTGGAATCCGGCTCCGGCGAGTGTGGATTTCACATCGGCGATGCTCAAATCCCCGAAGTGAAAGACGCTGGCCGCCAGCACCGCGTCGGCGCCAGCGGCCACGGCCGGTGGGAAGTCGGTCAGCGAGCCCGCTCCACCACTCGCAATCACCGGCACGCTTACAGCGGCCCGGACCAGGCCAATCAGCTCGAGATCGAAACCCGCCTTGGTTCCGTCGGCATCCATGGAGTTGAGCAGGATTTCACCCGCACCGAGGTCGACCGCCTGCGCCGCCCAGGACACAGCATCGATGCCGGAACCACGCCGGCCGCCATGAGTGGTCACCTCGAAGCCGGAGGCCGTGCCCGCCGCGCGACGCGCATCCACGCTCAGGACCACACACTGGGCACCGAACTCCTCGGCGGCCTCGGACAACAACTGTGGTCGCATCAAAGCGGCAGTGTTGACGCCCACCTTGTCGGCCCCCGAACGCAGCAGCCGGTCGAAGTCGGCGCAACTGCGAACCCCGCCCCCCACCGTAAGTGGAATGAACACCTGCTCGGCCGTCTGAGAGACGATGTCGTACATGGTCGACCGGTCCGAACTGCTGGCTGTGATATCGAGGAATACCAGCTCATCAGCGCCCTGTTCCCCGTAGGCCCGGGCTAGCGCAACAGGGTCACCGGCATCACGCAGGTCAACAAAGTTGACGCCCTTGACAACCCTTCCATTGTCGACGTCGAGGCAGGGGATCACACGGACGGCAAGAGTCACCTAGGGTCAGCCTCCCCCGCGACAACTTCGGCCACGTCCGCTGCAGCCGCTACTTCCGCAAGCGCAGCTGGCAGTGAGAATGCCCCGGCGTAGAGAGCCTTGCCCACAATGGCGCCCTCGACGCCCATCCCATGCAGCTCCGCCAACGCCCGCAGGTCAGCGAGGCTCGACACACCTCCGGAGGCGACGACCGGCCGATCGGTCGCAGCACACACGTCCTTGAGCAGTTGCAGATTCGGACCGGTCATTGTGCCGTCCTTGGTCACATCTGTGACGACGTAGCGGGCACAACCGTGGGCATCGAGCCGTGCGAGCACCTCGAACAATTCACCGCCCGATTTGGTCCAACCGCGGGCGGCCAACGTCGTGCCGCGCACGTCCAGGCCTATCGCCACCCGATCTCCGTGCGAGGCGATCACGGAAGCGCACCAAGCGGGGTCCTCAAGCGCGGCGGTGCCCATGTTGACCCGCCGGCAACCGGTCGCCAGTGCTGCGGCGAGTGACTCGTCATCGCGGATACCACCGGAGAGTTCGACCTGGATGTCCATGGCTGCGACCACCTCGGCGATCACCTCCCGGTTGTCCCCTCGACCAAAGGCCGCATCCAAGTCCACCAGGTGTAGCCATTGGGCTCCCTGGCTCTGCCAGTCGAGCGCCGCCTGCAATGGGCTGCCGTAGTCGGTCTCCGAACCGGCCTCTCCCTGAACCAGCCGAACGGCCTGACCGGCCGCCACATCCACCGCGGGCAGTAACTCGAACATCAAAGGTCCTCTTCTCCATCGGTCATCGAACCGTCTCCAACCAGTTCTCGAGCAGCGTCAGACCAGCATCCCCAGACTTCTCCGGGTGGAATTGGGTGGCCGCCAACGGACCGTCCTCAACCGCGGCAAGAAAACCGCCACCGTAGTCGCACCAGGCAAGCCGGGGCGCGGGCAACGTTTCACTGCGACCCGACCCGATTCCGTTGGCTCCAAAGGAATGAACGAAGTAGAAGCGCTCGTCGGCAAGGCCGGCAAAGAGCGCACTGTCCACAGCTGGCCGGACGGTGTTCCAGCCCATGTGCGGAAGGATCGGGGCCTGCAGCGGCACTATCGAACCTGACCACTGTCCGAAGCCGGGGGCCTCCACGCCATGCTCGACGCCACTGTCGAACATCACCTGCATACCGACGCAGATCCCCAACACGGGTCGGTCACCCGCGAGCCGAAGGTCGACGATCTCGGGGCCGCCGATACCGCGCAGTCCTGCCATGCAGGCGGCGAAGGCTCCCACACCCGGCACCACCAGCGCGTCAGCCGCCAGCGCCGCCTCTCTTGCGGACGTGACCTCGACGTCCGCTCCGATCGCCACGAGGGCGCGCGCGGCCGAGTGCAGATTTCCCGAGCCATAGTCGAGCACCACCACCCGCGGTCGCGCGGGACGGTGCGACGTCACGCCGGCCGCCACCAGGCGTAGGCCGCGACCAGCGACAAGACAGTGGCAACCGCGAGCACAGCCACCGCTACCCAGTGTTTCGACCGCGCGAAGCTGATAACGCCGCCGATCAGGAAACCGGCCAGGATCAGCATTGCGAACGGCACCCAGGAGGCCACGGCTACAACGTGCCCTTCGTGCTCGGCACTCCCAACACACGAGAATCCAGCGCAACAGCCTCCCGCAGAGCCCTCGCGAGAGCCTTGAACTGCGCTTCCACAATGTGGTGGCCATTTCGGCCACTCAGCACCCGCACGTGCAGACAGATCTGCGCCGACGCGGTCAACGACTCCAGGATGTGGCCGGTCATGGTGGTGTCGTATTCGCCGATCATCGGAACCATCACTGGCTCTTCATGGACCAGGTAAGGCCGACCTGACAGATCGACGGCCACCAACGCACAGGCCTCATCCAGCGGGACCAGTGCGTCGCCGAACCGCCGGATCCCCGACTTGTCGCCGAGTGCCTCGCGCAGCGCCTGCCCCAGCGCCAACGAGGTGTCCTCGATCGTGTGATGGGAGTCCACTTCGAGGTCGCCCTCAGTTCGCACGTAGAGGTCGAAACCGCCATGCTTGCCCAGTTGGGAAAGCATGTGGTCGAAGAAGCCGACACCGGTCTGAACGTCGGTGCTGCCGGTGCCGTCGAGTTCGATCTCGACCACCACCGAACTCTCCTTGGTGATGCGCTCCACTCGTCCGACTCGACTCATCCTGATGCCTCCTGGCTTGCGTGTGAAGTTAGCGAAGCTGCCAACGCCGTCCGGAAGGCGCGGTTCTCCGACGGTGTTCCGATTGAAACCCGGAGCCATCCGAGGGGTCCGGTGGCCCGCACCAGCACGCCGGCGTCCAACAACTCGCGCCACAATCTGTCACGGTCGGGGAATCGCCCCACGAATACGAAGTTCGCGTCGGATTCGGCTACCGTGAGGCCTTGGCCGCGCAACCATCCAACCAGCAGGTCCCGTTCGTCGGCCAGCAGGTGCACCTGGGCGAGTAGTTCCCCCGCGTGGGACAAGGCGGTCTCGGCAACCACCTGGGTGACGGCCGACAGGTGGTAGGGAAGCCTGACCACTCGCAGTGCGTCCACAACTGCCTGGTTGGCAGCGGCGTAGCCGACTCGCGCGCCGGCGAGCGCGAACGCCTTACTCATGGTCCGGGTGACGACCAGTCGATGATTGTTCGGCAGCCGCTCCAGCGCGGTCGGCGTGCCGGGGCGGGCAAACTCCGCGTAGGCCTCGTCCACAACCACCATGCCGGGGGCAGCCGCAAGTACGGCGTCGAGCACCGCCGGCGGGACACTGGTCCCGGTGGGATTGTTCGGCGAAGCCAACACGACCAGGTCGGGTGCGGCACTCCTAATCGCCTCGGCCACCTCTGTCGGGTCGAGCGAGAAGTCCTCTCGACGCGGACCCAGCAGCAGCCTGGTATGCGTGGAGCGTGCGTATTCGGCGTACATCGAGTAGGTCGGCGGGAAGATCATCATGGTGCGGCCCGGTCCACCGAACGCCTGCAAAAGTTGAACCATCACCTCGTTCGAGCCGTTGGCGGCCCATACCTGTTCGGGTCCGAGACCGTGGCCGAGGTAGTCGGCCAGCGCCGACCGCAGGCCGACCGCCTCACGGTCTGGATAGCGGTTGAGGTGTGCGGCGGCCGCGACAACTGCGGCTCCGATCTCCGCCACCAGCGCCGGCGATGGACCGTAAGGATTTTCGTTCACGTTCAGGCTGACCGGCACCTCCAATTGCGGGGCGCCATAGGGCTCGATACCGCGTAGCTCCTCGCGCAACGGCAGGTCTGACGAGACCTCCGCGGTTGGCACCTTGTCGGGCGGCCTCATCGATCGAGCAGTCGGACTGCCACGGCGGCGCCGTGCGCGGGCAGATCTTCAGCGGCGGAGAGAGCCAGCACAGTCGGGGCGATCTCGGTCAGAGCCGCCCGCGAATAGTCGATCAGCTGCACCCCACGCAGGAATGTCTGGACCGACAGCCCGGCCGAGTGGCAAGCGCAACCGCCGGTCGGCAGAACGTGGTTGGAGCCGGCCGCATAGTCCCCGAGCGAGACCGGCGAGAAGTCGCCGACGAAGACCGCGCCAGCGTTGCGAATCCGCCCGGCAACCTCAGCGGCCTCGGCCGTCTGAATCTCCAGGTGCTCGGCCGCGTACAAGTTGGCAAGTTCGACCGCCGAAGCCAGATCGTCCACCAACGCGATCCCGCTCTGCACACCGGCCAGCGCCTGGCTAACCCGGTCGGAGTGTTTGGTGGCGGCCACGGCCAACTCCAGTTCGGCCAGCACGGCGGACACCAGCTCGGTGGAATCAGTGACGAGCACCGACGCCGCCACCACATCATGTTCCGCCTGGCTGATCAGATCCGCTGCGACAAAGGCCGGGATAGCAGTGTCGTCTGCGATGATCAGAATCTCGGTCGGCCCAGCCTCGCTATCGATTCCGATCCGACCCTTGAGCAGGCGTTTGGCAGCCGTCACCCAAATATTGCCCGGACCCGTCACCATCGACACCGGCTCGCACCGCCCGCCAACCGAGAGTTCGGCACCGTGCGCGAAAAGCGCGACGGCCTGCGCGCCGCCGGCGGCATAGACTTCCTCGACCCCCAGCAATTCACATGCGGCGAGGATGCTCGGGTGCGGAAGGCCACCGAATTCCAGTTGGGGTGGCGAGGACACCGCGATCGAGGCCACTCCGGCCAGCTGTGCCGGCACGACATTCATCACCACGCTGCTCGGATAGACGGCCCGACCGCCAGGCACGTAGAGCCCGACCCGGTCGACCGGCAGCCAACGTTGGGTGACGAACCCTCCTGGCGACACCTCAACTGTGGTGTCAGTCCGCAGTTGAACGGTGTGGACCGTCCGCACCCGATCGATGGCCGTCTCCAGCGCTGCCCGAACGTCGGGGTCCAACCCGGCCAGGGCTTCTGCCATCGCACTGGCAGGCACCCGCAGAGACGCTGGCCGGACGCCGTCGAGGCGTTCACCGGCGTCCAGCACGGCTACCTCACCTCGGTTGGCGACATCATCAACGATGTCGCGGACAATCGCGGTGGCAGCTTCGACGTCTACCTCCGGCCGCGGCAAGAGACCAGCACTCAACTCGCGACCGCGCAGATCGATGACCCTCATCACGAGCGCAATGCTAGCCGCGGCGGAGTGCCAGTCTGCAGCCGCCGACTATCCTTAAGCCTCAATCCACGTGCGCCGTGAGGCGCTGACAACTCGAATGGAGGTGGGA
>CAZJNU010000146.1:0-5518 GCA_964547485.1 uncultured Actinomycetes bacterium
CGGCGTTCGACTTCCTCGCGGGGACCAAGTCGCAGGCGCCGACCTGGATGCAGCGATCCGGCACCGAATGGTTCTACCGACTGGTCACGGAGCCGAAGCGGCTGGGTCGACGCTACCTGTGGGGTAACCCGCGGTTCCTCCGAGCGGCCGCTCGGTACCCGGGGCTGCGACGCGACCGGCGTGACCGGAAGGCGATTAGCGGCGGCTGAGCCGGTGTGGACGGACGTGGCGCCTGTTTGGCATACCTACGGGACACTGGCGGGATGGCTGGCGTGGCGGGTATGCAGGCGCGCGGCGCAACCTATACTGGTCCACGTTGTCAACACCATACAAAAAAGTGTATGGTGTTGACATAAGGGGTGAGATGTCCCGGAAATTGACACGCACCGCCGAGAAGCCCCGGCGCCGGCTATACGAAGTTGCGCTCGACCAGCACGGCTACGTCACCACAGCGGACGCCGCCGCCCTCGGCATCCCCGACACGACCCTGTACCGGCTCTTCACGTCAGGCGGCCTGACACAGGTGTCCCGCGGCCTCTACCGCTTCGACGACATGCCGGGCACAGTGAACGACGAGTTTGCCGAGGCGGTCCTGCGCGTCGGGCCGGGAGCCTACCTAGCCAGGGAGTCCGTATTGGCGATGCACTCTCTCGGGCTGGTGAACCCGCGCTTCGTCCGCGTGGGCACACCCCGTCGCTCGCGCCGCCAGCTGCCACCAACAGTGAAGGCGGAGTGGCGCACGCTGCCCGCGAAGGACCTGACAGTCTATGACGGAATCCCTTCGGCGACAGCGCACCGTGCCCTGCTGGACTGCGCCCACATCATCATGAGTGACCGTTTCGCCGTCGCGGTCGAGAACGCCCGCGACGAGGGGCTGCTGACGGCCCGAGAGGTCGACGACATCTGGTCCACGGTGAAGCGATGACGGGTAAGGATAAGCCGGAAGAAGTGGAGCCGCCGAGGAACGAGAAGGCGCTGACCAGGAGCATCAAGGACCTGGCCGCCCGGCGCGGCATCCCTGAACTGGACTTACGGGGACTCGTCGGCAACGTGGTAGTGGGGCAGATGCTCCCCGACTGCGTCGTCAAGGGCGGCACTGCCATGTACCTGCGGTACGGGCACAAGGATGCCCGGTACAGCCTGGACCTTGACGTGTCGCGTCCAGACCCTGTGACTCCTGACATGTTCCGAACCGAGTTCGAGGAGCTTCTGACTGGCGGTTGGGGTGACTTCACCGGGCGGGTGAAAATGGTGAAACCTGCGAGAAAGCCCGCCGGTGTGCCGGACGAGTACGTGATGGTCCCGTTCCAGGTCGCGCTGCAGTACCGTAAGCGGCCCTGGTTCTCGCTGCCCTTCGAGCTTGGGCAGCAGGAGCTCGGCGGAGTCGACCGCGCCCCGCAGGAACTGGACCCTGACATCGCGGAGATCTTCGGCCTCCTGGGGTTGCGGGAGCCGCATCCCGTCGCAGTTTTGCCGGCACCCCACCAGGTCGCGCAGAAGCTCCATGCCTGCTCGAAGCCGGGCAGCGAACGCGCTCACGACCTCATTGACCTTCAGGTGCTCGCGGCAAACAGGTTGGACTTGTCGGAGACGGCGCGCGTCTGCCGCCTTCTGTTCAGGAGTAGGCGGACACATGCGTGGCCGCCCGAAGTGGTCGCCCTCGAAGGATGGGCGGACCTCTACGACGAGCAACGGCGCAATCTACCGGTACACCGCATGGTGGACGACGCGGTGGCTTGGGCTAACGCCTTCATCGCAGAGATCAACACGTACTGAGTGGCAAGCGCAGGCATCGATCCTCCAGACTTTGCCGCGTGGACTACCTGGACGCGAAGCGTGCCGTTGGCCAAGGTTGAACGGGTCAGCTCCGCTGAAGGGCCTCGGCAATGTCGACCAGAACGAGGTCCTCCCGCGCAGCGGCGGCAGCGCGGAGCCCTGGCGTATACCCGCTTCGACTGAACAGCAGAATGGTCAGCTTCGCTGTCACCGTGAGTCCACTCTGGCGCAATGCCGGTAACTTGAACACCTCGATCTCGCGCAAGTAGTCGAGGTCCATCTGCGAGTTCCGCCACCGGGCCTCGCCGATGAGCGTGACCCGGCCGCGCGCCCGACCCACCACATCGATCTCCTCCGTGGATCGTGCTCCGGACCTGCGAAGTTCGTGCAGCGACGCACCCCACCACGGTCCGACGGTTGTGACGGGCTGAGTGGCGCGAGTCCAGTTGCGACAGAACTCCTCAAATTCCCCAGCAACATGGGAGTTGAGTACCGGTTCCACCTCAGTCGCGTACAGGCGTCGTCCCGGTAGCCCCGACTCCAGGTCGTCCTGGAACGGGAAGACAAACCGGAACCAGAAGCGAAGGAATGGGTCGAGCAGATGCCATTGCCCGTTTCGACTGTTCGGCTCCACTCCGATCGGTACCCGCCTTCGCGTCAGCCGCATCGACTCGAGCACGTGCAGGTACTTGGAGAGGCGCTGAGCGTCGGAGCGCAGGGCCGCGGCCAACTCCGCGCTGCGTTTGTCGCCGGTGGACATCTCCTCGAGCAGTGAGAAGTAGACCTTCGGCTCCCGCAGTTCCTGCTCCAGGATCGCCCTGCCCTCGTCCCAAAGCGCAGAGTTCGGGTTCAGGACTCGTTCGCAGAGGACATCGGCAAGGCTGTCTAGGGTTCCCAGAGCGTTCAGGTATCGGGGCATACCGCCAGCTATGGCGAAGCGCTCGAATTGGGCGTGGGGCTCGAGTCCGGTGAGGAAGGCTCGAGCCTCGGAGAACCCCAGGGGTTGGAGTTGCAGCGGGCGCAACCGTCCGTGCAATGGTCCCCGCTCAGCGAGCAGCGACTCCATTTGACTGACGAGCGAACCGCAGAGGATCAGCTTCAACCGTGATTGATCGCGTTCTTCTTCCATCACTGCCGCAACGGCGCTCAGTTCACGGTCGATCTCTACCTCGGTCGTGGGCAGGAGGTACGGGAACTCGTCGATGACCACGAGCATTCGGTGCTTTCGGGCTGCGCGGTAGATGATCCGAAACAGGTCCTCGAGGTTCGACAGGTCCGGTCGCACGCCGAGAACGGGTTCAAGTCGGTCCGCGAAGTCGGCCAATTGTGTGCCGGGTGCGGTTCTCCTGGCCACCAGAATCACAGCCGGCTTCCCGTGGGCAAATCGCCGAAATAGCCAGGACTTGCCACTGCGGCGACGGCCGTAGAGGGAGACAGGAGTCGGGTCGGAACCTTTCCACCAACGGTCCAGCTCGCCCAGCTCCGCGTCGCGACCGACGAAATCTGCAACCGCTGCCCAGTCGTAAGTGGTGCTCATCGTCCCCCTTCGGCTGGTGTTCAGTAGTCTACGCTACGGTAGGCTACTCTGGAGTAGATTAGATATTTCCTCTGAACGTACCGTTGACATCCTAACTGGTAGTACGGACAATGTACGGGGAGGTCGTCATGATTGACAATCAGGAAGCGCCGGAGGGTGCCCGTCGAGGGAGTGCTCGGGCGGAGCCACGGGCGGCCCGCGCCAGTGAACGGCTCGAGGTTCGACTGCGGCCGGAGGCCCAGCGACGGTTACGGTTGGCGGCCGATTTGCAGCATGTTTCGGTCAGCGCGTTCATTCTGACGGCTGGCCTGGAGTCTGCTGAGCGGGTAATCGAGGAGGTCAACAGCTGGCCCGTGCCGCTGGCGATCTTCGAGGAGTTGGAGACGGCGCTGGATGCCCCGGCCGAACCCAACAGCACGTTGGCTGCCGCCATCCAGGATGCAGCGGAACTCGTCGAGCGCCGCTAGCGGTGGCTCGCAGGTTCGTTCGCGAGCAACTCCGGGAAGGTCATCGGGTCTCGGCCTTCCGCTGCGGCAACGCGGACCTCGACCGATGGCTGGTGGAGTCAGCCGCCTCGGCCGGCCGACGGGACTACAGCCGCACCTACGTCTGGGTCGGGGCCAGCAGCGGGACCCGTGGTTTTGGGACCAGCGGCGGGCCGACCGCCGCGGACGCGGGTCTTGGTGAGGAACTCGGCGAGGTGGTTGCCTACTTCACCCTCTCCGGGTTCGCGATTGCCCGCGGCGCTGTGCCCGGACGGCTCTCGAAGGGCGAGTATCGGGTCATCCCGGCCCTGTTGTTGGGGAAGTTGGCGTTGGATCAGTCGCTGCACGGGCGCGGGTACAGCCGGATCCTGCTCGCCGATGCCGTCGTGGAGGCGGTGCGGGCCTCCCGGCTGGCTGCCGCCAGGTACCTCGTGGTCGACGCGGTCGATCCGCACGCGGCCAAGTTCTACCGTCAGTTCGGATTCGCGTCCGTCACCCGGGCAGGTGCGGGGGCTGAGCCTGGCGCCGACGGGCCTGCGGGCGAGGCGTCTGAGGTGGGTGCCGCCTGGCCGCTGCGGATGGTGGCACGGATGCGAGACCTCGAGGCGGCGGTGTCCTGATGCCAGCGCAGCGCCGGGATGAACCGGAAGGCCACCACGATCGTGGCCGCGAACGCCACGCTGCCCATCAGCCATACCCCGAATGGCCCGACCGGGGGTCGCAGAGGCGGCAGACCTCCCGAAGCGACCGCAGGTGTCCCCCGCGAGGTTGTGCCTTGCACTACCTGGTTGTGTCGTGCAATACTCAGGTGTGGATATGCGCGGCATCTACATCACTCAGGCGGCGCGCAAACGCAAAATCGGTCGCGCGCGCATAGAGTTCGCGATGACCCACGCTCATACTGTCGAGACTGTTCAGGATGTTGAGCGTGACCCTCAGATTGTGTGGATTGGGGAGGACGACCGAGGTGTCGAACTGGAGATCATCGCCGTCGTCCTACCCGACAAATTGCTCATCATCCACGTAATGCCAACCCGTTACAGGAGGTGAAGTGATGGCCGAACAAAGGGCGTATTCAATTGAGGCGCACCAGATCGACCTTGAGAATGAAGCGGTTCACGATAGTCAGGGTAGGCGAGTGGACGCGGCCTACGTGGAGGGAGCTGTGCGCAATGTTCACGAACACCTGAAGAACAAGGGCGGGCGACCTTCCCTGTCAGGGGCAGCAACGCGATCTCCGCAGGTCACGTTCCGCGTCGCGGCGGATGTCAAGGCCGCCGCCGAAGCCCGCGCCATACGCGAAGGAACAACTGTCTCAGCGATGGCACGCGAGGCCTTCAAGCGCTACCTCGCCTCCTGAGATCCGCTGACAGCGCCCGGACCTGGACCGCTGGCAGGGGGGATCTGCCGTGCCAGCAGACCGTTTGCGACAAACGACGCAGGTGCGGGCGGAACGAGGGTGGGGTGTTCGCCTACCTCACCCTGTCTGACTTTTCTGTGGATCCCAGCGCAGCGCCGGGATGAACCGGAAGGCCACCACGATCGCAGCCGCGAACGCCACGCTGCCCAGTAGCCACACCCCGAACGGCCCGAACGGGAGGCTCACCCACCACCAGAGCGGACGACCGACCTTCGCGAGTAGGTCGGGCTGGAGCGGGCCGACGCCGAAGGTGAAACGGCTCAGCACAGCGAGCAGCGCGGCACTGTTGGCGACAATGAC
>CAZJNU010000147.1:0-5455 GCA_964547485.1 uncultured Actinomycetes bacterium
CCGGTTCGTCGGTCGACTCCGGCAGGGTCAGCACGACGCCCACTCCGAGTTCACCGTACAGCCGCATCAGCCGGCTCACCTGCAAGCCCAACTCCCCGGACTCCAGGTCCCCCACATAGTCCCGGCTGACACCGATCCGGTCCGCGATTTCGGCCTGGGACCAGCCGCGGCGGCGGCGTGCTGCGACCAGCGCAGACGACAGGTCCCGCGCCTTGCGCGCATGCACCTTCGCCATGGTGTCCTCTCCAGTCCCAAGCCATTCACTACCGTGTGGGGATTTTACCGCATGCCCCGTATGCGGGTATTCTCCCGCATCAACTATCGCGCAAAGCGGGCAAGGGACTCGGGCAATTCCTGGGGGGCCGTCTCAACTATTCGGGTTGGACTACCTGATCCCACATCTCTGCAGGCCAAGGGCAACGGTTAGCCCAGATCTCCTACCTGCGCCGAACAAGGTGGCGCCGGGGGGGGTGACACGGGTCAGCCGACTGGGATCGGGGATCCCCAGTTCACTCGGCCGGGGCCGAAGTTGGCATCCGGGATGCGGTCCGCCCAGATCGACGCCAACGGCAACGTGACGAGGCCATCATTGGTTCCGTCGTTGTAGCCGTTCCGGCTGCCATCGGTTCCCCACGGGTTGCGAAGAACTACCGAAGTGACCACACCGCCCACCCGGTTCACCGCCCACAGGGTGTAAGCGTGCACCCCACCGACGGTTGAAACCCGAGGTGTCAACGACAGCGTTACCGGTCGCGCCGCCGCCAGCGCGTTGCCGAGCTTGACCCCGAGGTCGGCTTGTGACACGGCATATTCGCCGATCAACGGCGTGCCGGTGTTCGACGATCCGAATCCTGCGAACGACACGGTCGATGACGTTGAGGTCAACACCCAGTAGCGCGGATTGGCCGCCGGCGAGGCGAAGTGGGCGATCGCCTTCTCCGCGATGGCTACCCAGATGGAGTTGGCGGCGCCGGGTCCGGCCTGGGCGAGTACACCGCCGCGCAGGTACAGCAGGTCGTCATCGACGCGGAAGTACCGACCACCCAGCCGGACGCCGTAGGTGCTGTCGCCGAAATCGACCATCGCCGAACGCACGGCCCAGTTCGACCCGCCGGCACTGCGCCCGGCCAGCGCCGCCAACGCGGACACCGTCTTGCAGTCGTTGATCCGGCCCTGATTCACGTCGGTGGCCCGAGGACCGGTGGCGGAGAACAGTGGACGCCCTACCGAGCGGGAGTAGTAGGCGCCGATCGGGGCATTGCGGTCGGTGGGCGACGACGGCAGCGCCGGATCGGGGATTCGGTCCCCGTTGAGCGAGCGATCCGCACCGTTGGTGAAGCTGACCACCGGGTTGACGGAGTCGGCACCAGAGTGCCCGACCACCCGATCGCTGTCCGGGCCAGAAGAATCGAACCAAAAGCTGTCCTGCCCCAGGTTGTCCAGCATCGAATCCGTGTAGGCGGCGTCCATGGCGATCAGGACGTCGTCGTCGCCACCGCCACGAAGTTCGTCGGTGTGCGAATCCCCGTTCAGCCAGTCCCGACCCGGTCCGCCGAGCAGTCGATCGTTGCCAGACCCACCGCGCAACATATCGTCACGATTGCCGCCGGTCAGCGAATCGTCGCCGCCACCTCCGAACGCCGCGACTACCAGGTCCAACCCCTGCGCATTGAACACGTCATTGCGGGGGCTACCCACGAAGGTCACCTTGGTGAACCCGCGGTCGGCGAACGCCCGGGAAGTGTTCGCGCCTAAGTCCACGACCGTGATGAGCCCGCCAGCATGGGTCACGCGGACCGTCGTCGCCCCGGGCCCGGCGGTGATGGTCAGATTGCCGTTCACCCCGGCATAGCCGGCGATCGCGGCCTGGGAAGGTCCGGCTGCGAGCACGCCGCCAGCCATCGTCGCGACGGTCATTGCTGTGGCGGCCATCGCGGCAACTGACTTCTTATGAGCAGGCACAACGCCACCCCGCAGTTCGTTGTCGTCGCGGACACTCCGCGGGGCTCACGATTCCAGTCGGCCCCCGTGGACGCAAACGCCCTGCGCGGTCCGCCGAGGGACAGTCCACCCATTTGCCGCAGCAGCGGCAGGCACTCGAGTACCAACCCCGACGACTCAGGCGAGTCCCATGTCGGTGGCGGCCTGCCGCAGCGACTCCCGGGCATCGGGATGGGCTGCCCGTTCGATCAGCTCGGCGGCCTGCTCGCGCTGGCTGCGCCCCCACAGATGCGCTGTGCCCTGTTCGGTGACAACAGCTGTCTGCTGGAAGCTGGTCACCGGGAAGCCGAGGATCGGCACGATCGTCGAGGAGTTGCTCTTGGCGTGCCATGACGAGAGCGCGATGAATGCCTGGCCGCCCGGTGCGTGCATGGCGCCGACGATGAAGTCGGTCTGGCCTCCGAAACCGGAGAAGATCTGCCCTTTCACCCGGCTCGCATTGGCCTGTCCGAAGAGGTCGACTTGCAGGGCGGCATTCACGGAGGTCATTTGCGGTAGCCGTTCGATCGTCCCCGGCTCGTTGGTCCGTTCGGTGCGCAGGAGTCTGACCCGGGAGTTCTCATCCACCCACCGGTACAACTCCTCGCTGCCGAAGATGAAGCTGCTGACGATTGGTCGTTCCTGGCTCAACGCGCCGGACCGCTCCAACGCCAGCACGCCGTCGGAGAACATCTCCGACCAGATGCTCAACTCGCGGTGCTCCTTCACCGACGCCAACACAGCATCGGGTACCGAACCGATCCCCAACTGCAGCGTCGATCCATCCAGGATCATCGAGGCGACGTTCTCACCGATCGCCAAGCTGGTGTCGTCCGGCGGCCGCGGACTCACCTGCGCGAGCGGCTCATCCACCTCCACCAAGTAGTCGAACTCGCGAAGGAGCATCTCGCCGTCGCCGTAGACGTAGGGCATCTGCGGATTGACCATGCCGATAACCAGACCGCCGCGCCCGCGGACGGCCTCGATCGCCGCTGGCAGCACGTTGACTTCCAGCCCCAGGCTCACCTGACCGTTCACAATCCGGCTCGTGTGCAACAGCACCACATCGGGTAGCAAATGGTGCCCGAACAACAGTGGGACCATTGACAACCGGCACGGGATGTAGCGCAGCCCGGCCCGACGACGCATGGTTGGCCCGACGAACGTGGTCTCGAGGGTGACCCCCGGTCGGTCCGGAAGCGGGCACTGGGCGTTCAGGATGTGGACGGTGTACGTCTCCTGGGCGGCATCCAGCGCTTCCAGCAGCGGCACGGGCGAGGAGAAGTTGCCCGAGACGACGGCCCGAGCCCCCGGCTTCAGACGCTCAAGCACGGCTTGGATCCGTTCGAGACTGACAATGTTCATAACTCACATCATTGCGGGTCGGGTCCGCTGATCACGCAATGAGGGTCCCTCTGAATCGGCCTGGCTGACGCCCGTGGCCAGGTTGTCGGCGCGAGGCCGAGATGTGGGCAATTTCACCAGGTCCGTCCAATCCGTAGTCGTCGCGGCAGTCCCTCGCCGCGTAGACTCGCGGACGGCCGGAGGGAGGCCGTCATGTTCGGACGTCACCGGCGCACGCCAGTCGTGCTGCTCGGCTGCGCCTCGCTGGTGGCATCGGTGCTTCTCGTCGCACCGGCCAGCTATGCATCCCCGCCGGGGGCCGTCACCGCCACAGCCCCTCGGCAGGGCCTCCCGGATCCGGCCGCCGCCGATCCAGCCGTGTTGCCGCCTGCAGACATCAGCCTGCAGCAAGATCCAGCCCAGCTCGCGGGGGCGGTCAGTGCTGGCGATCCGGCAACGGTCGCGGTGGCCACGGTGGACAGCTCTGGAAAGTTGGTCATCCGCGACACCCCGGTGCAGGGGCCCGAGCAAGCGGCAGCGGTGATCGCCAGGGCGCAGGACGACCCCGCCGCCTTGTCCGTCGGCATCACCACGCGGGTGACCGCGCTGGCAGAATCGAGGCTGGCCGCCGCGCCGCCGGTCGTCACCGACCCGCGTCGTGCCGAGCAGTGGGCGCTCGACACGTTGGGAGCGGAGTCCGCCTGGCGGGTGGCAAGCGGGAGCGGACAGCTGATCGCCGTCGTCGACAGCGGTGTGAAACCGGATCATCCCGATCTCGCCGGAAGGGTGTTACCCGGGATCGACTACATTCGCCGATCCGCCGGCCAGCCCTATGTCGGCTCCGCTATCGACCCGCTTGGACACGGCACGCATGTCGCGGGCATCGTCGCGGCGACAGCGGGCAACGGGGTCGGAATCGCCGGTCTGGCTCCCGGCGCCGCAATTCTGCCTGTTCGGGTGCTCGACTCCACCGGGTCGGGGGCCTCCAGCGATGTTGCCCGCGGCATCATCTGGGCCGCCGATCACGGTGCCACGGTCATCAATCTCTCCCTCGGTGCGGACGTGGATCGGGCAGACAAACCAGCAGACCCGACCATGCGCACTGCCGTGCAGTACGCAGTCGGCAGAGGTATCCCGGTCGCCGCAGCGGCCGGTAACGAGCGGCTGGAGGGTAACGCTCCCAGCTATCCGGCCGCCTATCCCGAAGTTATCGCGGTCGCGGCGACCGATCGGCGTGGCAGTCCTGGCTGGTTCTCCACTAGCGGTGCTTATGTGGATCTCGCTGCTCCAGGGGTGGATATCCTCTCCACCGTCCCAAGCGGCTACCACTCGCAGGAGGGCACCTCGATGGCCACGCCCTACGTGGCCGCTGCGCTCGGATTGCTTCGCGAGCGGTACCCTGCGGATTCCCCCGCCCAACTTCAGGCGAGGCTGGAGAGCACCGCCACCGATGTGGCCGCACCGGGGCGTGATCAGGAGACCGGGCTCGGCTTGATCAACCCTGATCGGGCGTTGGGCTCACCGGTCACGGACTTTTCCGCGGCTCCCGCAATAACTGGTCAGCCACGGTCGGTCGCTGTGCCCCTGGGCGCCCCCTTCTCGCTGGCCATCGAAGCGCGCGGCGTCACCGATGTGCACTGGGAGCGACAGACCGCCTCCGGCTGGAAGGTGGTGGCCGGTGCTGCTGCGTTGCGCTGGTCTCTTCCTCGGGCCGCCCTCGGCCACACCGGCTGGTATCGGGCGGTGGTGGCCAACGGCAATGGTGTGCGGACCTCCAGCAGGGTCGCGCTGTTCGTGCTGACGGTCCCCACCGTGCTGCGCCAGCCGGTCGGGGTGAAGGCCCACGGACCGGCGCAGGTAGGCCTTGTCGCCACGGCTTCGGGCACTCCGGCTGTCAGCCAACGATGGCAGGTCTCCGTCAACAACGGCGTCAGCTGGCAGTGGATCGCAGGGGCGCGCTCCAACCGTTTGTCGGTCGTTCCACGATTCCGCCCGGCTATCTACCGAGCCGTCTTCGTGAACACCCAGGGACGAGCCATCACCCGCCCGGCAGTGGTTCAACGGACAGCCTGAGGCTCGCGGCGGTGGCCTGCCGCTGGCGGACTCACCCGTTCAGTAGTCTGACCCAGTG
>CAZJNU010000148.1:0-5287 GCA_964547485.1 uncultured Actinomycetes bacterium
TGACCTCTTCCTTATCAGGGAAGCGCTCTAACCAAGCTGAGCTATAGGCCCGTGCGGGGCACAACGTTACCCCAACTGCTTCGTCTACTCCTCGCTCAGGGTTACCTCGACGCCCTTGGTGAACGGCACCGTCAGGTTGTACATGAAGGCGAACAGGGTCGCCAGGGCGGTCATCAGAATGATGTTGATCGTCGCAAGTACGAGTGAGGCGATGACCACTCGGCTGAGGCCGAAGAAGGCTTCCACGTCGAACACTGAGCTACCGGCACCCGCAACCGAACGGATGGCCTCATTGATGCTCGTGAACACTCCCAGCGCGGCCAGGATGCCCCAGACCAGCACCACCGCCACGATGATCACGATGGCGATCCCGAGCGAGAGTACGAAGGTGGTCTTCATGACTGACCACGGGTCGAGCCTGGCCAAGTGCAACCGAGCCTGCCGAGGGGCCGACGAATTCGCTGCCTCGCTCTGCGAATCTCTCGTGAGGGTGTCCTCGGTCATTGACTGTCATCTCCATCGCTACCACCGAACTCGTGACCGCCGGCGGAATTGTGTTCGCCTACGGTATCCCCCGCCGTGGGTGTGTCCGCCGACTGGCCCTCGTCAGAGGACGACTCGGGGGTCTCGACCTCAACCTCCGTCGAACCGTCTGACGACTCCTCCGACGACTCCTCAGGATCTGCGTTGTCGTCGTCGCCGAGGTCGTGACCGAGCGCCAACGCCACCACCGTGGTCTCCTCGTTGACTCCCATCAGCGACACGCCCATCGTGTCGCGGCCGGTGGCGCGTACCTCAGCGACCCTGGTCCGGATCACGACGCCATTGCTGGCGATGGCGTAGATCTCGTCGGAGTCCGAGCAGACCAACGCCCCGACCAAGGATCCTCGCTCGGCAACCAACCTCATCGCCCGCACCCCTAGACCACCGCGGCCTTTGGTCGACCATTCGTCTACTGAGGTCCGCTTGGCAAAACCGCCGTCGGTCACCGTCACCAGATACGGTCCCTCCCGCACCACGTCCATCGCCAACAGGTCGTCGCCGGTCCGGAACCGCATCCCGATCACACCGGCTGTCGCTCGTCCCATCGGGCGCAGGGTCGCGTCGTCTGCTGCGAACCGGGTCGACATCCCCTTCCTGCTCACCAGAATCAGATCGTCATCGACATCGACCAGTCGGGCGGCGATCAGTTCGTCGTCCTCCTTCAAGTTGATGGCGATCAGCCCGCCGGATCGGTTGTTGTCATAGTCCGACAACAACGTCTTCTTCACCATCCCCGACCTGGTGGCCAATACGAGGTAGCTGGACTGCTGATAGTCACTCACCTGCAACACGGTGGCGATCTGCTCATCCGGTTGGAAGGCGAGCATGTTCGCCACATGCTGACCGCGGGCGTCCCGGCCCAACTCCGGCAGGTTGTAGGCCTTGGTCCGATACACCCGGCCCTTGGTGGTCAGGAACAGCACCCAGTCGTGGGTCGAACCCACGAACAGTTGCGCGACCACGTCGTCCTGCTTCAGTTGTGCGCCCCTGACACCGCGACCCCCCCGACGCTGGGAGCGGTAGGCGTCGGAGAGCGTCCGCTTGGCGTAACCATCGGCGGTGATCGTGACGACCACCTCACGGACCGGGATCAAGTCCTCCTCGTTAGCGAGGTCCTCCCCCGGAATCAATCTGCTGCGACGCTCATCGCCGTGTTTGGCCACGATCTCGGCCAACTCCTCGGCGACGATCGCCCGCTGCCGTGTCTCATCGGCCAGAATGTCCAGGTAGTCCTCGATCAGCCGCATCAACTCGTCGTACTCGTCGATGATCTTCTGCCGCTCCAACGCCGCCAACCGACGAAGTTGCATATCCAGAATCGCTGTCGCCTGCAGTTCGTCAATCTCCAGCAGGCCCATCAGGCCGCTACGGGCCTCCTCGACCGTCTGACTCCGACGAATCAGCGCGATGACTTCGTCCAACGCATCAAGGGCCTTCAGCAGGGCCCGGAGGATGTGTGCGCGCTCCTCGGCCTTGCGGAGCCGGTAACGAGTCCGACGCTGGATGACATCGAGCTGATGCGCAATCCAGTAGTTGACGAAGCCGTCGAGCGGCAGGGTGCGGGGGACTCCGTCGACGAGTGCCAGCATGTTGCAGCCGAACGTGTCCTGCAGCTGCGTGTGCTTGTAAAGCTGGTTGAGCACCACCCGGGGTTGGGCATCTCGCTTGAGAATGACGACCAACCGCTGGCCGGTCCGATCGGAGGAGTCGTCGCGAAGATCGGCGATCCCGGTGAGCTTGCCGGAGTCGGTGAGTTCCGCGATCTTCAATGCCAGGTTGTCGGGGTTGACCTGGTAGGGCAGCTCCGAGATCACCAGGCAGGTGCGGCCCCGGGAATCCTCTTCAATGTCGATGACTGCCCGCAGCACAACTGAACCGCGACCGGTGCGGTAGGCGTCGTCTATCCCCCGCTTGCCCACGATGAGGGCGCCAGTCGGGAAGTCGGGAGCCGGGATGCGCTCGATCAGAGCCTCAAGTAGTTCCTCCCGGCTTGCCTCCGGGTGGGCGAGCGCCCACTGCACACCCTCGTTGACCTCGCGGAGGTTGTGGGGCGGAATGTTGGTGGCCATTCCGACGGCGATCCCCGCTGAGCCGTTCACCAACAGGTTGGGAAACCGGGACGGCAGCAGTAGCGGCTCGAGCGTTCGACCGTCGTAGTTGGGGGTGAAGTCGACGGTCTCCTCGTCGATGTCCCGGACCATCTCCATCGCCAACGGCGACATCCGGCACTCGGTGTACCGGTGAGCGGCGGCCGGATCGTTTCCGGGGGAGCCGAAGTTGCCCTGGCCGTCCACCAGCGGGTAGCGCAGCGACCACGGCTGCTCTAGTCGCACCAATGCGTCGTAGACCGAGGAGTCTCCGTGCGGGTGGTAGTTACCGAGCACATCGCCGATCACTCGGGTGCACTTGAAGTACCCGCGGTCCGGCCGGTATCCGCCGTCGTACATGGCGTAGAGCACCCGTCGATGGACCGGTTTCAGACCGTCGGTGACGTCCGGCAGGGCTCGGCCGACAATCACACTCATCGCGTAGTCCAGGTAGGAACGCTGCATCTCTGCCTGGATTTCGACCGGCTCGATCCGGCCGTGCTGGCCCGGGGACTCCGGTGGAGCTGCTGTTATGTCATCAGCCACGGCTGGGGTTCCTCCACATGATGGTTACTGGTCGCGTCTCGGGCCGCGCGGTCGCCCTGGGCTCAGACATCGAGGAAGCGCACGTCCTTGGCGTTGCGTTGAATGAACTTGCGGCGGGATTCGACGTCTTCACCCATCAGCATCGAGAAAAGTTCGTCGGCCTGTGCGGCATCGTCCAAGGTGACCTGCAACAGCACCCGGTGCTCGGGGTCCATCGTCGTCTCCCACAACTCGGACGCGTTCATCTCACCGAGACCCTTGTACCGCTGAATCGACTCCTTCGGGAGCTTCTTCCCCGCCGCCAGGCCGCCTTCCAGTAAGGCATCCCGTTCCCTATCCGAATAGGCATAGTCGGGGGCGGCTTTCGACCATTTGATCTTGTACAACGGCGGTTGGGCGAGATACACGTGGCCGAGTTCGAGCAGTGGCCGCATAAATCGGAACAACAACGTGAGCAGCAGGGTACGAATGTGCTGGCCATCGACGTCGGCATCCGCCATCAGCACCATCTTGTGGTACCGAAGCTTGTGGATGTCAAACTCCTCCTGGATACCCGCACCCAGCGCGGAGATCATCGCCTGCACCTCGGTGTTCGCCAGCACCTTGTCCAGCCGCGCCCGCTCCACGTTCAGGATCTTCCCCCGGATCGGTAGGATGGCCTGCGTCGCCGGATCGCGGCCACTGCGAGCGGATCCACCCGCGGAGTCGCCCTCGACGATGAACACCTCACAGTCCTCAGGGTTGTTACTCGAACAGTCGATGAGCTTGCCGGGCAGACCCGCACCGCCGAGTAGACCCTTGCGGTTGCGCGCGAGATCGCGGGCCTTCCGGGCCGCGATTCGTGCCACCGATGCCTGCTGGGACTTCCGGGCAATGTCCTTGCCCTCTGCCGGGTTCTTGTCGAACCAGTCGGCGAGGAATTCGTTGGTCACCTTCTGGACGAACGTCTTGGCCTCGGTGTTGCCCAATTTCGTCTTCGTCTGACCTTCGAACTGCGGCTCCCGCAACTTCACCGAGACGATGGCGGTCAGGCCCTCTCGAATGTCTTCCCCCGAAAGGTTCGGCTCCTTCTCCTTGATCACACCCCAGTCGCGCGCATAGCGGTTGACCAGCGACGTCAGCGCGGTGCGGAATCCCTCCTCATGGGTGCCACCCTCGGTGGTGTTGATCGTGTTGGCGAAGGTGTAGACGGACTCGGCGAACCCGGAATTCCACTGCAGCGCAACCTCCGCACTGATCCGCCGGTCCTCCGCCTCAGACTCGAAATAGATGACGGTCGGATGTGACGGCCCCTTGGTGCTGTTCAGGTGCCGGACGAAATCGGCAATGCCACCCGAGTAGTGGTAACTGACCTCCCGAACTCCGTCGACGTCCTCCCCATCGTCGACACCGAGGTCCTCTGCGACGGTCACCGGACGTCGTTCATCCCGCAACTTCAGCGTCAGGCCCTTGTTCAGGAAGGCCATCTCCTGGAACCGCCGGGCGAGGATGTCGAAGTCGTAGCGGGTGGTCTCGAAGATCTGCTCATCCGCCCAGAACGTGACGGTGGTGCCGGCACTGTCCGTCGCCCCTGCCTGCACCAGTTGGGCCCGCGGCACCCCGCGGTCGTAGGACTGCTCCCAGATCGCTCCGTCCCGCCGAACGCTGATGTCGAGCTCCCGGGACAGCGCATTGACTACCGAAACGCCGACACCGTGCAGCCCGCCGGAGACCGCGTACCCGCTACCGCCGAACTTTCCGCCTGCGTGCAGCACGGTCAACACAACCTCGACCGCCGGCTTCTTCTCGACCGGGTGCATGTCCACCGGGATTCCCCGGCCGTTGTCCACCACGCGAACTCCGCCGTCGGGCAGCAGCGTGACGTCGATGGTGTCGCAGAAACCTGCGAGCGCTTCGTCTACGGAGTTGTCCACCACCTCGTAGACAAGGTGATGGAGTCCGCGCTCGCCGGTGGAGCCGATGTACATGCCCGGTCGCTTGCGGACTGCATCGAGTCCCTCGAGGACGGTGATGTCGCTGGCGTCGTAGGACACAGGTGTGGGTGGCCCTTCCCGGGTCGTGGATGCACGCCTTGGGCACGCTGCGACCGCACCCTGTGGTGCTCGCGCCGT
>CAZJNU010000149.1:0-5274 GCA_964547485.1 uncultured Actinomycetes bacterium
GATACCGGGAACATGGAGATCCTGGACATGTTCGGCACCCCCGAGCAACAGCAACGCTGGCTGGCGCCGCTGCTGGCCGGTGAGACTCGTTCGGCCTTCTCGATGACCGAGCCCGGGGTCGCCTCCTCCGATGCCCGCAACATCGCCACCAGCATTGTTCGGGACGGCCCGGAGTACGTCATCAACGGCCGGAAGTGGTGGAGTACCGGCGCGATGGATCCCCGCTGCAACGTCCTCATCGTGATGGGCAAGACCGACCCAACCGAGGCCACCTACCGACAGCAATCAATGGTGATCGTGCCGATCGATACCCCCGGCGTCACGGTGCTGCGGTCGACGGCAGTGTTCGGCTACCACGACCAGCACGGTCACGCCGAGATCGACTTCGCCGATGTCCGGGTGCCGGTGACGAACCTGCTCGGAGACGAAGGTTCCGGGTTCGCCATCGCCCAGGCGCGACTCGGTCCAGGCAGGATCCACCACTGCATGCGATCCATCGGGATGGCCGAGCGGGCACTGGATCTGATGTGCGAGCGCGCCATGACTCGGGAGACATTCGGCAAACCGCTTGCCCGACAGGGCGTGATCGCGGAGTGGATCGCGCGATCGCGGATCGAACTGGACCAGGCGCGGCTGCTGACGATGCGGGCCGCCTGGATGATCGACCAGGTCGGCGCCAAGGGTGCCCGCAAGGAGATTGCCGCCATCAAGGTGGTCGCACCCAATGCTGCGCTGGCGGTGCTGGACCGAGCCATCCAAGTGTTCGGCGCAGAGGGGGTCAGTGATGACACGCCGCTCGCCGAGATGTGGGCGGGGCTGCGGACGCTGCGAATCGCAGACGGCCCAGACGAGGTCCACCTTCGCGATATCGCCCGGCTGGAACTGCGCGACCAACTCACCCGGCTGGACCCCGGCAATCGCGGTGATCACTGATGGCCCCCGGGCCAGTTGCCAACGAGTCGGGTAACCCGACCGGCGAGGTCCGCGCCGAGGACTCCTTCGACATCGCGGCCGTTCATACCTGGCTCGCGGCCCGGCTGCCGGAATTGGCCGACCAGCAACTGCCGACGGTCAGCCAATTCGGCGGCGGCGCCTCCAACCTCACCTACGCACTGGACTACCCGAACCTGCAACTGGTGCTACGCCGACCGCCGGTAGGCACGAAGGCGGCTGGGGCGCACGATATGAGTCGGGAATACGAGATTCAGCGACTACTGCGACCGCACTTCCCCGCGGTGCCCGAAGTGCTCGCCCACTGTCCCGCAGACGGTAGTCCGCTCGGCGGCGAGTTCTACCTGATGGTCCGCGCCCAGGGGATAATCCTGCGGGCCGACCTACCCGCCGACCTGACCATCGCACCGGAGGCAGCCAACCGGCTCGGTCTGGGCATGTTCGATCTGCTGGCCGACCTTCATTCGGTGGACGTTGCAGCCGCGGGCCTGTCCGGCTTCTACCGCGGTCCGGGCTACGTCGAGCGACAGGTGACCGGCTGGTCGCGGCGCTACCGCAACGCCCTGACCGCTGATGCTCCCGACGGCGAGCAGGTGATGTCCTGGCTGGCGACCAATCAGCCGACCGACAGCGGCGAGTGTCTCATCCACGGGGACTGGCGATTCGACAACATGGTGCTCGCGCCAACGGACCTGACCGTTCGTGCCGTGCTGGACTGGGAGCTGGCCACTGTCGGGGACCCACTGATGGATCTGGGAGCCTCGCTGGCCTATTGGGTGCAGGCTGACGACGATGAGGTCTTCCGGCTGTTTCGCCGGCAGCCGTCGAACATCCCGGGGATGCCCAGCCGCGATGAGATCGTCGACAACTACCTGACTCGCACCGGACGTACCCTCGGTTCCTGGCGCTTCTACGAGGTGTACGGCCTGTTCAGGCTCGCGGTTATCGCCCAGCAGATCTGGTACCGATACGCCAATGGCCAGACGACGAATCCGGCGTTCGCCCAGTTCGGGCCGGCCGTGCACTACCTGCTCGCCAGATGCGCGGGGCTCACCCGAACCGACTAACGACCCGAGGTGGCCCGACCCAACCGCGAATTAGAATGGGTGTGGGTGCCAGGCGCGTTGGACGCCAAGGCTTCTAGGGCACCCGCGGTGGGTCGCAGGGGTGAGCAGAATGACCGAACCGGAACGTACCGCACGATCCGCGGTCCCGCTCACCCGTACCAGCAACCGGGTCCCGGGATCGACCTCTGCCGTGGCAGCGGTCGCCCTCCTGGCCGTCGCGTTGATGGTCCCGTCGCCCTCATCCGTGCCGGCAGCGCAGCGGACCGGTTCGAGTCCGCCGACCGCGATTGCCACGCCAAGGCAGCCGAGCCGCGCTTCGCAGCCTGCAGCGCTACCCCCGACCGTAACGATGGACTGGTCTCGGCCGGTGTACTACGTCCCCACCAATCGTCGCGTGGTGTTCATCACCGTGGACGACGGTATCGACCGGAGAAACCGGTGGCTCAGCCTGATCAGCGCCAGCCGGACACCGGTGGTGATGTTTCCGACCGGCGAGATGATGACGCCGGCGCCCCGATACTGGAAGTTGGCGGCGGCGCTGGGGATACGGGTCGAAAACCACACGGTCTCGCACCCGGATATGCGCTGGCTGTCCCTCTATGACCAGCGGTGGCAGATCTGCCACCAGAGCATCACCGTTCGCGCAATCGCCGGGCGGCGGGCGACGCTGTTCCGCGCCCCCTACGGCGCCTGGTCCAGTACCACCATGTGGGCGGCGCGCTCCTGCGGGTTGAAGTACGTCGTGCAATGGGACACCGTGGTGGACCACGGGAGCATCAGTTATGCCCGCGGCGGGCTGCAGCCAGGGAGCATTGTGCTGCTCCACCTGAGGCCGGATTTCGAGCAGGATCTGCAGGTCACGCTCGCCGCAGCCCGGCAGGCAGGACTCACCCCCGCCCTTCTCACCGACTACCTGCGCTGAACGGAGCCACGGCGGGATTCGCGCACTGAGGGCCACCTCCGGCCGCGGCCGGTGCGCTGCCTATCGTTGCCGCATGGCCTCACTGCTGCTTTCACGTCGGGACCTGGACTTCCTGCTGTACGAGTGGCTCGATTCGGAGGCATTGCCTGCGCGTTCCAGGTACGCCGAACATTCCCGCGACACCTTCGACGCCGCCCTCGACCTGAGTGAGCAAGTCGCCACCAAGCACTTCGCGCCACACAACAAGCGCAATGACAGCGAAGAGCCATGGTTCGACGGCGAGCGGGTGATCATGCACCCCGAGGTGGCGGCCGCGCTGGCCGTCTACAACGACACCGGACTGATGGCTGCCGGGATGGACGCCTCGGTCGGCGGGATGCAGCTTCCCGCCTGCATCACGATGGCCTGCGGCGCCTGGTTCTCGGCCGCCAACGTCTCGACCATGGCGTACCCCTTCCTGACGGCTGCCAACGCCAACCTGCTGATCGCCCATGGGTCCGAGCAGCAGGTAGAGACCTTCGTGCTGCCGATGATCGACGGGCGGTTCTTCGGAACCATGTGCCTATCCGAACCGCAGGCAGGTTCCTCGTTGGCAGATGTCGCGACCAGGGCCGTGCCCTGCTCAGACGGCACGTTCCGCCTCACCGGCAACAAGATGTGGATCTCCGGCGGCGACCACGAACTCGCCGAGAACATCATTCACCTGGTGCTCGCGCGGATCCCCGGATCCGCTGCCGGGGTGAAGGGTCTGTCGCTGTTCATCGTCCCGAAGTTTCTGGTGAATCCGGACGGATCGCTGGGCGATCGCAATGACGTTGTGCTCGCCGGTCTCAACCACAAGATGGGATACCGCGGCACCACCAACACCCTGTTGAATTTCGGCGAAGGAGCATTCTCCCCCGGGGGCGAGGCCGGCGCGGTTGGCTACTTGGTCGGCGAGCCCAACCGAGGGTTGGCGTACATGTTCCACATGATGAACGAGGCCAGGATCGGAGTGGGACTAGGCGCGGTGGCGCTCGGCTACACCGGCTACCTGCACTCCCTCGACTACGCCCGGACCCGACCGCAGGGGCGTCCTCTCGCCGACCGGGATCCGACTTCGGCCCAGGTTCCGATCATTGCCCACACCGACGTACGGCGGATGCTGCTGGCGCAGAAGTCCTACGTGGAGGGCGGTCTCGCCCTCAGCCTGTACTGCGCGCGACTTCTGGACGACGAGCTGAGCGCTGCCGACCCGGACGTCAGGCAGGAGGCGAAATCGCTGCTGGACGTGTTGACCCCGATCGCCAAGAGTTGGCCCTCCCAGTGGTGCCTGGAGGCCAACTCGCTGGCGATCCAGGTGCATGGCGGCTACGGCTATACCCGGGAATACAACGTCGAGCAGTTCTACCGCGACAATCGGCTCAACCCGATCCATGAGGGAACCCATGGGATCCAGGCACTCGACCTATTGGGACGTAAGGTCGTCGCCGACGGCGGCGCAGGTTTGGGGCTGCTCCTGTCGCGGATCTCCGCCACGGCTACCCGCGCCCAGGATGTCGAGGCCGAGCTAGCGGAGTTCGCCGCCGACCTACAACAGGCGGCCGATCGCGTTGGCTCGACCACCGCCACCCTCTGGTCCACCGGCGATCCGGAGTTGGCGCTGGCCAACGCGAGCCTCTATCTGGAGGCGGTCGGCCATCTTGTGGTGGCGTGGCTCTGGCTGGACCAGATGGTCACTGCCGCCGCCAACAGCGGGGACTTCTACGATGGTAAGCGGGCAGCCGGTCGATACTTCTTCCGCTATGAACTGCCCGCGATTGGACCCCGACTTGACCTGCTCGACAGTCTCGAACGCACGACTCTGGACAGCCGCCCGGAGTGGTTCTGACGTGGGCGATACCCGGTCCGGGTGAAGATGAGTTCACAACCCAGCACTACCGTGCGCGGCAAACCGCTCAGATTCGACCGCGCCCGGACGATCCGGCGGGCTGGCTGGACCGGCCTCGGGTTGGCCGTGACGACCTGCGCTGTTGCCTTACTCGCCTGGCCGACGGGATGGTGGGAAGCGGCAGCCATCGCCTGGCGCTGGTATCCGATGTCGGGCTGGGTGACCCTGCTGGGCCTACTGACCTGCCTGGCTGCGACCTCCCTGCTGCTCGATCGCCAACGCCTTGCCGCCGGCCTCTTCGTCGCCTCCTGCACGGTCGGAGTCAGCTACTTCATCATCTTCTGGTTGCTCCACACCGACCAGTCAAGCAACAGCACGACCGTGGCCAACGGCATCCAGTTGGATGCGTGGGGTGACCACCCCGCTCCATGGATTCTGGTCCTGATCATCACGTTGGCCGGCGG
>CAZJNU010000150.1:0-5257 GCA_964547485.1 uncultured Actinomycetes bacterium
TGCGGCTCGGACCGCGATCTCGGTCTTGCCGTAGCCGACATCGCCGCAGATCACCCGGTCCATCGGCACCGGCTGGGCCATATCGGCCTTGACCTCATCAATGCACGCCTGCTGGTCGGGTGTCTCCTGGTAGGGGAAGGCTTCCTCCAGTTCCCGCTGCCAGGGGGTGTCCGGTCCGAATGCCCGGCCCTTGGTCTGCTGCCGCGCCGCGTAGAGCTTGACCAGTTGGTCGGCGATCTGGCGGACGGCCTTCCGGGCGCGACCCTTCGCCTTCTGCCAATCGGCGCCGCCGAGCCGGTGCACTGCCGGCGCTTCACCGCCGACATAGCGGGTGACCTGGTCCAGTTGGTCGGTGGGCACATACAACCGGTCCCCAGGCTGGCCGCGCTTGCTCGGCGCGTATTCGATGACCAGGTACTCCCGGGTAGCCCCGGCGGTGGTCCGGGCCACCATCTCGACATACCGGCCGACGCCGTGCTGGCTATGGACCACATGGTCACCGGCCTTCAGCGTCAACGGGTCGACCGCCCGTCTGCGACGCGACGGCAACCGCGCGCCGATTGCGCGTACTGCGGAGGCGCCGAACAGGTCGGCCTCGGTCATCACCACCAGTCGGGCCGCGTCGTCGACCAGTCCGGTGGTCAGCTCGCCGGTGGTGACGACCACCCCGGGCGGCATCGGCGTTGGCACCTCGGCCAGCAGTTCAGCCGGGATATCCGCCTCCAGTAACCGTTCGCTGAGCCGCTGGGCCGACCCGTGCCCGGCCGCGACCAGCACGATCCGGTCACCCACCCGCTCCCGGATATCAGCCAGGATCAGATCCCATTCCCCGCGATAGGCAGGTACCGGCGAGGCGTCCAACTGGTCACCGTCGCCGAACGGCGCGATCGTCCACCAGCCCAGCCCACGCCGGTCGGTGATCGCCCGCAGGTCGGACAGTTCCCGGTAGGAAGCCGCTCCGAGGTCAATCGGAACCGCGTTGCCGGCAGCCGCGTTGTGCCAACTGGCCGCCAGAAACTCGGCGCTCGTGCCGACCAGTTCCTCGGCCCGGGCGCGAAGCCGCTCCGGCTCGACCAACAGCACCGCGGACCGCTCGGGCAACACGTCGGCGATCGTCTCCATCCCGTCGGCCAGCACCGGGGCGAAGGCCTCCATCCCCGGGACCGCGATACCCTCGGCGATCGACGACAGCAGGTCAGCCAACTCGGGATACTGCCCGACGAGCGCCGCCGCCCGAGTTCGGACCGGGTCAGTCAGCAGCAACTCCCGACAGACCGGCGCCCACAGTCCGTCCGGCAGTAGGTCGAGTGAGCGCTGATCGGAGACCGCGAAACTGCGAATCTCGTCCACCTCGTCACCGAAGAACTCCAGCCGCACGGGGTGCGGCGACGTCGGCGGGAAGACATCCACGATCCCGCCGCGCTGGGCGAACTGCCCCCGCCGCGAGACCAGATCGGTCCGCTCATACCCAGCCGCCAGCAGGTCGGCGGCGAGCTGGTGCACGGAGATCTCCTGGCCCTCCCGGATCGCCACCGGAGCGACCTTGCCGAGGCCTGACACGATCGGCTGCAGCACCGCCCGTAACGGCGCCACCACCACCGCCAAGGCGTCGGCGACGACTCGCCCCGGATCGGGGTGCGCCAGCCGACGAAGCACGCTGAGGCGTTGCCCGACGATGTCCGGACTGGGACTCATCCGTTCGTGCGGCAGCGTCTCCCAAGCAGGGAACAACGCAACCGCGCTGGGGTCCAGCAGTGACTTTAGGGCGGCGGCGGTGTCCTCAGCACCTCTGACGGTCGCCGTGATGACCAGCAGCGGGCCGCGATCGAGGTCCCGCTCCAACCCTGCGAGTAGGGCGGCCATCGGCGGCACCGCCCCCTCTGGCGCCACGAGTCGACCGCCGCCGGCATCGCGGCGACTACCGGCAGACTCCCACTCGGCGGCCACCGGATCGGCTGCGAGCAGGCGGGCCAGGCCAGACAGATGCACCCGACCAGCCTAGATTCCCGGTGCGGTCGCTTCGGCGGCCAGCACCCCGGCAAGGGCCTGCGCCAGCTCCGGGCGGCACACTGCGAGGTTCGTCACCCACGGCGGCCGGTGGTTGAAGGTCACTCGGGACCCATCCAGGTGGGTCGCGCTGAGTCCGGCGGCCTGGGCTGCCGCCAGCGGCGCAGCGACATCCCATTCGTAGAAACCGGAGTCGTGCAGGTAGATGTCGGCCCTGCCGGTCAGCACCCGGCTCACCTTGGCCCCGACCGAACCCACCGGTACCACCTCGCCGGCGGCCGGACCGCCGAGCTCCTGCCAGCGCGCCTCGAGGGCGGACACGATGGCCGGCAACGTCGCCGGTGGTCGGCTCCTGGAGGCGACGATCCGCAACGGCCGCGAGGTATCCAACGGCGGCAATGGCTGCGGCGCCGCCGAGCTGAACAGCAGACCGTCGTCGGGCACCGCAACGACGCCCACCAACAGCCGCCCCCCGGTGACATCATGCTGCCACAGGGCGACGTGCACGGCCCAGTCCGAGCGACCCATGCCGTACTCCCAGGTGCCGTCCAGCGGGTCTATGATCCACACCCGATCGGCGCTGTCCCGGGCCGCGGAATCCTCCGCCTCCTCGCTGAGGATGGCGTCGTCGGGGCGCCAGCGCGCCAGTTCGGCGGCGAGGAATGCCTGGGAGGCGGCATCGGCAGCATCCCGCAGCTTCTTGGCCACCAGTCGAGGGTCATCCGTTCCGGCCGGGAAATCCCGTCGAAACCCCTGCAGTAGCGCACCCGCCCGGACTGCCAGGTCGGATGCGAGCGCGGCATCATCGCCCGGGGCGCCGTCTGCGACGTTGCTGTCGTCCATTTTCAAGTCCTCTCGCCGGGGCCCGGGATCAGCCGTTGAACTGGTTTTGGGCCGAGCCGAGCCCTTCGGCCAGCAGACATTCGACGGCGTCCGCGGCCCGCTCGATGGCCACCGCCACCTCGGCCTGCTGCGCGGTGTTGAACGGTTTCAGTACATAGTCCGCCGGGTCCATTCGGCCGGGCGGTCGTTCGATGCCGATCCGTACCCGCAGGAAGTCGCCGCTGCCCAGCGAGCTGCGCATCGACTTCAAGCCGTTGTGTCCGCCGTCACCGCCGCCCGCCTTCAGCCGCAGCACCCCAACCGGCAGGTCCAGATCATCATGGACCGCGATAACGCCGGTCACCGGCACCTTGTAGAAGGCGGCCAGTGCCGCCACCGGCGAGCCTGAGAGGTTCATGTAGGTACGTGACTTCGCCAGCACGACCCGTTCGCCCACGAGTCGACCTTCCACCGTCTCCGCATTCGCCCGCCGATGCCGCCGGAAGGTGCCCGACATCCGCCCAGCCAGCACCTCCACCACCCGATATCCCAGGTTGTGGCGGGTGTTCGCGTAGCCGGGGCCCGGGTTCCCGAGCCCGACCACCAACCGAGGCTCGGACAACGGAGGGGTCACTCCTCGCTGTCGGCAGCGCCCTCGTCTGCGGACTCGTCCGCTTCCGCAGCACTGTCGGCAGCGGCATCCTCGGCGGCCGCAGCGGCGGCGGCGGCCTCCGCCTGCGCCTTCATCGCCTCCCGCACCTGCTCGAGTGCGGCCGCGATCGCGTCGTCGGCCTCCAGCTCATTGTCCTCATCGGAGAGGATCTCGCTCACGGCTGTCGCCACTGCCACCGGATCGAGTTCCTGCTCGATCGCCACCTGCTCGGCCTTGGCCATCGCCTGACCGAGCACCAACCGCTCGCGCACCTCACGGCGGGACAGCACGACAAGATCGACGTGCTCGAAGGTCGACCGGATCGGATCGCGCTGCACGTCACGGGGGGCCACCATATGGGCTGGGGAGTCGCCGAGAGCGATCTCCAGCACCACCTTGGGCTGCTTCAGCGCCATCATCAGATCGTGGGCGTCGAGGGAGAGATGGATAACCTCGGTGTCGCCGCCGTAGATCACCGCAGGCACTCTGCCGTCACGGCGCAGCCGACGGGCGGCGCCCTTTCCGAACTCGTTGCGGGATTCGGCGGACATCTTGACCTGGCTCACAACTGACTCCTCGACCGGTTCGACCGGCGGTGGGGACCCAACCGCCGACACAAGCTCATACCCGGTCGATCCGCGCCTCACGTTCAAGGCCTCGTCGATCACGGCGGCAACTGCCGCCCTCGCCGGGACACCGTTAGCCTACGCGACGCGCGCGTCGCTCCCAATCCCGGTCCCGTCGCCACGGGCCAGTCCCAGTGCTGGCGAGCGCACAGACGCCGCTCAGTCGAACAGTCGGGTGACCGAACCGTCGGTGAACACCTCCTGGATCGCCTGCGCGATCAGGGGCGCGATCGGCAGCACGGTCAACTTGTCGAATCGCCGCTCCGCCGGGATCGGCAGGGTGTCGGTCACCACCACCTCGGTGATCCCGGACGCCTGCAACCGCTCGGCCGCCGGCGGGCTGAGCACACCATGGGTGGCGGTCACGATGACTTCCGCGGCCCCCTCCTCGAACAGCGTCTCGGCTGCCTTGGTGATGGTTCCGCCGGTATCGATCATGTCGTCGACGACCACACATACCCGGTCCTTCACATCACCGACAACCTCGAAGATCTTCACCTCGTTGGGGACGTCCGGGTTGCGGCGTTTGTGGATGATCGCCAACGGTGACCCCAGCACGTCGGTCCACCGCTCTGCCACCCGGACCCGGCCGGCGTCCGGGGACACGACCGTGATTCGGTCGCGGTCCGCTCGACTGGCGACGTGTTCGCTGAGCACCGGTAACGCGAACAGGTGGTCCACCGGCCCGTCGAAGAATCCCTGGATCTGGCTGGTGTGGAGGTCGACTGCCATCAGCCGGTCGGCCCCAGCGGTCTTGAACAGGTCCGCCATCAACCGGGCGGTGATCGGCTCCCGCCCTCGGTGCTTCTTGTCCTGCCGGGCATAGCCGTAGAACGGGATCACCACTGTGATTCGCTTGGCGGACGCCCGCTTCAGCGCGTCGACCATGATCAACTGCTCCATGATCCACTTGTTGATGTCCTGCATGTGGCTCTGCAGCACGAAAGCGTCACAGCCGCGCACGCTCTCCTGATACCGCACGAAGATCTCACCGTTGGCGAAATCGTAGGCCTGCATCGGCGCCAGCTCGGTGCCCAACTCCTTGGCCACATGCTCGGCCAGTTCTGGATGCGACCTACCGGCGAAGAGTTTCATCTTCTTGAGCGGGGTCTGGACGATCTCAGTCACGTGGCCTCCACCAAGCTTGACG
>CAZJNU010000151.1:0-5209 GCA_964547485.1 uncultured Actinomycetes bacterium
CGCCCCCGTCGGGATCGCCGCCACCGCCGCCAACAGTGCTGGCCCCGGCGGCAACAACATCAGATCCCGCACCGGCGACGACAACCGCACCTCGGCCCACTGCGCCGACACCCACCCCGGACACGACTCCAACCACCACAACGACAGCAGGAGCGCCAACTGCGATTCCCACACACCCCCCGACACGGACACATCCAGCCCCTCCCCGGCATCAGCGACTTCTGCGTCCGCGTCGGCATCCGCGGCCTCGGCGGCGCCGGCCTCCTCGGCAGCAGCGGCCTCCTGGGCGGCGGCATCGGCATCGGTAGCAGAGGCGGCAGGGCACAGCCCGAAGTCCCGCCACACCTCGACCACCACCGGCCCACGCCCCGACGACCGTTTCATGCTGTTCACCCCCCAAGGCGACCAACCGAACCAAAGTAACTACCGAAACAACTGAACTGAACGTACCTGGCTACTCGAACTTACGTTCTAAGGGTACATCGGACCACCGACAGACATAGGGAGACACGACCGGCTTCTCAGAACCTTGCGGAAGCATGGGTGGCCCATCGCCGTCAGTTGCTGGCAGCACATGCTGGCCTGGCGATGAAACTCGGCGCCGTCAGCGTCCGTTTCAACTGCGCTGGGACGAGAGCGGTTCATTTGACGCGCGACGTCGTGTCGCCTATCGACTGTGGCGATATCCGAGGCGCTGTTATCGGTGAGCCCCTCGAGGTTCATCCGGGGTCACTCGTCTCCCGTTTCCAGGGTCACGAATCCGTCACCCTGGCTCTCACTTTGCCACCAGGCCCTCCCCGAAGTTCGGAGAAGCATCGAGGAGATCCATACGGTGAAAGGTAGGCGCTTATTGAAGTTACCCCCTGTGATGGGCGATACTCCCAAAGTGAGGTTATCGAGAGTGACTGTTGCGACACTGACTGCGATCAGTGCGGCTGTGCTGGCGATCGCAGGTACGCCCGCCATCGCGGCGGCGCGCAGCCAGATTATCGCGCCGCAGGCCACCGCCGCGGCCATCCCGCCGCGGGCTCCGATGCCGATCACCTACCCTGTCAGCGCAGCCGCCGGTATCAGGTACCCGTCGCAGATCAGGCTGACCTTCCCAACCTCTGTGAGTTGCGTCTACCGCACCGCTACCCGTAACAGCAGCGGCGTCATCGTGAGCTACGGCGTGTACTGCACGCCGAAGCCCACCACCGCAGGGTCTGCGACCATCACGATCACCTACACCCGGGGCTACTACGGCTGGCGCTCGACTTCCGTGTTGAAGTGGCTCTCGTCGACTTACCTGGGGGCGGCGGGCGCCTGGGCACCCGCGAGTGGCACCAAGGCCAGTCCGGGTCGGTGGAATCCGTGCAAGCCAGCCATCATCGTGAAGGTCAACTTCGGCAGCGCGCTCGCACCAAACCCGACCCGCACTGCTCAGGAAGAGGCGTTGGTCAAATTGGCCATCGCCAACCTCAAGTCGCGTTCGGGCCTGCCGCTTGTGTATGGCGGTCGCACCAAGTTCATGCCCACCAAATCGAACCGGTACGACCCCGCCAATCCAAGCGGGATCTCACTGGCGTTCGCCACTGCCGGCGTTGGCTACGGCAGGTCCGACCTGCTACCGGGTACAACCTACAACCGCGGAGTGGGCGGCTTCAGCTCAGTCTCCGAAGTCCCGCCGCGGATCATCGACGGCTTTGTCGTGATCGATAACCGGGCATTGTCCGATCCAATCCTGACCGGCGGGGCGACCGGACTACGGCTGGCCGTCTACATGCACGAACTGGGCCACGCGATCGGGTTGGCGCACTCCGACCCCGATCAATACCAGGTTATGTACTCCATCGTGCGCGTTCCCTCCGCCCGGTGGGGGCTCGGAGACATCAGCGGGCTGCGCGCGGTCGGACTGAAACCGACAGACTGCCAGGTGGTGGTCGCACCCAGCGTCGCCGCAGCCACATCCACGGCCCCAACAAAGGCACCGACGACGACCACGATTCTCAACTAGGCCCCTCGCGAGTGTCGGTGACCGCACCGTCGGGCCAACCGACAGACGTCAACCTAGTTCAAACGAAGTGACACCGTAGACTTGCTGCCAAGGGATGGCAGGCACGGGACCCATCACCATCCGAGCGCACCCGAACGACTGCTCGAGACCGTAGCGCGATGCCAATGCAACTGCCTGCGGATTGCACTCGGGGATGTCAAGAACCAATTGGTGACCTGCCGCAAAGTCGGACAGCAGCCCGAAGATGACGTCCGCGACACCTTCGTGCTCGGCGAACAACGGGCCCACTTTGAAGCCGACGCGGCAGGGTCGCACCACTCCGATCCCCTGGACGCGCTCGCCAGCCAGCAGCGCGACTCCGCGCCCGCCCGCCGGTTCGATCCAGTGACGCAGGAAGTCCGGACGAGCGGCACCGAAATGCTCGGCATCGAACTCCACCAGCCGCTCGAATGGGACCTCGGTCAACTCGCGCGCCTCGTTGATGCGACCTGTCGCCGCCTCAAGACTGCGCCCCACCCCGGTCATCCGCAGATTTCGGTGTGTGAAGTGAAAGCCCAAGCTCGCGTAGTAGTCCTGCATGACAAAGACACCGTCGATCGCAATGGTCGGGTCAGGATCCATCCGCCGCAGCGAATTGGCGAACAGGTCCACGACGGCCGTGGCCCCGATTCGCCGGCCTCGCCAGCGCGGTGTCACAAGGAACAAGCCCGCGAAGGCCAGCCGCGGACCATAAACGACGAAGGACGCACTACCCACCAATTCACCGTCGACCTCGATGGCCCAGAAGCCGTGCGGATCCGCCGCCCAGAATGCTGTCGCGTCTTCCTGACCAGGGTTCCAGCCCTCATCGGCAGCCCAGCCGAGAACGGTGTCCAACTCGGCTCGCCGCAGTGGCCGCACGGTGGGAGAAATCTGCTCATCCACAATGCCAACTCTGCCACTTCCCGGGTGATGGACCTGGGCCGGCCGTGCAACCTCAGGGAGGAGTCGAGCAGTCGCCTGGTGCGGCGACGAGGGAAGCGTCCTGGCAGACGTACTGCGGGTCCGGTGCGGTGAAGGTTCGGATCGGGCCCTGCGGCAGCGGCGGCTGGTACTGGTTGCTGATTTGCCCCAACGGTGCCGGGAAGTACGATCCGGGTGTCTGCGGCGCGCTGTTGGACTCCTGGATCGCTGCTGGGGCGCCCGGTAGATGGACGCTTCCGAGCGGGCAGCCGGTGTCGGTGTTGAGCCCCGCGCTCTGCTGATTCCAGGTGTTCGCAGGGGTGATGGCGACGATCGGGCAGCCAGGTACATCCGCACCCAGGTAGGCGAAGTCGCCGGCGAAGGTGCCCGTCAGCGACGATCTGATAGCGGCGGTGAGAGTGCCATCGGCCTGCCGCAGGTGCACCCCCAATTCGCGGTTCTGCAACAGCGAGTTCTCGGAAAAGTTCTGCGAGCCGACGAATACCTCGTCCGAGTCCAGATCGGCGTAGATCATCTTTGCGTGGATATACATGTAGTCATTGGTGGTGGGGTACAGGTGCACGGCGGCATTCACGGGTGACCCATCCGGCCGGGTGGTGGTCACCAGTTGTTGATACGCGCCGCCGTAGGCGTTGTTGAACGACATCACGAACTTGATCGTGACACCGGCGGCAGCGGCGGCATTGAGGGCGGCGGACACCTGGTCGTCGCTGTCCTCCTCGTTGTAGATGAAGAGCGTGGCAGGCCTGCCCGCGCGAGCCGCGGCGGCCGCCCGATTGATGATGCCCAGGTGAACAGCGTTCGCGTTGCCCGCCACTGTGCCCAGGTGCACGTCGGGAGAGGCCTGTGCGGCCTCCACCCATCGGTAGTACGGGTAGGGGTAGAACCCGCTACCGACCGTCTGCCCCGCGAACGCCGGGTAGGAACCGGCGCTCCGGCTGAAGATGGGCCCGAACCCGGTCGGGGGCGGCGACCCCACCCCGATCGTGCCGTTACTCCAGACCAGCAGCCTGTTCGGACCATTCAGTCCGAGTGCCAGATTTGCCTCGGTGGGCGTGGGCCCGGCGAAGTCGGACGAGAACACCCGCTCGATCGTGAACACCTCGGCCGGACGGCGCACGATGACGCCGAAATCGCGCGTCCCCTTTCCACCACCGACGAACGAACAAGTCACATTGCCGTCGTCGCAGTTCGAACCCGGGGTCGCGCCCTGATACGTCCATGGCCAGCCGCTGGCCTGCAGGTTGAAGGTTGCCACGATCGCGCGAGCGGTGGCGGGCAACGACGCGGCCGAGGCATACTCCCGGCCGTCAGGTTTGCGGGCGTCAATCACCAGCGTCTTCTGGTGCGTGAGTGAGAAGTTCGTGGCCGAATAGTTGAAGCCGACCACACCGTCGGCAGATCGTCCGGTGGTCGGGTCCACCCCCAACAGCGTCATCATCTGACTGACGTACTCATTCTGGGTGTGGGTCTTACTGGCCGAGTTCCACTGTCCGTTGACCATCACCCGGATCGCGGGCGATTTCGGCCGGTTGCGGGCCAGTCGGGCTTTGGCGGCGGCCAGCGCAGCAGCAATATCGCTGGCGCCCTGGTTGTAGACGACGATGTCGACCGACGCCCGGGCGGTGCGAATTGCGTTGGTGACGGTCGCGATGGTGCGCTGATCCTGCGGCTGGACGATCACGTCGAACAACGCCGGCGCCACGGTGGTGGTGACGCTCCTGCTGGTCCAGCCTTTCGCGGGCAGCACAGCCCGATAGGTGTGCACCCCGGCGGCGGGATCAATGGTGAAACTGAAGGCGGATGCCGCGTTGGTGCGACCCCACGCGAGGGTCTGCCAACCTGCGGCCCGAGCGGACGCCGAGGCCTTGGCTGAGGCTGGCACCGAGACCTGCAGCGCGACCGGCCGTCCGACCGTAGCCGGCGATGCTCTTCCGATGAAGTGCATCGGCTGACCTTGCCGCGGCGATGGAGTCGTGAGCGCGAACGTCAGGTGCGGCCGCAGTTCTCCGCGGACCGTCGGGCCCGACGTGTCGTGTCCAGGCACGGGGGCCACCGCCGAGGTGGCAGTCGGCCGGGGTGGCGGAGTCGCCGAGACAGCCGGAGAGGTGGCGCCGATCAGGCCAACCACCGCAATCGCTCCCACCCCAACTCGCGCCAACAGCCCACCAGACGTACCTTCAGCCGTCACGTCGCTAGCCTCGGTCTTTCGTCAGTGATGTGACGTTGGGGGTGCGACACGGGGGTTGA
>CAZJNU010000152.1:0-5193 GCA_964547485.1 uncultured Actinomycetes bacterium
GTCGCGATCCTGGCCGCCTACAACTACGTGCAGCTGGGGAAGGCGTTCCCCAGCGTCGGCGGCGCGGTGACCTTCCTCGTCAAGGGTTTCGGCATCGGGGTTACCGCCGGCACCCTCAACATCTTCCAGTACTTCGCCTACATCATTGCCATCGCTCTATATGCCACCGGCTTCGCGGCCTATGCCGACACCTTCATCGACCTGCCACCGAAGGTGTGGGCCGTCGCAGTCGTGGTCGCTTTCACTCTCGTCAACTTCCTGGGTAGCCGAATAATGGGCCGCGCCGAATCCGTGATCGTCATCATCAAAGTAGCGATCCTGGTGGTGTTCGTGGTCGCCGCATTCGTCGCGCTGAACCAAGTTGGTGAACAGCGATTGTCGCCGTCGCACTGGTCGAGCCCGATGAGCACCCTGGTCGGAGCCGGCATCGTCTTCGTCGGATACGAGGGATTCGGGTTGATCACCAACGCGAGCGCGAACATGAAGCGCCCCAGCTGGGAATTGCCCCGCGCGATCTACATCAGCGTCACGATTGTGATCGTCATCTACATCGCTGTCGCAATCGGGGTGGTGGCCAACGTCCCGCTGGAGCAATTGAAGGGATTGGGCGACTCCGCGCTCGCGGTCGCCGCCAAACCCTCCCTGGGTCAAGTCGGATTCACACTGATTGCCATCGCAGCACTGCTGTCCACTGCATCCGCGGTCAACGCCACTCTCTTCGGATCGGCCAACGTCGCCTACCAGATCGGGAAGAACGGCAGCCTGCCGTCGGCCTTCACGCGCAAACTCTGGGGGCGCGACGTGGAGGGCCTGTTCATCACAGCGGCCCTTGTGCTCGTGTTCGTTCTCATCTTTCCGCTCAGTGCGGTGGCATCCATGGGCAGCGCCGGATTCCTGATCGTCTATGCAGCCGTCGGCGTCGGACACCTGCGGATTCGGAGCCAGACAGGGGCCAAGGCCTGGCCGATCATCGCGTCGGTCGTCACCTGCATTGCTCTCTTCGCTGTGCTCTTTGCGCACATGGTGACGACCGCTCCGACGTCCGCGATCGCCCTTGCCGTCACGCTGCTGGTCAGCCTGCTCATCGAGGTGGTCTATCGGCGGCGCACCGGTCGAACCTTCCACCGCATGCTCGATCGGCACGGGCAGGAACCAACTGCGCAACCCGAACGGCCCTGACCCTGCCGTCTCGCACGCGTCGGGCACAGCCTCTGGCCACGGCGGATGGGCAGACGCCACTCACCGCGGTGGGGCTGGCCCCGGTTGGGGTAGCCCGCACCGCGGTGAGTAGCGGGGTGGGGATCCTTCGGCCGTGTGGCTATTCGGCCATGTAGGCGACTGCGCTCTTCTGGGTCAACACGATTCCGGCCTGGTTCACCGGTTGCCCCATGAGTTGGTAGGCAACGTAGGCGTCGCAGGTTGAGGAGTCGGCCGAATCGGTGTCGTAGGGCCCGTTCAACTCTGGTGACAGACCGCCGGGGTGCGCTTCGAACGAGACTGTCGGACCACCGAGTAGCGCGACGTTGTGCAGGTAGTAGTACCGGTCGACCCGCGAGTTGCCACCCTCGATGTAGCCCGTCCAGCACTCCGTCGGATTCGATGGCGAGGTGTCGGTGGTCCACACGACGGGCCGCTCGAGTGCGGTGGTCCAGTGCCAGCCGTCGATTCCGGTGTCGGGGGCGACTCTTCGCAGCCGATCGGCGACAGTCGTGGCGTCGGGGACCTGCCTCAATGCGGTGTTGAGTTTGGCCATGTCGGCGTTGGCCGGCAGGTGCCAGCCTGGGTGGTCGGCCACGATCGCGGTGATCTTGGTGGTGCCCAGTTGCGCACCTTCGGCGTTGATCGGAAGCCAGTTGATGTTCCCGGGGATCGGGCTGCCGTCCGGGTCGCTCGCAATCGGGTTGAAGGCGGTCGAGCCGAGGGTGGAACCGCTGGTGGTGTCGATGATGACGCTGCTCGGGATCGGCGCCGGGAGGTTCTTCTCCTCGTCGGCGCGGTTCTTGGTGTAGGTGGCGGCGTCGGCGCTGTACAGCTGGTCGAAGCCATTCAGCTTGTCGTACTCCAAGATCAGCCTGGTCGCGGCAGCCTCTTGATCTGCCAGTCCCAGGTACAGCTTCTTCAGCAACACCGAGTCGCGTTCGGTGACGTAGCCCTTGTCCATCATCACCTTGCCCGCCACCTTCAGCGCCGACTGAAACCCGCTGTTGGGCATCAGCAGTTTGTGCTGGTTGGTGGGGATCTCCGCGATCCGCGCGGCGACGAAGTTCCGCTTGAACTCCTTCTTCGCCTGATCGAGCGTGGTCTGGGCCGCGGTGGTGTCCGCGCCCTTGGCCTTGGCTGCTTGCAGCGCGATCGCCGCATCGATGATGGGCAGGAAGTTCCTGTCATACACGGCGCTGACGGCGGTGTTCATCCGCGACAGGTCCGTCATCACGGTGTCCGATTCGGCGAGATGGATCTCGCTCTGCACCGCGCTGATACTCGACTCGACCGCGGCCAGTTGACCCTGGATGTCGGTGAGTTGTCCCTTCATTTCTTGCAGTGCCTCAGCGGTGGCGGCAGTGGCGGGGTCCGGTCCGGCGAGGAGGTCGAACAGCAGGCCGAAGGCTTCCGAACCTCCCTCGAAGACGATGCCTTCGGCGAAGCTCTCGGCGAGTTGTCCGACTCCCCATTCGGCTGCACGCTCGGGGCCGGCGGCATGGGCAGGTGAGCCGGTCGACACCGTGGCGCCGGCCACCACGGCGAGTGCGACGACGCCCATGGCCGCTGAGCGCCCACGCCTGCGGGTGCAGGCGCTCGGTGACGGCGAGGCAGCGGCGAGTAGGGACTGGGTAGCTGACTGCTCCTGCGACGGGTCAAGGTTGGCTCGCATGTTCACTGTTCCTCCTGTTTTTGTTTTCACAGTTGGTAGTGTTCCCGTTTCAGCGACCGTTATACCTTTCAGTAGTACTCGGATCGCGAACGTCAACTGTCGCGGCCGATGACACCGAGTGCCGTGCTCTCCTCGCCACCCAAGACGTCGCGGCAGCAGGTAGTTGGGCGAGGCGCCAGCACCGCGGTGTAACTCGGGGAGGTGTCAACCAGACTCAGGTCGGAGCCGACTCCCGCTAGGGAACGTGCAGACTGTGGTGATATTGCTCGAGGACATCGGACCAATTAACCCGCTGGGCGGGTTCAAGTTCGATGCCGTCGGCGAGCTCGGTGTATACGGCAGGCAGAGTTGCGGCAGCGTGTGTTGCGATCCGCCTCAACGTGCCGCGAACGGTGTCGCGAGGCACGGACAATCTGTGGGCCACCGCCTGCCAATCATCAACCGTGATGCGGGTGAATGCGGAGGTCGTGTTTATGGTGTGCGCCGAGTGAAGCTTCTTGACGTCGCGATATCGGCGTCCCCACGGACGGGTGTAAGGCAGCGCCGAGTTGACGTCGTAGATCGGGGCGAGTCGCGCCTGGGCTCCGTCCAAGAGGAGCGAGTAGTTCTTGGCATGCCCGTCTGTTGCCGCAACTGCCCACGAGAAGACGAGAGCGTCGAAGAAGCGGAATCTGGCATCTCGGCTCGCAGATGATAACTGCTTGAGTAATGACGCTATGCGGGCAACCCCAGGCCCTCCGTCAGCCTCGTACTTCTGCCCAGGTCGTACTCCGAGGGCCTGACACAAGTCTTCTTGATGAATGCGAATCCAGCTGCCGTCAGGCTCACGAGCACGGTCGTACCGCCGTGAGACGAGCGCGTGGGTACCGTCTGTGAGGGGCAAGACTGTGGCATCGGACGCGACGAGTCCGATGCGTTGGGCCGTGTTGAGGATGGCGGCTTCGTTGAGGTCAAAATTCTCGAACCCGGGAATGGACGGCTTGATGATGTGCGTAGACGGCTCCCGCCCCTCCGGCAAGTACCAACCGTCGTCTTCAAATCGCAACGCGACCTTGGCTTGGGCGCCAGCCAGCGACCATCGACCGTTGTCGTATTCGGATGGCGCATGCTCGGCGACTTGTCGGCGGATATCGGCGACGCGGGCAGCTAGTTCGTCGGCCGAGATCAGCTTGAGTCCATCGTCCGGCCCAGTGGAAACTTCGGTGAGAAATTGGGCAGCGCCCGCAACATCGCGGCCAACGTAGGCAATGAGCCCAAAAATGTCTCGCCCGGACACCTGCGCGCGGCTAGCGAGCCGCTCAAGCAGGATTTCGTTGTCCGGTAGCAGGCCCCACAGCCAGCTGGAGACCCTGTCCGCTTCGTGGTCGGCCCGCGTGAGCGGAAGCGACAGGGACAATGGGGTCGCATCCGGTTGACGGCGGTAACTGTCGGCATAGTGCAGCGAAGCGTTGTTCGAGAATGCGTCGGTCCGAGACAACACCCCCACATGCTGGCCATATAGCTGGACGTTGAGTTCGCGGAGAGCGTTCATGAGTCATCTGACGCGTGTTGGATGATCCGAGCGAGCCGCAGCTGAGCACTTGGATCCGGCTCGTGAATCTCGACAACGGCGTCGAGGGCGTGCAGAGTTCGCAGCAGTAGGCCGGCTTCTGCGTCGGGTCGACTACCGGTCTCGATACGGGAAATCCATTCGCGACTGACGCCCACTTCGGCAGCGAGTTGACTCTGGGTCCACGCGCGAGTCGTGCGAAGGTCACGGATGATTTCACCAATTTCGGCAACTGTTGTGGCACGCATGAAATCCACCTCCTCTGTGACTGTTCGATCACAGAATATCCCATGTGATCGAACGGTCACAAGGCCGGTTATGTGATCGCACAGTCACATACGCGGCCGGTCGGGGTGTGGTCGTTGAGGACGAGGCGGGGAGGGGGTGTCGGGGGCTGGAGGATTACCCGCGGTCGACCCGCGGCGTCGCAGGCCTGGGCAAGGACGCTGAACGCGGCGAGGACATCATCGTCGAGCGCCACGGCCGCGCAGTCGCTGCGGTCATCTCGGTGGATCAATTTGATGAATTGCACCGTATCCGGGAGGACCTGAACGCCGCCGGCCGCTAGCGACGATCCCATTGCGGCAAACCGGCAGCCGGCCGGCGGTGACACATGGGTGAGCCGCAGAAGCCTCCCAACGTCCCCCGGGGTGTGTGGTGCGCCTGACCCGCGGCGCGCTCGACGACTTGCCGAACCTGTTCAAGGCTGACCCGCTGATTGTGCGCTGGGCTCTGAAGAAGATCAGCCAACGGATCACGCACGCTGGCCCCA
>CAZJNU010000153.1:0-5122 GCA_964547485.1 uncultured Actinomycetes bacterium
CCCTTCAGCAGGCGCGCGGTGACCTTGCTGCCCTTTTCCCCGGCCAGCGGCGAGGTATTGCTGCCCAGCGTGATCGAGATGCTTGGCTCATCCACTCGGATCACGGGGAGCGGCCGCGGGTCATTCGGGTCAGCCAGCGTCTCGCCGATAGTGATGTCGGCGATCCCCGCGATCGCGATGATGTCACCCGGTCCGGCCTCATCGGCAGGCACCCGCTCAAGGGCGTCGGTGATCAGCATCTCGGCGATCTTGGCGTTCGTGATGGTCCCGTCCGCGCGGCACCAGGCGACTGTCTGGCCACGCCTGATCCGGCCCGAGCGGACCCGGCAGAGCGCCAACCGGCCCAGATAGGGGGAGGCGTCAAGGTTCGTCACATGGGCCTGCAGCGGCGCCTTCGGGTCGTACATCGGCGGGGGTACCGAGTCCAGGATGGCGGCGAACAACGGAGCGAGCGTCGTGTTGTCGGGCATCTCCCCGTCCGCCGGGCGGGAGGTCGAGGCCCGCCCTGCCTTGGCCGAGGCATAGATGACCGGGAAGTCGATCTGCTCCTCGTCCGCGTCGAGGTCGAAGAAGAGTTCGTAGGTCTCGTCGACCACATCGGCGATCCGGGCGTCTGGCCGGTCAACCTTGTTGATGACGACGATGATCGGCAACCGCTTCGCCAACGCCTTGCGCAGTACGAACCGGGTTTGCGGAAGCGGCCCCTCACTCGCGTCGACGAGCAACAACACCCCGTCCACCATCTCCAGGCCGCGCTCGACCTCCCCGCCGAAGTCGGCATGGCCCGGTGTATCGATGATGTTGATGGTGGTGTCCGGGCGCTGTCCGGAGGGATCGACATAGCGGACCGCGGTGTTCTTCGCGAGGATCGTGATGCCCTTCTCCCGCTCCAGGTCCATCGAATCCATCACCCGGTCGGCAATATGCTCGTGATCTCCGAAAGCACCGGACTGCCAGAGCATGGCATCGACGAGTGTGGTCTTGCCGTGGTCGACGTGGGCGATGATCGCGACGTTGCGCAGATCCTCGCGTGCGACCATCTCGGCCGTGGGTTTGTGGGGCATCCCGCCATCGTGTCACGCCGCGCGCTGCCCGCCGCGCGCGCTACCGCGGGCGCACCGCCGACAACGGTGCGCTGTCAGCCGACGGTGGCCTCGGTGACCTTGTCGTGGGCGAGGTTGACATTGATCCGTTGCGGACTGTAGTCCATCGTCAGCGCGCGCGGCTTGCCGTCCACACTGGCGATCCGGATGGTGAAACCGGCGGCCTCGGCCTTGTTGGTCGCCTCTGCCCGCGTCAGCCCGATCAGCGATGCGAGGAATGCCTCATCCGGCGTCCTGGTTTCCACCGGCACCGGTGGCAGCGGCGCGGACGGGTTACTGCTGACGGTCGTCGATGTTGCCCCTGGGGGTGTCTCGGCCGCGGACGGGCTGGTCGATCCAGCCGCCCCGCCAGCGCCACCCGAGGCACAGCCGACCAGCACCAGCGGTATCAGGCCCAGGAGCAGCCCGGCTCCCGACAGAGACATCTTCTGCATCCTGCCAGCGTAGACGTGGTTATCCTGCGCTGCGAGACTGATCGCTCACTTGATCAGACCCAATCGAGACGGAGAACACGTGTCCTGGACCACTGCAGATATCCCCGACCAGTCCGGCCGGGTCGCGGTCATCACCGGAGCCAACGGCGGGCTGGGCCTGGAGAGTGCGCGCGCCCTGGCCGGTGCCGGCGCACATGTGGTGATGGCCGTGCGCAATCAGGACAAGGCACACGCCGCCGTCGACGACATCCGCGCAACGATCCCCGACGCCTCCTTGGAACTCGTCGCCCTTGACCTCGCATCGCTGACTTCGGTCGCTGACGCCGCCGAGGGCATCGCCGCCACCCACCCCGCCATCGACATCCTGCTCAACAACGCCGGCCTGATGGCGTGCCCCGAACGCCAAACCGTGGATGGCTTCGAGATGCAGTTCGGTGTCAACCATCTGGGCCACTGGGCGTTCACCGGGCGGCTGCTCCCGAATATCCTGCGAGCACCCGCCCCGCGAGTCGTCACGGTGACAAGTACGGCGCACCATATGGGCCGGCCGGTGGACCCCGCCAACCCGCACCTGCACGGCAACTACGGTGAGTGGCGCGCCTACGGCCAATCCAAACTGGCCAACTTCCACTTCGGCATCGGCCTGCAACGACAGTTCCAGACGGCCGGTCTGACCGCCGAGAGCCTGATCGCACATCCGGGTCTGTCGAACACCGATCTTCAGACCGTCAGCGTGGCCGAGACGAACGGCGGTTCGGTGCAGAAGTTCTTCGAAGCTCTCACCGCCCGCACCGGTATGAGTCCCGCCCAGGGGGCGCTGCCGCAACTGCGCGCGGCGACTGATCCGAAGGCTCGGGGCGGGGAATTCTATGGACCTTTGTTCGTCAACAACGGGCCGCCAGTCCGCAAGCCCATCCTGCGCCGCTGGGACATGACCAAAGCCATCGACACGCTCTGGGCGGTCTCCGAACGCGAAACCGGCGTGGTCATCGACCTGCCGGGAAGCAACTGACGGGGCCCAGGGCGCTACTTGTTCTGATTCCCGGACGAGGCCTGGAATCGGAACTCGACGACGTCACCATCGGACATCACGTAGTCCTTGCCCTCCATCCTCACCTTGCCGCGCGCTTTTGCTTCGGCCATCGAGCCCGCGGTCATCAGTTCGTCGAAGGACACCACCTCGGCCTTGATGAAACCACGCTGAAAATCGGTGTGGATGACGCCAGCGGCCTCAGGTGCTGTGGCCCCGACCGGGATCGTCCAGGCGCGTGACTCCTTCGGGCCCGCCGTCAGGTAGGTCTGCAATCCCAACGTGGCAAAGCCGACCCGGGCCAGTTGGTCCAGCCCGGACTCCGGCTGGCCCGCCGAGGCGAGCAACTCCCGCGCCTCCTCCTCATCGAGTTCGGTCAGCTCCGATTCAAGTTGGGCATCCAGAAAGATCGCCTCCGCGGGCGCGACCAGGGTGGCCAACTGCGCCCGGACGGCCTCATCGCCGAGCGCTGCGCTGTCGAGGTTGAACACATAAAGGAAGGGTTTGTCCGTGAGCAGGGTGAGTTCCCGCAACTCGGCGGTGTCGAAGCCAGCCTGGAATAGGGTGCGGCCCCCGTCCAGGATCTCCCGTGCGGCCTCTGCTGCCTGGTAGACGGGGAGACGGTCCTTCTTGATCCGCGCTTCCTTCTGCAACCGCGGCAGGGCCTTGTCGACAGTCTGCAGATCCGCCAGGATCAATTCGGTATTGATCGTCTCGATATCGTCTGCCGGGGACACTTTGCCGTCTACGTGCACCACATCCGGATCGTCGAACACCCGGATGACCTGACAGATGGCGTCGGCCTCCCGGATATGCGCGAGGAACTTGTTGCCCAGCCCCTGCCCCTCACTGGCTCCGCGGACTATCCCTGCGATGTCCACGAAACTGACCGTGGCAGGCAGAATCCGGGCCGAACCGAACACCTCGGCCAGCCCCGCGAGCCTGGGGTCAGGAACCCCGACCACCCCGATATTGGGCTCGATCGTGGCGAACGGGTAGTTCGCGGCCAGCACGTTGTTGCGGGTCAGGGCGTTGAACAGGGTGGACTTGCCGACATTGGGCAATCCGACGATGCCGATGGTCAAACTCACGCCCGCCACCCTACGCAGGCGGTTGGGCCCGGCCACGCGCGGGAATCGCAAGAAGCCCCCGCGGGAATCGTTATGCCCGGCGGAAATCCGAGCGAATAATGTCGGGGGCTGCGGTAAGGATGCAGCCATGACGAATTCTTCGAGTGGGTGGAACACCCTCTGGTGGCTCATCGCCAGTGCCGCGATCGGGGCGGTCGTCGCGATCGGCTGGGCGCGCTCGGTGTGGCGCGGCAGAGCACTCACGGCTGAGGCGAGACTCGCCGACGCGCAGCAGGTGCTGGCCGAGCAAGCGGCCGAGAATAGGGCGGGAAGACAGTCGGAGGTTGCAGTCGAGCAGATCCTCGGTCCGATGTCGGAGTCCCTGCGTGCGCTTGCCAGTAACGTCGCACAGCACGAGCGGGAGCGGCATGCGGTCTACGGGCGCCTCCAATCCGAGGTTCGACAGCTTGCCGACCAGAGTCGGGAAGTTCTGCGAGGTACCAATCGAGTCGTCGCCGCACTCGGCAGCACCGGGGCCAAGGGGAGGTGGGGCGAGGTCCACCTGACACGGGTAGTCGAAGCTGCCGGTTTGGTGGAGGGGGTCTCCTACCGACTGCAGGCCACCGTCGCCGGGCCCAGCGGCGCCCTCCGACCCGACCTCATCGTCGAGCTCGGCGGCGGACGACAGATCGTCATCGACGCGAAGGTGCCTCTGGATGCCTTGCTGACCGAGTGGGAGGCGGCCGGGGACGGGGACTGGGATCACAGCTCCCCGATGCCGAAGGCCGCCCTGGACCGCCACGCCGCGGCGGTCAGGCAGCGGGTGCGGGAACTCTCCGGGAAGGAGTACGCGAAGCAGTTCCCGCAGGCTCCCGACTTCGTTGTCCTGTATCTGCCGGCTGAATCACTGCTGAGCCTTGGCCTGCAAGGCGATCCGACGCTGCTCGAGTATGCGTTCGACCGGGGAATCGTGATCGCCACGCCGACGACCCTGCTGTCGCTGTTACGAATTGTCGCGCTGGGCTGGCGGCAGCAGGAGGCGGTCGGCCACGCGGCCGAGATCCTCGCACTAGCGACTCAACTGGTGGACAGGCTCTCGCTACTGGCCCGCCACCTGACAACGCTGGGAGATCGGCTGGGCGGCACTGTGGAGGCCTACAACAAGGCGATCGGCAGTTGGCAATCCCGGGTCCAGCCCACCCTGACCCGAATCGCTGACCATGGACTGGATACCCAGCAGGTGGCGGAGTTGGCACTCGTCTCCACAGCCGTCCGAGGCCGGCAGCAGGCTCCCGACGCGGGGTGACGCGCGCGGCAGGGGTCAGTCAATGCGGGTTGTCCATCACCCCCTGCCGTAGGATCTTCCTTCGTGAGCGATGTCCCGGGGACGGCGCAGCCGGACCTCCCGGGACCCTCGGATGACGATGGGACGGACATGGAGCAGACCGATTCCGGGGTCACGCTGTCTGACGCCCCGAAAGACCC
>CAZJNU010000154.1:0-5102 GCA_964547485.1 uncultured Actinomycetes bacterium
CTGGCCGCCTTGGTGGCGCTGATCGCGATCCTCGCCGTGACGGTGGTCAAGGGGATCGATGCCCTCAACGTCGAGTTCCTGCAGCGCTCAATGCGCAACGTCAGTCCGCAGAAGCAGGGCGGCGGCATTTATCACGCCCTGATCGGGACCATCGAGCAGGTTCTGATCGCTGCCCTGATCGCAGTTCCTGCCGGGATCCTGACCGCCATCTACCTGGTCGAATACGGTGGCCGGGGCCGGTTGGGTAAGGCGATCAGCTTCTTCGTGGATGTGATGACGGGGATTCCGTCGATCATCGCGGGCCTGTTCATCTACACCTTCTGGGTGCTCACGCTCGGCTTCCAACGCTCCGGGTTTGCGGGAGCCCTCGCACTGGTGATCCTGATGATTCCGGTCGTCGTGCGGTCCACCGAGGAGATGCTCAAGATCGTCCCGAACGAATTGCGGGAGGCGTCCTACGCCCTCGGAATTCCGAAGTGGAAGACGATCCTGCGGATCGTCCTACCCACGGCGATCGGTGGCATCATCACCGGCGTCATGCTGGCCGTCGCGCGGGTCGCGGGCGAGACGGCTCCGCTGCTGCTGACCACGTTCTTGTCGCAGAGCATCAACTACGACGCCTTCTCGGGGCCGCAGGCGTCGCTTCCGACGTTCGTGTGGGACCAGATCTCAAGCGGGACCGGGGCATCCCTGTCGCGGGCCTGGGCTGGTGCCCTTGTCCTGATCGTATTTGTGATGATCCTCTATCTCGGCGCCCGGATCGTCGCCAAGTTCTTTGCGCCGAAGTCGGAGTAGATGATGGAACCCCTGTCCGATGTGAATACCCCGGTTGGTACCGAGTCATCCGCTGGGAGTTCTAGAGTGGTCTCAGCGAGGTCAGTTTCCGCTGCCAAGACCCGGACCCCGGTTGGAGGCAAGGTGGAGTCCCAGCACATTCGGGAGACGGGCGCCACCAGTCGCTCCAAGCGGATCGACCTGACAGACGTCGACATCTTCTACGGTGACTTCAAGGCGGTCGAGGGCGTCACGCTGCCGGTGGCGCCACGGGCTGTCACGGCGTTCATTGGCCCGTCCGGTTGCGGCAAGTCCACGGTGCTGCGGACGCTCAACCGGATGCACGAGGTCATTCCGGGTGCCCGGGTAGAGGGCCAAGTTCTGCTGGACGGTCAAGACATCTATGCGGCCGACGTCGACCCGGTCAACGTGCGTCGGGTGGTCGGCATGGTGTTCCAACGTCCGAACCCGTTCCCGACGATGTCGATCTATGACAACGTCATCGCCGGCTTGAAACTGGATAAGTCCGGTCGCGTCAAGAAGTCCGAATTCGATGACGTGGTCGAGCGGTCGCTGCGGGGCGCGAACCTGTGGGCCGAGGTCAAGGATCGGTTGAAGAAGCCCGGTGCGGGGCTGTCCGGCGGTCAGCAGCAGCGTCTCTGTATCGCGCGCGCGATCGCGATCGAGCCGGAGGTGCTGTTGATGGACGAGCCCGCCTCTGCGCTGGACCCCATCTCGACCCTGGCAATCGAGGATCTGGTGCACGACCTGAAGACCGAATTCACCATCGTGATCGTCACTCACAACATGCAGCAGGCGGCCCGCGTGTCGGACACCACCGCGTTCTTCAACCTGGCCGGCATCGGCCAGCCGGGCCGACTGGTCGAGTTCGGCCCCACGGACGTGATCTTCTCCCATCCGAAGGAGAAGCAGACCGAGGACTACATTTCGGGTCGGTTCGGCTGAGTCGCGACTAGTGCGGTAGCTCGGGGTGGGCTAACGAGGCGGGAACGGCCCGGCCTTCTGCACCAACCCGGGGGTTGGCCTTCCAAGTTGCTCCGAGAGCCACTCCGCTGTCTGGCAGAGGGCGTCCAGATCCAGCCCGGTGTGCACCCCGGACCGCTCGAGGGCGAATACCAGGTCCTCGGTGGCGATGTTGCCGGTCGCCTTGGGCGCGAATGGGCAGCCGCCGATACCTCCGAGGGACGAGTCCAGCACGTCGATCCCCGCCTCGTACGCCGCCAGCGCGGAGGCGTAGCCCGTATTCCGGGTGTTGTGGAAATGTGCGCGCAGCGGGGTGCCGGCGACCACCTCCCGGACAGCAGCCACCCGTCGGTGCACATCCCGCGGCACCGCCACACCGATGGTGTCGGCGATCGCGATCTCGTCAACTCCGATCGCAGCCAACTGTGCAGCGACTTCGGCCACTCGGCTGAGGGGCACCTCTCCGGAGTAGGGGCAACCGAACGAGGCGGACATCGTGACGGAGGTGAAGAGGCCCGCCGCGCGAGCACGAGGCGCGACTGCCGCCACCGTGTCGATCGCCCGCTGGGTGGGCATTCCCTGATTGCGTTCGGAGAACTCGTCGGTGACCATCACCACCAGGTTGAGCTCGTCGACGGAGGTGTTCCGGGCCCGGTCGAAACCACGCTCGTTCAGCACGAGCCCGATATAGGAAGCGGCCGCCGGGGTGACTCCGGCGATCACGGCCTCGGCGTCGGCCATCTGTGGAACCCGGGTCGGATTCACGAATGAGGCAATTTCGATTCGGTGAACCCCGGACTTGACGCATCGGTCGACCAATTCGACCTTCTGTCCTGTGCTGAGCACGGCCGGATCGTTCTGCAGGCCGTCCCGGGGGGATACCTCGACTATGGTGACGGTCTCAGCGGACGTGGGCACGGTCGCAGTTGGGGTGGCAGTCATGCGGTCAGGCTACGACCCGCAGTCGGTTCGTCGTGTTGCCAGGTGGGAAGTTGTCGGACCGTCCGCGAGGCTGCCGTGGACCGCCAACCGATGCCCTGCCTGACCCCCCAGCGCTTCAACAGCAGCGCAAACAGGAACCCGTAGGTTGTGGCCAGGAAGTGGCCTAGGTCCCACACGGTGTGGGACAGGATCAGCGGACCCAGAATCCCGATTCCAACAGCCGCGAAGTACCACGGCCGCCACTTCTTGCCGACGAATAGCAGGTAGGCGCCCAGGCTGCCCACCATCACATAGCTGACCCCGACGTCCTGGGTGAACACCGTGCCGACCGGTACCCAGTGGAATTTCACCGCAATCGCCTCCAGACTCAAGATCGTCAGTGACCCGAACACGTGGGCCCCGGCGCAGACGAGGATCACCCGGGCGCTGCCGATGCGCTGCTCGAGTCGCGAGGTGATGAGGGTGTAGACGAGTACATAGACGAGGAAGGCGGCCCCGTAGTCGGCCACCAGGAAGGCGCTGGAGAACAGCACCCGCAGCGGCTGCGTGACGATGCCGACCAGGTTTGTGCTGTTGAACCGATCGAGCATGCCTGAAATCTGCTCGGGAGTGCCTTGGATGATCACTGAGGTGACGGTCCAGCAGGCCATATAGATGAAAGTCACCGGCGACCGGGAGAGCCAGATCCGAAGCGTCTGGATCTGTACATCGAAAACGGCGTAGACCCAACCTGCCCAGCCATCCGGGCCAGTCCTCGCGAGTCTCTTGATGAGGAACCAGACCAGCGCCAGCAGGCCGAGTCCCAGAACGTAGTACAAGACATGATCGGGTGGACTGCCGAACTGCTCACTGTTGACTTCAGTGGCAACCTCTGGATTCTCGGCCAGGAACTCGGCCAACGTGGTGGGTCGAGGCGAGGGCTGATCGGCCGCAGGCAGCAGGACCTGACTCACAGTGGCGAACATGGCGCCATCCTAGGTTAGAGCGGTGGTACCGACAGCCCCTTGCCGATCACGACGATACCGCCGTCCGAGACCGTGTAGAGCTCGCGGTCGTAGTCCAGGTCGACGCCCAACTGGGCGCCCTCAGCGACGGTGATGTTCTTGTCCAGTACCGCGTTGCGGACTACCGCCCCGGCACCGATTTGGACACCGGGCATGATCACCGATCCCTCCACGTAGGCGCCCGCATCGATGCGGACCCCGCCGGAGATCACCGAGTTGCGCACGTGGCCGCCGGAGACGATGGTGCCCGCGCCCACCATCGACTCGTGGGCGTTGCCACCTTCGATGAACTTGGCTGGCGGCAACGGCGGCAGGTTGGTGAGAATCGGCCACTTGCGGTTGTAGAGGTTGAAGATCGGGTGCACGGACACCAGGTCCATGTGGGCGTCGTGGTAGGCGTCCAGCGATCCGACGTCGCGCCAGTAGTGACGGTCTCGTTCGGTGGCCCCGGGCACCACATTGGAGGAGAAGTCGTACACGCTGGCCAGCCCCTGAGACGTGAGCATGGGGATGATGTTGCCGCCCATGTCGTGCACGGAGCCCTCGTCGCCGGCATCGATACGCAAGGCTTCGATGAGGGTGTCAGCGGAGAAGATGTAGTTGCCCATCGACACGTAGGACTCGTCCGGGGAGCCGGGGATCGCGGGCGGATCGGTTGGCTTCTCGCGGAACGCCTCGATGGTCACACCGTCGGCTCCGGTTTCGATCACCCCGAAGTCGTGCGCCTCCCTACGCGGCATCCGAATCCCCGCCACCGTCACGCCGGCACCGGTCTCGATGTGGTGCGCCAACATCTGCATCGGGTCCATGCGGTAGACGTTGTCGGCGCCGAAGACGGCGACGTATTCGGGCTGTTCGTCATACACCAGGTTCAGCGACTGAAAGATTGCATCCGCCGAACCGGTGTACCAGCGGGGGCCGAGCCGCTGCTGGGCCGGCACCGGAGTGACGTAGTCGCCCAGCAACGCTGACAGTCGCCAGGTTGTGGTGATGTGCCGGTCCAATGAGTGCGACTTGTATTGAGTCAGCACGCAGAGTCGGTGGAAGCCGCCGTTGACCAGATTCGACAACACGAAATCGATCAATCGGTAGGATCCGCCGAAATTCACGGCAGGCTTGGCACGGTCGGCTGTCAGCGGCATCAGCCGCTTCCCTTCGCCGCCGGCGAGGACGATTCCTAATACCTTGGGGGAACTTCGCACGGCTTCAACCTACCGTGGCCTCTATCGTGATGCCTGTGCGAACCGGACTGATAACCAGAGAATGGCCCCCCAGCAACTACGGCGGGGCCGGTGTCCATGTGGAGTACCTAGTTCGTGAGCTCAGGCAGCTCATCGACGTCGAGGTGCACTGCTTCGGTGAACCGAGGACGGATGCCATCGCGCATCCGACTCCGGT
>CAZJNU010000155.1:0-5020 GCA_964547485.1 uncultured Actinomycetes bacterium
AACACCATCCCCCACTGCGTGCCGGTCAGCGCCACATTGCCGATCATCGCCGCGAGCAGGTCCCAGTTCACGGCCAGGAAAGTAGCGACGAAGGGGATTGCGAGCCACAGGAAGTACGGCAGGAAGGGTCCTTGCCAGCCCGGAATAGTATCCCGCCGCAGTGCGGCCGCCGCCCAGACAGTGGACCAACCCATCACCGCGAACGTCATCGTCTGCGCGACCTCCGTGCTATTGCCGGCCCGGTCCGCCAGTAGGAAGGCGGCCAAGCCCGCCACGGCCTGTACTAGCCCGAACACCAACCACCTGGGCAGCGTCGAGGAGTTCAGGATGCCGATCGCGGGGTCCCGCGGCGGTTTCGTCATGATGCCGGGTTCGACCGAATCGGTGGAGATGCCGATCGCCGGGAATAGTCCGATGAAGAACGTCACAAACAGCAGTTGCACCGCCGACAGCGCGCTGCCGGAGTTGATGTTCGCTGCACTGGCCAGCAGCATCAGCAACAACACGCCGAACAGCCCGGCCATCACGTACCGGATCTGGGCGGTGATCTTGCCGTAGATGTCCCGGCCGAGTTCGATTGCGTGCACCAACGTGGCGAAGTTGTTGTCGGTCAGGACGATATTGGCGGCCTGCTTGGACACGTCGCTGCCGCTGCCCATCGCGACTCCGACGTCGGCCTTCTTCAAGGCCGCCGCGTCATTGACGGCATCACCGGTCATGGCCACGGTTCGTCCGGACTCCTGCATCACGGTGACCAGTCGCAGTTTGTCCTGAGGTGACACCCGCCCAAATACATGCAGCCGCGGCAGCCGCTCCACCACCACCTCATCCGGCAGCGCCGCGAATTCAGGCCCGGTGATGACGCCAGGCCCCAGCCCCAGATCGTCGGCGATCGCCTTCGCTGTGACGGCGTGGTCGCCGGTGATCATCCGGACGTCGATACCCGCCCGCAACGACAGCCGGACGGATTCTTTCGCAGCCGGCCGGAGCGGGTCGATGATCCCTACCAGGGCGACGAAAATCAGCTTCTCCACGGCCGCCATCGGATCGGCCGTCACCGTGTCCAACTGCCCCACGTCGAGCACCCGATAGGCGAACGACATCACCCGCAGCCCCTGCCGGGACAGTTCGTCATTGGACTCCCGAATCCGCTCCCGGACCTCCTCGATCGGCACCTCCTGGTCCTGCCAGAGGGCATGGCTGCAGCGGTCCAGCACCACGTCCGGGGCGCCTTTCACCAGGCCGATCAACGAGTCCGGCTCGCCGTCGGCCAGTGGTGCCAGATGGAAGGTCGCCATGAACTTGTACGACGAGTCGAACGGGACCACTGCCACCCGCGGGTATTCCCGCCGACTGATTCCGGCGTCGACGCCCATCTTGGCGGCCAACACGACCAACGCGAGTTCGGTCGGGTCACCCACCACCGAGCCGTCCGGGGAGACTTCGGCGTCGCTACTCAACGTCAGCCCGTAGCCGAGGGTGGTGAAGTCGGGTAGCTCGCGTCCCGCGGCGTGCAGAATTCGGCCCTCGGTGGAGTAGCCCTCACCTTCGATCCGGAACCATTGGCCGCTGTCGAACATCGTGACCGCAGTCATCATGTCCATGGTCAGGGTGCCAGTCTTGTCGGAGTTGATGGCACTGACCGAACCGAGCGTCTCGACGTCGGTGAGGTTGCGCACGACCGCCTTCGCCTTGGCCAGTCGCTGCGCACCGTAGGAGAGCATCGCGTTCAGGAAGGTGGGCAACCCGGAGGGAATCGAGGAGATCGCGGTCGCGATGGCGACCAGCATGATCTGGTTGGAGTCCAGTCCCCGGACGAGGCCGATAACCACGATGAAGGCCACTGCCAGCAGGCAGACGATCGCCAATCGGATCGTCAGCCGACGCAGCTCCAGTTGCAGGGGTGACGGTGCGGACTCGACCTGGCCGAGCATGGTCGCGATGCGTCCCATCTCGGTGTCCTGGCCGGTGGCCACGACCACGGCTGTCGCCGAGCCCCGGGTGATAGAGGTGTTCTGGTACAGCATGCTGCTGCGGTCACCGAGGGCAGCCGAGTCGGGCACCGGGTTGGCGTCCTTGGCCACCGGGGCGCTTTCGCCGGTCAGGGAACTCTCGATGACCTCGAGCCCGGCTGCGGTGATGACCCGAGCGTCCGCTGCCAGCGTGTCGCCCGCCTCTGGGACCAGGATGTCGCCGACAACCAGTTCAGCGGCAGGCACCAGCGCGATCCGCCCGTCGCGCCGGACCCGGGCGGACGGCGTCGTCATCGATTCCAAGGCGTCGACGCTGGCGCGAGCCTTCATCTCCTGCTGGGCACCCATCGCCACGTTGATGAGGACCAGCAATGTCACCAGCACCGCAGTCTCGGGCTGGTCGGCGACGATGCAGACGCCGATCAGGATGGTCAACAGCACCGTCATCGGATCACGCCACTGCTTGCCGACGACCTGCCAGACAGTGGGTCGGGGCGAGCTGGGCAGTGTGTTCGGACCGTTCACCCGAAGTCGTTCCTCGGCGGTGTCGGTGCTGAGTCCGGTGTCTGTCGAGGTCTCGAAGATGGCTAGCGTCTCGGCCGCCGGTAGGTGATACCAGGGCGTTTCCGAAGGTGGCACATCCGTGATCATGGGTGGTTCCTCCTTGTGGGTGGCTCATCGACTGTCGGCGGCCGGTCTGAATGTGCCTGTCAGAGGGCGGGCAGATCCTCCCAGCGGATCGATTGGCCACGCGCGCGCCAAGCCGAGTCCCGCACCACATCAGCTTCGTCGATATCGATGAAGGCGGAGATCCGCCCTAGGAGGTGACCGTGCGAGCAGTTCACCTCCAGTTCGTGTTGCTGGCCGCCGTCGAGGGACTGCAACGCCGACACGACGTATTTCCGGTGACCGGAGACACATCGTGGGCAGGTCGCGCGCAGCACGGCCGGTCGGACGGCGGCGCTGTGGCCAAGCGGTTCGGCGAATTCAAGGATCGAGGTGGCCGCGGCGACAGCGCCTCGGTGCCGGTCGCTTTCGTTCGCCCGCTTGAGCAGAAAGACGACCGCCCCCGCCAACTCGTGGTCGCGACCAGCGGGCAGTCGACTGCGCCATTGATCCATCACATGGATCGCCTCGGTCAGGTTCGCCAGCGGGTGCTGCGACCAACCGCAGCGCACCATCGTCTCTAATAGCGTCTTCCGATCAAGATCGGCGGAAGAGGTCACCGCGGTCCTCCCGGTGGTTGAGTGTGGCTCAGGTACCAGAACCTACCCCGGCCCGGTCCAGTGCGGTGGGCAGAGCCGACAGACGGCGTCAGTTCGACGGGGAAGCGGACTTGTCGGCGCGGGCCGCCGCGCGCCTGCGATTCCACCATCGGGCAGCATCGTAGCCGTGCCGATTGAGCGTCCGGATCGACCACAGCACCATCAGAATCGGGAGTGCGACCCCCAGTAGCAACCAGGTGGCCAAGGACATGATCTCGTTGTCCAGCCACTGGAAGTTCATCCCGAAGTAGCCCGTGAGGAAGCTGATCGGCAGGAAGACGATCGACACGATGGTGAGTTGATCGATCCGGTTCCCTTGCCGGTTACCGATCTCCGTTTGGTAGTCCTGGGCGCAATTGCGGAGCGCATCCCCGAGGTCGCCGAGCCGGGCCACGGTGTCACGGACGTGGGTGGCATAGGCCTGCAGTTGCGCCGCGCCTTCGGTGTCCATCCCGGGCAGCGTCGCCGGGTCGACCAGCGTCTCGTTGAGAGTGTCGGCGTACGCCGGGAATCGACGTGCGAACGGCATCAACGAGGCCCGTTGGGAGCGGAGTTCGGTGAGTTGCGACTGTTGGGCGTTCTCGATGATCCTGCCATCCAAGTCCGTCAGTCGCAGCTCGATTGCCGTGAGCTGGCGGTCGATGCTGGCGAGCATCAGCTTGAGAACCACCCCGGGCACCTCCGCAGTTCGTTCGAACAGGTTTCCTTCCCGGCCTGCCGCCAGCTGTTGGATCTCGGACATCGCGGCGTCCCCGCTGAACCGCACCGTCAACATGCGCCGAGGTGTCCAGGACAGATGCACCTCGATCGGGGTATCAGAGGCAGGGTCGGCCATCCAGGTCGAGCACACCAGTTGGCCGTCGTACTCCCGGAGCATGCCGGCGATCTGCCGACGCATCGCGATGTTCACCATGAATTCGTTCATTCCCAGCGCCGCGAGCGTGGCGCGGGCTTCGGCATCCTCGGGGTCGTCGGCCCTGATATCGATCCAGGCGAAGGGTGCAGCCGTGGTTCTGGCGGCCGCCTGCGCCGCCGTGAAGACGGTGGCAGTGTGGCCATCGAAGCTCGTTGCTTTCATGTGCCCGACTCTATTGAAGGCGACTGGTTCCGTCAGCCGAGCGGCGTCCTCTCCGGTCGGCTCCTATTGTGGGAACAGTCGAGCGGAGGGTGGGTCCATGGCGATCAGGCGAGTGACTGTGCTGGGCGGCGGGAATGGGGCACGGGCCGCTGCGGCCGACTTCGGAATCGCCGGCCACGAGGTCGTCCTCTACGAGTTGCCCTCGTTTGCCGCAGGGGTGCAGGAGATCGCCGAGGCGGGCGCCATCACTGCCCGTGGGGCAATCACCGGGGTCGCGCCGGTGCTGGTGGAGGCGGATGTCGGTCGGGCGATGGCCGGTGCGGAGGCCCTGATCGTTGTGGTGCCGACGATGTACCAGGTGGCCTACGCCGAGGTGATGGCGCCGTACCTGCGGGACGGTATGAACGTGGTGCTGATGCCCGGCTCGCTGGGTTCGCTCGCATTCGTGGAGCGGTTGCGTCGGATGGGTCGACTACCGGACATCACGGTCTCCGAGATCGCTGCCCTGCCGTATGCCACCCGAATCACCGGCCCGACGGAGGTGACGGTCTTCGGTCGGCGTCGGTATGCGGCGAGTGGAGTCTTCCCCGCAGTCGCATCGGAGCGAGTGATGCCAATCCTGGCGGACCTGTTTCCGGGAATCCATGCCATGGCGAACGTGCTCGAGGCCGGCTTGAACAACCCGAATCCGACGCTGCACTGTC
>CAZJNU010000156.1:0-1404 GCA_964547485.1 uncultured Actinomycetes bacterium
TTCTCCGGTTCCCATCAGGACGCGATCAACAAGGGCCTGCAGGCGATGGACGCGGACGCCCAAGCGGCCGGCTGCGCGGTGGATGACTTCCGCTGGGAGGTCCCCTACCTGCCGATCGACCCGAAGGACGTGGGCCGCAGTTACGAGGCAGTGATCCGGGTGAATTCGCAGTCCGGCAAGGGCGGCGTCGCCTACATCATGCGCACCGAGCACAAGATGGAACTCCCGCGCCGGCTGCAGATCGAGTTCTCCGGCGTCATCCAGGCCGTCACCGACGACGCGGGTGGGGAGGTGACCGCGGAGCGGATGTTCGAGATCTTCGCCGACGAGTATCTGGCTGGCGACCCCAACCGCTGGGGAAGGTTCGCCCTGCTGGACTACGAACTGTCCACTGACGCCAACGGAGCGAGCGCTGTACGGGTTCGGGCCACCGACTTCGCCAACCCGATCGAGTTCGTGGGCCACGGCAACGGTCCAATCGCGGCCTTCTGCGACGCCCTCAACTCGGTGGGCGTGGATGTGCGGGTGCTGGACTACAACGAGCACGCGCTCTCCGCCGGTGGCGACGCGCTGGCCGCCAGCTACCTGGAGTGCGCTGTCGGGTCGCGGGTGCTGTGGGGTGTCGGGGTGGACTCGTCGATCGTCACCTCCAGCCTGAAGGCTGTAGTCAGCGCCGTCAACCGAGCGGTGCGCGACTGACCCGCCCGCCGGTGCTGCGCTCGCCGGTTGCGCTCTGAACCCCTCAGCCGCGCGCGCGGACCCATCAAAGTCCGCGCCGGGCCCCTCAGCGCAGTGCGAGCAGGCCGACCAGCAGCATCGCCACGACGACGACCAAGATCACCATCAACGTCTGTCGGCCCTGTCGCGGGCTGCGCTGGGCCGACAGCAGACGCTCGGCCTGACGGCGCGCCTCCTTCGGCGGCAGGTTTTGCAGGATCGGCTCGGCTGCACCGTCGCTTCCATCGGCCATCGCCGTCATCGCGGCGGCCGGGGGCGCCGAGTCGGGTTGCTCCCGGTCTTCGGACGACCTTCGGGTCGGGACGTCGGCACCAGCTGGGCCCTCGGCGTCCAGCAGCGATCGGATGACCGCCAGATCGCGGTCACAGGCAGCGCATTGCGCCACGTGCTCCTTGACCCCGGCATCGGTCTCGGCGTCCATCGCCAGCAAGGCCAACTGCTCGGAGTCGGGGTGGGCCTGCGGGGCCGGCCCGGCTCCGCCCTGCGTCGCCGCCACGAGGCTCAGGCCGGCAGATCGACGGCGCGCGCCAGGCTGGCGTCGATCGCCGTGGCGATCTCTGCCACCGCGGCATCGGACACCGACGAGTCGACACTGAGCACCATGGCCACATCGCCGCCGCCCGCAGCACGGCTTACCTGCATGTTCGCGATGTTGATGCCGGCATC
>CAZJNU010000156.1:1504-5018 GCA_964547485.1 uncultured Actinomycetes bacterium
AGCGAGAACATCCCCTTCACGGCTGCCAGCTCAAGGATGCTGACGTCATGTTCGGCCAGTTCGCCAAGCACGTCGACGTCGATCCGGGACACGGGCGCTGAGGCGAGAGCGGTCGCCAATCGGCCCAACTTCTCGACCAGAGCCAGGTACGGCCGGACCGGCTCGGCGATGGCACCGCCGCGGACGTTGACCGCATCCGGCACCAGTTCGCCCGCGAGCGCCGCGCGAACTGACTTCGCGACCGCAACACCCGCCTTCTCCTGTGCCTCGTCAGTCGAGGCGCCCAGGTGGGGGGTCGCCACCACTGTGTCAAGACCGAACAACGGTGAATCCGTGCAGGGTTCCTTGACGTACACGTCGAGGCCGGCGCCGGCCACCCGGCCGTCGACCAGCGCCTCATAAAGGGCCGCTTCGTCGACGATCCCACCACGGGCGGCGTTGATAATGTGCACGGTCGGCTTGACCTTGTGCAGGGCCTCGTCGCCGATCAGGCCAAGGGTTTCCTTGGTCTTGGGAAGGTGGACCGTGATGAAGTCACTCTCAGCCAGCAACTCGTCCAACGAGACCATCCGGACACCCAGTTGAGCAGCGCGAGCTGGGCGCACGAACGGGTCATAGGCAATCAGGTTGACGCCGAAAGCGCTCAGCCGCTGAGCCACCAGCAGACCGATGCGGCCGAGCCCGACAACGCCGACCGTCTTGTCCGCCAACTCGACGCCGCTGTACTTGGAACGCTTCCATTCCGCGTTCCGCAGCGCCTGGTGAGCGGGGCTGATGTTGCGGGCACTGGCCAGCAGAAGACCCACGGCGAGCTCGGCGGCGCTCACGATGTTGGACGTCGGCGCATTGACGACCATCACGCCACGCTGGGTGGCGGCGGGAACGTCGACGTTGTCCAGGCCTACACCCGCCCGGGCGACGACCTTGAGGTTGTCGGCCGCGGCCAACGCCTCAGCATCGACCTTGGTCGCGGATCGAATGAGGATGGCGTCCACTTCGGCGATCGCCGGCAACAACTCGGCCCTGTTGGCCCCGTCACAGTGTCGGACCTCGAAATCAGGTCCCAGCGCCTCAATGGTCGCGGGGGACAGTTCTTCGGCAATGAGGACAACGGGCTTGGACACTAGTCTGCTCCGGTAGAACGACGATGGGTATGCCCTCAGTCTAGCCGCTGCACCCAAGGCGCCCCCGGGCACGCGAACGTGAGATCCGCCACGGGCCCCCTGCCGGGGCGGCCAGCCAGGGCGGTGCTCTGCGGCGGGCCTCGGGCGGCGGGCGGCGGGCCTCGGGGGTTACCGACGGGTAACCGGAACAGGGCGTACCCTATAGCGCACGCTGAGTTCCGGTTACTGGTGGGTAGGACGGGCGGACGAACCTGAGCCAGCCAACCCGCGAGCTCTGCCCCCTGCCAACCCGCGAGCTCTGCCCCTGCCAACCCGCGAGCTCGAGCCCCTCTGCCAACCCGCGAGCCCCGGGCGACCGACCTCCCGCCGAACTACCGGGCGGCCGACCTCCCGCCGAACTACCGGGCGGCCGTGCCCTCCGTGTAGTCGTCGTCGCCAGCATCGACCCAGCTCATCAACCCGCGGAGTTCGCGTCCGGTGGCTTCGATTGGGTGAGCTTCCGCCTGGGCACGCAGCGCCGCGAACTCGGGCGCCCCTGCATCCTGGTCGGCGATGAACCGGGCGGCGAAAGCCCCCGACTGGATATCAGCCAGCACCGCCTTCATGTTTTCCTTCACCCGTGCGTCAACCACTCGCGGGCCGGAAACGTAGTCGCCGTACTCGGCCGTGTCCGACACCGACCAGCGCTGCTTGGCGATACCGCCCTCGTACATCAGGTCGACGATGAGCTTCAGTTCGTGAAGGCACTCGAAATAGGCAACCTCGGGCTGGTAGCCCGCCTCGACCAACGTTTCAAAACCAGCCATCACCAACGCAGAGGCACCGCCGCACAACACGGCCTGCTCGCCGAACAGGTCGGTCTCGGTCTCCTCGGTGAAGGTTGTCTTGATGCCACCGGCCCGGAGCGCGCCGATGGCCCGCGCGTAGGACAGCGCCAACTCCCAGGCCTGACCCGTCGCATCCTGCTCCACCGCGATGATCGCTGGGACACCACGGCCGGAGACGTATTCGCGACGCACGAGATGTCCGGGGCCCTTTGGAGCGACCATCGCAACGTCGACATCCGCCGGCGGCGTGATGTACCCGTAGCGAATGTTGAAGCCGTGGGCGAAGAACAGCGCCTTCCCCGCCGTCAGGTTCGACTCGATCGCTTCCGCGTAGAGGCCGCGCTGTGCGGGGTCGGGCACGAGCACCATGATCACGTCCGCTTCGGCACAGGCTGTCGCCGGATCTACCACCCGCAGTCCCTCTGCCTCTGCCTTCGCCACGCTCAGCGAGGTCGGCTTCAATCCGACCCGAACGTCGACGCCGGAGTCGCGCAGGTTGAGAGCGTGGGCATGACCCTGCGAGCCGAAGCCCAGCACGGCCACCTTCTTCGCGGCGATGATGGACAGATCGGCGTCGTCTTCGTAGAACATGTCGGCCACGGTTACTCCTGTGTCGATTTCGGGTTGGGGTTGAGCCTAGCCGCCGGTGAAATCAGGCGGTCTGCTTGGTGCGATCAGTGATGCTCCGGGAGCCACGACCCAGGGCGACTACCCCGGATTGCACCAGCTCCCGCACCCCGTAGGGCTGCAGCGCTGCCAGCAGCGCCTCGAGTTTGCCTCGCTCCCCGGTCGCCTCGATCGTAAGGGAGTCCGAGGCGACGTCAACGATCCGAGAGCGGAACATGCCAGCCATCTCCAACACCCCCGAGCGCGTCTCCGGGGTCGCGCTGACCTTGATCAAAACGATCTCGCGTTGGACGGCCGCAGTGGGGTCCAACTCGACGATCTTGATGACATTGACAAGCTTGTTCAGTTGCTTCGTCACCTGCTCCAACGGCAACCGGTCAACCTGGACGACGATAGTCATCCGCGAAATATCGGGATCCTCAGTAGGACCCACCGCCAACGACTCGATGTTGAAGCCGCGCCGGCTGAACAACGCCGAGATGCGCGCGAGCACACCAGGCTTGTTCTCCACGAGTACGGACAGGGTGCTAGTTGTCACTCTTCCACTCCTCTATCCCAGGCAGGTGCCAAATCACGGGCGATGGTGATCTCGTCGTTGCTCGTACCGGCGGGCACCATCGGCCACACCATCGCATCGCGATGTACGCGGAAATCGATCACCACTGGGGCGTCGTTCATCCCCATGGCCTTCTCGATCGCCGCATCGACACCCTCGGCGCTCTCAACCCGCAGACCGTGACAGCCATACGCCTCGGCGAGTTTGACGAAGTCGGGGAAGGTGTGCGAGTTCAGGTCCGTATGAGAGTAGCGCTGGTTGTAGAACAACGTCTGCCACTGCCGGACCATCCCGAGCGACGAATTGTTGATCAGCGCCACCTTGATCGGGATGTCGTTGATCGTGCAGGTGGCGAGTTCCTGATTGGTCATCTGGAAGCA
>CAZJNU010000157.1:0-4946 GCA_964547485.1 uncultured Actinomycetes bacterium
GGGTTCATCGAGGGAGGCTGGCCGGGCGCGCTCCCCAAGGACACCGAGTTCTTTCAGCGGGCGCGCACCGAGATCACGTTTCGAAACGCGCTACTGGTCGCCTTCGGCGCCACCCGGCACGCTGGCGTCGCGGTCGAGGACGACCCGCAGGTGGCCGCCCTACTAGCGGCCGAGACCCCCGTCATCACGTTGGTGGCAAAAAGTGATGTCCGCCATGTCCGCGAGGCGTTGAAGACCTCGCTGGAAGAAAACCTGTCGATGATCGCCGACACGGTGGCCTATCTTCGGGCGGCCGGCCGGCGGGTGTTCGTCGACTGCGAGCACTTCTTCGACGGCTTCAGCCACGACCCCGACTACGCCCTGGAAGTGGTGCGGACCGCGCACGCGGCCGGCGCAGAGCGGGTCGTGCTGTGCGATACCAACGGCGGCATGCTCCCCAGCGGTATCACCCGGGCCGTCAATGCGGTGGTCTCCGAGACGGAGGCGCGGGTCGGCATCCATTGCCAGGACGACACCGGGTGCGCGGTAGCCAACACCATCGCGGCAGTGGAGGCGGGTGCCACCCACGCGCAGTGCACGGCGAACGGCTACGGCGAGCGCACCGGGAACGCGGATCTGTTCTCGGTCGCGGCCAACCTGCAGTTCAAACTCGGGATCGAGGTGCTCACCGACGAGCAGCTGGCCGATATGCACCGGGTGTCGCATGCACTCGCGGAGATCGCCAACCTGCCGCCGGACACCCACCAGCCCTACGTCGGGGTGAGCGCCTTCGCGCACAAGGCGGGCCTGCACGCGAGTGCCCTGCGGGTGAATCCGGAACTCTACAACCACATGGAGCCGGGCCTGGTCGGTAACGATATGCGGGTGCTGGTAACCGAGATGGCAGGCCGTGCCTCGGTGGAGTTGAAAGGTCGGGAACTGGGCGTCGATCTCAGCCATGAACCTGCCGTGATCGGCGAGGTTGTCGCCCGGGTGAAGGACCTGGAATCCAAGGGGTGGACGTTCGAGGCGGCCGACGCCTCGTTTGAACTCATCCTGCGGGAGTGCCTCGGGGAGCAGGTGCGGACGTTCGAGGTGGAGTCGTGGCGCGCGATCGTGGAGCAGCGCGCGGATGGGCACGTCGTCAGTGAGGCCACCGTCAAGGTGCACGCTGGCGGTGAGCGGATAGTGGCCACGGGGGAGGGTAATGGTCCGGTGAACGCGCTGGACAACGCCCTCCGGTCCGCGCTGACCGTGATCTACCCGGAACTCGAACAGATCGAACTCGCCGACTACAAGGTCCGGATCATCGAAGGTGTGCGCGGAACCGATGCTGTCACCCGGGTGCTGGTGGGGTCCGACGACGGCAACTCCCACTGGACAACTGTCGGGGTGCACGAGAACGTGGTGGCCGCCTCCTGGATGGCGCTGCGGGACGCCGTGGACTTCGGGCTGATGGACCGGGCTGAAGTGCTGGACTCGCCCGCTGATTCGGCCGCTGACTCGGGCGCTGAGGCTGGCCGGGAGGTGGTTCGCAATGGCTGAAAACGTGCGGGTGCGGTTCTGTCCTTCGCCAACTGGGAATCCGCACGTCGGGATGCTCCGTACGGCCTTGTTCAACTGGGCCTTCGCGCGGCACTGCGGCGGAACGTTCGTGTTCCGGATTGAAGACACTGACACCGAGCGAGACAGCGAGCAGAGCTACCAGGCGCTGCTGACGGCGCTTCGGTGGGCCGGTCTGGATTGGGATGAGGGACCCGAAGTCGGCGGCCCCTACGGCCCCTATCGACAGTCCGAGCGGATGGAGATCTACCGGGACGTCGCCGATCGACTGCTCGCCGGTGGACACGCCTACCGGTGCTACTGCTCGACCGCGGAACTTGACCAGCGACGCGAACAGGCCAAGGCGGAGCACCGGGCGCCCGGCTACGACGGTCATTGCCGCGAACTCACCGAGGCGCAGGTGGTCGAGTATCAGGCCGAAGGGCGGGTGCCGGTGCTGCGGATGCGGATGCCGGACGGGGAGCTGCGTTGGCAGGACCTCGTTCGTGGCGAGCTGTCCTTTGACTCCGCCCATGTCCCGGACTACGTGATTGTGCGCGGAAACGGCGATCCGCTCTACACGTTGGTCAACCCAGTGGACGATGCCCTGATGCGTATCACCCATGTGCTGCGTGGCGAGGACTTGCTGTCCTCGACACCCCGGCAACTGGTGATGTACGCCGCGCTGGCGGAGATCGGCGTCGGCGACGGCGTCACCCCGGCCTTCGGTCATCTCCCGTATGTGATGGGGGAGGGCAACCGGAAGTTGTCCAAGCGTGACCCGGAATCGCACCTGGCGATGTACCGCGACCACGGCTACCTGCCCGAGGGGCTGGTCAACTATCTGGCATTGCTCGGCTGGTCCATCGGTGGCGACCGGGAATTCTTCTCGCTTGCCGAGATGGCGGAGGCCTTCGAACTGGACAGGGTCAATCCCAACCCCGCCCGGTTCGACTTGAAGAAGTGTCGAGCCATCAACGGCGATTGGATACGGGCACTGCCGCCCGCGGATCTGGCGACCAGAATGATTCCGTTCCTACAACGAGACGGCGCGCTACCGACCCAGGTGACAGATCGGCAGCGGGCGCTCATCAACGCTGCCACGCCACTGGTGCAGGAGCGGATAGAGACGCTCGACCAGGCGACCGGGATGCTCGGCTTCCTGCTCGTCGCGGACGCTGATCTGGAAGTGGATCCGCAGGATCGGGAGAAGTTGCTGGTCGGGTCCGCCGACGTGCTGACGGCCGCTATCGAAGCGCTGCAGAGCATGGCCGAATGGACCACGACTGCGATCGAGGCTGCGCTTCGGGCTTCCTTGATCGACGGACTCGGGCTCAAGCCTCGGCAGGCATTCGGCGCCGTCCGGGTGGCGATCACGGGTCGACGGGTGTCGCCGCCGCTGTTCGAGTCGATGGAGTTGCTCGGTCGGGAGTCTTCTCTGACGCGATTGCGGAGCGCGCTGCAGTTGGCCGAATAGCTGTGGCCGCCGGGGTCGCGAATCCTGGGCGGCCTCGGCGCGTATACTGGTCCGGTCGCGGCCACCAGAAGGTGCCGCGATCACCCTTGGGGTATGGGGTAATTGGCAGCCCGACGGTTTCTGGTACCGTTAGTTCAGGTTCGAGTCCTGGTACCCCAGCGTTGTGGCGGCGCCCTCGAATTTCGTCGATCGCGGTTCGGATCGCACCCCTCAATAGCAGTCACCTGGCCCCGTTGTGTAGTGGCCTAGCACGCCGCCCTCTCAAGGCGGTAGCGCGGGTTCGAATCCCGTCGGGGCTACCAGGTTCGAAAGATTCGCCGCAATCTGCTCGGCGTGTGCGTTGAGTGCGGTATATCCACCTCAAGTGCACAGGCTGGCGGAACAGTCCCCGGTCAGACAGGTCGCCGGGCGCGGACGTACTCGCTCAAGCTCGCTGCTGCCCGGACAACGGCCTCCGCTTGCCGAGGCCTGGCCGTGTCGCCGATCCGGTCGATCGGACCGCTGATCGATACGGCGGCCTGTACCGAGCCCGCCTCGCCAAATACCGGTGCCGAGATGCTCGCCAATCCGGGTTCGCGCTCGGCCACGCTATGCGCCCACCCCCGGCGACGTACTGCGACCAGGTCCGCCGGTGTGAACCGGGCACCGCGGCAGGCCTGCTCCAGCGTGTCGCTTGCGCTCCAGGCGAGCAGAACTTGCGCCGCCGACCCGGCAGTCATGGGCAGGGAGGTGCCAGCCGGCACCGAGTCGCGTAGGCCGGTGGCCCGCTCCACGGATGCGACGCAAAGCCGTTCCTCGCCACGGCGCCGATACAACTGGGCGCTCTCCGCGGTGACATCACGCAGCCCGGTCAGGATCGGGGTGGCGATGCTCACCAGCCAGTCCTCGCCTGAGCCGGCGGCTAGTTCTCCGATCCGGGGGCCGATCCCGAATCGTCCAGCCGGATCTCTTTCGAGATATCCAAGCCGCTCGAGTGCGGTGGCCAGCCGGTAGGCCGTCGGACGGGGTATGCCGGTCGCGCTGACCATCTCGGACAGGGGGTGCGGGGCTAGCTCCACCGCAGTCAGGATGAGGTCCATTTTGTCCAGCACGCCGACTCCGGTACTCTTGTCCATAGAGTGATACTTGCGTCTCGAATAGTGGACAGTCAAGGGGGTCGCCGCGAGTACTGCTCAGGCAGTGGGGAACAGTGGCGGCGGAATGGCGGCGACAGACACCGGCGGCGAGACAGCGGCGGCGGACGGAGAAGGAGTAGGTGGCGACGATGGGATTAACACTCGCGGACAAGGTATGGCGCAACCACGTCGTGCACTCCCAGGAAGGGGCGCCCGATCTGCTCTACATCGACCTCCACCTGATTCACGAGGTCACCAGCCCACAGGCGTTCGACGGTCTACGTGCAGCCGACCGGGAAGTGCGCAGACCGGACCTGACGGTCGCGACCGAAGACCACAACGTGCCGACGACGGACATCGACAAGCCGATCGCCGACCCCATCTCGCGGGCACAGGTCGATGCGCTGCGGCGCAACTGCGCCGAATTCGGAGTGCCGCTCTACCGGCTCGGAGACGTCGAACAGGGGATCGTGCACGTCATCGGTCCGCAACTGGGATTGACTCAACCGGGGATGACGGTGGTCTGTGGGGATAGCCACACGTCCACCCACGGGGCCTTCGGTGCGTTGGCATTCGGAATCGGCACCAGCGAGGTCGAGCACGTGCTGGCCACCCAGACGCTGTCACTGAAGCCGTTCAAGACGATGGCGATCACGGTGCAGGGCCAGTTGCCGACCGGAGTCACGGCGAAGGATCTGATCCTCGCGGTGATCGCCCGAATCGGGACCGGCGGAGGTCAGGGGTACGTGCTGGAGTACCGCGGCGAGGCGATCCGAGCCCTGTCGATGGAGGGCCGGATGACGGTCTGCAATATGTCGATCGAGGCCGGCGCC
>CAZJNU010000158.1:0-4818 GCA_964547485.1 uncultured Actinomycetes bacterium
CGCCCAGGATGTGATTGACGATGCTGTCCAGCTTTTCGGTCCGTTCGATGCGCTCTACCTCGGACGGCCCCGGTGCCAGGCTGGGGTTGGTTGCCAACATGTTCTCGAAGGTGTCCAGTAGGTAGCGGACCTGGCGCACGCTGATCGTCTGCGACGTTCCATCCGTGGCGGTGAACAGCACACCCAACTTTTTGCGATACTTCTTGTCCAGGTCCACGGTCAAGACGCGGTGCACGTTCGTCAACGCGAGATCCTTGTAATGTGCCGCGCACACGATGAGGGTGGCCACGAACACGTCGGCACGCAACTGGCGTGGACGTCCACCGTGACCGGTCGGACGCAGCAACGCCTCCAACTCGGTATGCACACCGGAACGGCGCACCGCCTTCAGCACCCGTTTGAATACGAGTACCGAGATCATGACCGCTCACCGCCCTCGACAACGTCACCAGCGGCGGGAGTCCCGACAGAGGCATCCCCTGCGATACAACCGGGTCGGCAGCGCCGCCGTCGCCGTCGTCGAGGGCGGCCAGCACCCGGTCGATGTCGGGCTGGGCCGGCGGCGGGCAGTAGGTGAGCAGGTCGGCCAACGTCCGTGCCGAGCGCAGACCGGCGGCGTTGAGCAGCACCGCCAACAGCACCGGTGCGCACATCGCCGCGACCAGCCAGGTCGCGCGCAGCCGCGCAGCGGAAATCACGACCCCCGGACCGGTCGCTGTCACCGACGATCCGGTGACAGCGCACACGACGTTGTGGCGGGACTCGACCAGCCCGAACAGCGGCGCCGACGCCGCCCGGCCCTGCCCGGCATGCAGCGCCACAGCCTCATCCAGCAAACCCACATAGGCCTGCCGCATCACCACCGTGCGTGGCCGAGGCCCCCGCACCGCCACGACCGTGACGGTCGTGCCGTCGCCCAGGTCCACGCGGGACACGTCAACAGATGACCGCCCAGAGCAGCGTCACGATTGTCGCGGCGGCAGCGGTGATTTCCCAGACGTTCATTACACCCAGCCTCTAAGACGTCGCCATGATCCGGTCGGCACAAGGGCGCGCGGTCGATCACCCGAGCCTGGTCACGCCAGAGTCGAACGGCTGTTCAGGGCAGGGAGGTCAGTGACTCCGGTGGTCGATACTCACAATGAATGCAGTTGGATGCACGGCACGATCCGGTGAAGTTCGGTATGCAGCATGGAAGCGGTAATCTACCCGTCCAGCACCGGATATCTCGTAGTGGAATACCCCTGAAGTCCCGTCGGCAAGGGGTTTGCCCAGCTTCCCTTTCATCGGGGTGACAGTGCCCAATCGCGGTGGTCTGTTTGGCCGCGACGTCAGGTGGTCCCACAGTTCGTCAGCATTTCGCTCCCCGAAACGGTCCGCCAACTCGGCCCACGCCCGAGCATGCTTTCGGTGCACCAAGACCCTCCACTCAGGCCGTGTGCTGGGGTGACCTCCCGGCCTTCTGGCGGACTGGAATGGCGAGTAGGCCTGGGGTCGTGGCTCGCTCTTCGTCACGATTCAGTCGCCTGGCACAGGCGGAGCGGCCTCTAGCCAATCCTCTGCTGCAACTTCGCCGGTGAGGATTTCGCGGGCCACTTGGTCCTCAAGAGTCCGCGCACTTAGCCGCCAGGCGTTTATCACCTCATCAAGGGCACCGGAGTCTTGCCGCGCCGCGGAAAGAACGAGGCCCTCGACGACCTCGGTTCGGAAAGCGTTGATGTCCTCATCATCGAACACCGCGATGAAGGCCCAGTTTCCAAAGTCCGCAACTGTCCTTTGGTCTCTCGGGCGCCCTAGTGCGTTTTCCAGCATCGCAAGATTGACTCCGTCGTCGGCCAATCGAGAGAGTCTTTCCATGAGCTCATCACGTACCAGTACCAGCAAGTCTCCATCCGGGGTACGCAGCCGCGCCCTCGAGGCCTGCGCAGCCGCGATGAAGTCCTTCCTCGTCGCACTAGTCAGATCTGTCGTCTGGTAGACACGCTCGGCTGTTGTCATGTCAGCCTCCTTTTATATACCTATGATTATATGCATGATTGTGGCGCGGTCTACCGTGCCAGCACGGAGAGCAGGGGCCAGGAGGTCGTCCAGCTCTCGCGTGCGGCGTCGGAAGGCAACACCGACGTCCGGATTCGAGGTAGGACCACGTCAGTAACGAAGCCTCGATGAGCGACCGTGGGAATGATCCGACTCATCAACATAGACGACCACAAGGTCATGGCCGAGACTTCATCCTTCGCACCAATGCATCGCTGGGACCAGCTTTCCCTGCACCCCTTCAGGCAGCTCCGCCGCGCAGGGGCAGTTGCGCGCCGCAGAACCAACGGCCCGGCCCCAAGCCCTGAGCCATCGGCCCGCAATCACGATCTTGCCGCAAGCGCCGGCATTCGGGAGGTCAGCAGCACTTTCCGGTCGCCGACTCAGCGTCAAAGTGTGCAAGAAGTCGCGAAAACGTGTGCAAGCCTTCGAGACGCTGAGTACACGCACCCTCCTGACCTGCACATATGGAGTCTCGTAACCAACCCGCTGCTGCGAGTTAATGACGAAACTCCCGTGGATTCCTCTGCGGAGTCGGTTCGGGCATGGGTGTGGGCCCGCCACCGTAGGGCTGACGCGGGCACTCCGGTGGTGCTGGGTGTTGCTGTTGTTGAGGGCCTAGCTAGGGCTGGTCACACATTCCGACGGTGTGGTAGGAAACTTCGGTTGCGGAGCGCTAGTGGCATCAAGCTCACAGCGGTCACTCTGAACGAAGGAACCACATGGCAAGTATCTTTGCGCATCACCGAAACATACAAAGATTATGCACGATTCTTTACATGTTAGTAATATCTTCACATGTCGTGGAGCCCAACTGAACCGTACAACGAACTCCCCCTGCTGCCCCCCCGTCTCCAAGAGATCGAGACACGTCAAGTCCTGAAATCCGTCACCGAGGCGCGGGTCCAACTCGCGAAGCTCGACCAAGCATCTGACCTCATGGCGAATCCGTCCGTCCTCATCAACACGATCTCACTTCTGGAGGCACAAGCGTCCTCGGAGATCGAGAACATCGTCACCACTACGGATGCACTGTTCAAAGCTGCTCAAATTGGCGACGGAACCACCGATCCGGCGATCAAAGAAACCTTGCGCTATCGCTCCGCACTCAGATCGGGATTCGAGAACATGAAAGATCGCGCCTTGACCACGCGGACCGCAATCGACGTCTGCACCGCAATCAAGGGCATCGACATGGACGTTAGGAAGGTGCCAGGAACTCGCATCGCGAACCAGTCGACCGGCGAGATCATCTACGCGCCGCCCGAGGGGTCCGACACCATCACTGAGAAGCTCACGAACTGGGAAAGGTTCGTTCATGCCGACGATGGACTCGATCCAATCGTGAAGATGGCCGTGGCGCACTATCAGTTCGAGGCCATCCACCCGTTCGCAGACGGCAACGGTAGGACCGGGAGAATCCTCAACATCTTGATGCTCAACAATGCCGGCTTGCTCAGGCTCCCAATCCTCTACATCTCCCGATACATCATCGAACACAAGGACGACTACTACTCACTGCTACGCGAGGTGACCTCAGCGGGGAACTGGGAGCGATGGATCCTGTTCATGCTCGAAGCCGTTCGGCAGTCTTCCGACGCCACCACTAAGAAGATTCTCGCGATACGAGACCTTCAAGCCGAATTTCGCGGCCGGTACGCGGGGACCTCGCAGGGAATGTCGAACGTCGACTTCCTCACGGTGCTATTTGACCAGCCTTACTGCCGCATTCAGAATGTCGTCGACAACTGCGGGGTAAGCCGTCCGACTGCAACCAAGTACCTTGATGCGCTCACGGGCACGGGCGCACTGACCAGGGTCAAGGTGGGTCGCGACGTCCTCTTTCTGAACCATTCATTCCTGGCGGTTCTCGCCGACAGGAATGAGCCTGCGGCCTCGTGACAGAAACCAACATCCTGCTGTCCGCCATTACTACCCGCCTCGCAGGTCCTCACGATCCACATACATCAGCTAGCGGGTTACGGCATGGCTCAACCTGGATCGTCGATCTTTCGCGTCCGACCGGACGCCACTGGCGGGAGTTGGACTGAAACCCTCGGCGGGCTCGACACTGGAGACAATCGTTACGGGCGGGTATTCGCGCTTTGCAAGCGAACGCCCTGAGTATCTGAGTGACGCAAACTGGCGAAGCATTGCCCAGGAATCAGAACGGCTATCGAGATCCATCGACTCTGAAGATGACAGCCAAGCTCTAGCCGACATCAAATGCTTGGTCGAAGCAGTAGCAAAGATGGCCGTGGAAGTCGCCGGATATCCGATGGAATCCAAGCCCGGGTAGGGGGTTCCCAGATCTTGTCGGTCAGGCGCACGGGCTCCTCCATGATCAGCCTGGTCGTGGTCTCGCGTCTGACGCACAGCAGTCCGCAGCTGCCGCGCAGTCCAAGATGATCGCGTGCGGCCTGGGGAAGATCCGGAATGACTGGGGCGCTGGTCACGGCAGAGCGAACCTGTCACAAGTTGAACCCGAAGTATTGGGTCTTGCTCTCAACGGCGGTCTCATGTGGACGCGTTAGGCCTTGAGGCGCCTCGGGTACCTCGCACACGGTCGGCCGAACACCCTTATCGTAGGGAGCCAATCGAGACCCCCATGACGTTCCACGCGGGTGTCCTGCGGGAGAGGCTTGCCGCGGCGAACTTGTCTGGCCTAGAGCGACGACATCAGCACGCCCTCGGCGTAGCCGTCGCCCGCCGCGCGACGCAGGACACCTTTGTGGTCCGGTGGGATGGCTTGGACCCCTGTTTGGAGAGTGACGACCTCCG
>CAZJNU010000159.1:0-4815 GCA_964547485.1 uncultured Actinomycetes bacterium
TGGATGCAGGAGCAGATCACCGAAGCCGACGTTGCCGCCCTCGTGGACATCCTCCTGCCCGGCGGGGTGGACGTGTTCCTATCCCACGAGGCGCCAGCCGGAATCCCGGTGTTCGGCGACGCGACCGTGAACGGTTTCGCCGACGACAAGGTGGTGGCCTACTGCCTCGCCCAGCGGGTGTGGCTCCGCGAAGCCCTCGACGCTGCGGCTCCGACCTGGGCGCTGCACGGTCACTGGCACCACTTTCACACCGGCACCGTGCACGGCACGGGTCGCAACGGCCAGGCCTACACGACGAGGGTGCTCGGCCTGGACCGGGATGGTGAGCCGGGCAACGCCGCGGTGATCGACGCGGCGACGGCGAAGGGCGCAGGCCCTTCATTGCCCGTGGTCATCCCACCGTTTCGGCAGTGAAAGGCCGCTACTCGAGTCACTCGTCAGCCCGCTGGCTGTGACCTGCTCACCCTGCCGCAAAGAACTGGCAGCAGGTGGGGCGCACTGGACCCGCTAGGTAGTCTGCACAAGCGAACCGTTGACGAGCGCCCATCCGACGGGCAACGCCTCCGGGACCCCGACGATGCCATACGAGGAGACGCCGTCCAGGCTGGCCCCGGTGAGATCCGCTGCGACGAGTATCGTTCCGATCAACGTGGCGTCCATCAAGTTCGCGTTCACCAGCTTGGTATCGGTGAGGTCCGCCGGAACTGCCTGACCATTGCCGTCGAACCCGGCTTCGAGCGACACCTGGGACAAGTTAACACCGCTCAGATCAAGCCCCGCCATGTTCGCTCCGCTTAGCTGCGCTCCGTGGAGGTCGGCGCCAGTGAGAGTCGCGCCGGTGAACGTCGCGAGGCTCAGCCACGCGCCGCGGAGTTTTGTGTTGAAGAGGTTGGCGTTTGAAAGATTCGCCCCGCGGATGTCGGCGCCGCTGGCGTCGGCTCCCGTGAGGTTGGCGTCAGTGAGGTTCGCGCGCACCATGCTCGCATCGGCGAGGTTGGTGTTCGACAGGTTCGCGTTGGACAAGTCCGGGCAGGGCGTGTCGCTGCCTTCGGTTCCGCACAACTCGTTGTAGCCGAATGACATTCCGGACAGGTCTCGTCCGGACAGATCGACGCCGGAGAAGTTGGCACCGGCCAAATTCGCGTTCGTGAAGATCGCGCCCCGGACATTGGCGCCCCGAAGGATTGCGCCACTCAGATCGCCTCCAGTGACGTTGGCACCAGCCAGACTCGCCCCCTCGAGATTGGCACGCTGCAATTGTGCCCCCGACAGGTTCGCCGAGGTCAAAGTTGCGCGGGACAGATTGGCGCGGTCCAGGGTCGCATACACGAGTTTCGTTCGGGTGAGGTTGGCGCCGCTGAGATTGGCCTGCGACAGGTAGGTGTTGGATAGGTCGAGCCCGGCGAGGTTGGCGCCCGAGATGTCTGCGGGTCCGTTCTCACCGACGACTGGCCCACCCAGGTGCGCGCTCTTGCCGATCAGGTAGCCCTTGTGGAATCGCCAAGTCGCGGGCACGGACTTGGGCGGACCGATGATGGACTTGCTGAACGTGCGCGAGAGATTGGCGGCGCCCAGGTCGGTGCCCGCGAGATTGGTGCCGATCAGGAAGGCGCCGTTCAGGTCGGCGTTGTGCAGGTTCGCGCCGGCGAGCACGGTGCCGCGCAGGTTGGACCACTTCAAACTCGTCTTGGCCAGATTCCGGCCGCGCAGATTGCAGCCGCGTAGATCCCGCTCGGGGCCGGGCACACACCCATGCAGGTAGCGGTTGAACGAGATCGGAAGGGTGACGGTCCCGGTGGTCGTGACCCTGATGGACATGCGCGCGGGAGACGAGACCAGGCTCGTGCCGTCGAAGGCACCAGTGTGGGGGACGGGGGTCGCGGGCGCCACAGTGACCGTGTAGACGCCCGGCGCCAGTCGCGGCAGGACCAGGGAGCCGCGCTGCGCCTGTCCCATCTTGCGGAAAACCTTCGAGAAGGGTGCGCTTTGCGGCGATTGCCGCGGCCCACTGACGGTGAAGGTCAGATTCCACCAACCGCCGACGTCTGCCGGCTGGGCTGGCGCCGACCACGACAACCGCAAGGTCGAGCCCCCCGCCTGGACGGCCGCGGCGGGTTCCACACCCAGGGGGGTCGCGGCATGACCTGCTGCCGCTGCTGACACGGACATCAACCCAGCGAGCACAACCCCGCACGCCACGCCCACACCGACCATCGACTTCATCTGGCTCCCCGTCCTCTACTGACTCCCGTCCCCCAAGTCTCACAAAGGACGCACGCGGCGTCTGTCCCCCGCAGAGGGGACAGGAACACTCCAACTGGCGAGGTGAGGGTCCCCGCCAGCTATCGCACACGCCTGACGAAAACGTCGTTCGCAGCGTTCGTGTCGTTCGGCACCAGGTTGCCTGCAGCTGACGCGAATGCCACCAGGGAGCCGTCCGCCGAGATCGCAGAGAATGTCGAGGCGCGATTCGCCAAGGCACCTGCGCGCGCACTCACCACCTTGGGCAGCCCGCCGAGCCTCAGGTCCTTCAGATAGACCCGCGAAGTGGACGTACCATCCACGACGCTCTCGTCATCGAAGCCGAAGAACACCCGCTTTCCGTCAGCGGATAGCCCCAGCGACCCTGTCGCTCCGCCGTAGGGCGACTCCGCACCCGGCCATTGCAGGCCCGCGTTGACGCGAGTGAAGGCACCGGTGCGCAAGTCCTCCAGGTATGCGTCCGGCCCGTACCAGCCCGTGTCTGGGGACAAGAAGAACGACCACAGGAACGCTATTTTCGTGCCGTCGGCAGACAACGCCGGCGCCTGCCGCTGGCCGCGCGGACCATCGCACCGGCAGCCTGCGAAGCGCCTGTCCCGGATCCCCGTTGATACTCCGGTGGCCAGGTTCACGACGTAGATATCCGAGGGCTTGTTCGGCCACGGCGCCATGTCAATCTCAGAGGTGTAGGCCACGGTGGAACCATCCGTTGAGATGGTGGGGTGGATTCCGTCTCTGCCGTCGGGATTGATCCGGGTGGTCCGACCTGACTTCAGGTCCTTGAGGAAGACATCCCTGGCCTCGTTTGTGTCACCCTCGACAAGGTTCGTCGCGTCGGAATCGAAAACCACCTTGGAGCCGTCGCCGGAGAGCGCCGGACGACCCAGCCACGCAGCGTCTGGGTCAAGGGCACCCGTGCCCTGGGCGCCGGTCGAAGAAGTGCTGACTCGGGTGATGATTCCTGATCGCAGGTCCTTGACGAACACGTCAAACGCCCCGTTGGTGTCCCCGGGAACCAGATTCGACGCCGACGAGATGAAAGCCAACTTCGATCCGTCCGCGGACAGGCTGGGCGACGAGGATGCGGCATTGCCCTGTACTCCCGCCGCAGATGTGGACACCCTCGAAGTGACACCGCTGGTCCGGTTCTTTACGAACACATCCCCGAGGCGGTTCGTATCCCCCGCGACCAAGTTTGACGCGGAGGACTCGAACGCGACCATGGTTCCGTCGCCGGACATGCTGGCATCCGTCGACTCCCCAGCTGCCTGCCCATCACCAGTCGTGGTTGACACCCTCGACAAGTCCTTATCCACCGGTACGGGAGGAGGCACGAATCTGAAGACCACCTTCAGAGTCGTCGCCTGCCTTGCACGCACGAGGACCGTGACTGTCCTCTTTACGGGCTGAAGCGAACCACCCGGCACAGCCCGACCGAAGGCCACCGCCGTGTAGTAACCAGGCACAACAAGGAAGCCAGCCGGAGTGCTGCCGGTGAAGTCGCGCAGGAAGCCAGCGCGATCCTTCGGGCTCTGCTTCGGGCCCGTCACCCGGATCCGCACCGGCGGGCGGTTCCGTCCCGTTTCCGGCACAACAATCAACCAACCAGACGCCATACCGGCGCGCGGCGACATCGCCCCCAACCCCGTTGCCGCGGCCACATCCTGCCCGGCGACACCTGCCACACCCAACTGCCCGGGCGCCTGGGCAAACGCAGGTGCGCCCACCAGAGCGACGACCAACGACACAGCCCCCGCAACTACCTGTGCCGCCGACGCGATGTGTTTCCGGGTCGGCCGCGGATACCTCATCGCGACTGCCTGAACGTAGCCGTTGCCGGGTTCGCGCCGCCCTGACTGTTGACCGCGACGATCTGCACCCGGTAGTTGGCCCCCTTCACCAGACCGGTAAGTCGCGTGGTGGGCGCGCTCGCCGGTTGGCTGAGCCAGGCCCCGAACTGGGTGGTCGAGTTCGGTTTGGAGACGCGCAGGCGGTAGCCGGTGACGGGGCTGCGACCATTCGACGACGGCGCCGACCACGTGATCGTGGCTTGCCGAGGTCCTGGCCATGCCGCGACCTTCGGGGCCAGTACCTGCGACGGAACCGTCGCTTGGCGGAATGAGAAGGTTGCCGGCGCCGACCACCACGGAGCGTCCGTGACGGTGACCAGTTGCACCCGGTACGTGGCGTCGCGGGTCAATCCCGTGAGCGTCCGACGGGTACTGGTGGTCGCGATCCACGGACCGAATCGGTTGGCAGAGTTCGGAGCCGACACCCGCAGCCAATACTTGGCGACGGGCACGCCAGTAGGCGCAGGCGCGAGCCACTCGACGGAGGCCTGACCGAGGGCCGGGAATCCCGCAACGTGACCGGCCCGCGGCGGTCCCGGCGGGTCGGGGGCTCTGGGTGTAGCGCTGACCGGAGCCGACTCCGGGGATATTCCTGCCCTATTGGTGGCGGTGACTGTGACCTGGGTCGGGTAACCGTTGATCACTCTCTCGATGGTGCAGGACAAGGCGCCTCGCGTCGAACAGGAACCTCCGAAGGACTCAG
>CAZJNU010000160.1:0-1099 GCA_964547485.1 uncultured Actinomycetes bacterium
GCACGTTCGTTCCTCCGATACGGAAGGGTGTGGGTCGTGGGCAACGTCTACCTCCCGATCCTGTTCTTGGGCATCCTGGCCGGGGCGTTCGCAGTATTTTCGGTCGGGGTGGCCAGTATCACCGGCCCGAAGCGGTACAACCGGGCCAAGGTCTCCGAATACGAATGCGGGATCGAACCGACCCCGCAGCCGGTCGGCGGCGGCCGCTTCCCAATCAAGTACTACCTGACCGCGATGCTCTTCATCATCTTCGACATCGAGATCGTCTTCCTCTATCCGTGGGCCCTGACCTTCGACGCGCTGGGCCTGTTCGGGTTGGTCGAGATGATCCTGTTCATCATCACCCTGCTGGTCGCCTACCTGTTCGTGTGGCGTCGTCGCGGGCTGGAATGGGACTAGGGGCACATATGGGTCTGGAAGAGAAGCTCCCCAGTGGCTTCCTGCTCACCACTGTGGAGGGTGTGGCGGGTTACGCACGCAAGACCTCGATGTGGACGGTCACGTTCGGCCTCGCCTGTTGCGCGATCGAGATGATGTCGACCGGTGGCGCGAACTACGACCTCGGTCGATTCGGAATGGAGGTCTTCCGACCGTCGCCTCGGCAGGCGGACCTGATGATCGTCGCCGGCCGCGTGAGTCAGAAGATGGCGCCAATCCTGCGGCAGGTCTACGACCAGATGCCGAACCCGAAATGGGTGATCTCGATGGGGGCCTGTGCCTCCAGCGGCGGGATGTTCAACAACTACGCGATCGTGCAGGGAGTCGACCACATCGTGCCCGTGGACATCTACCTCCCTGGTTGTCCGCCCCGACCGGAGCAGCTGATGGACGCCATCCTCAAACTGCATACCAAGGTGCAGGACATCAAGATCGGCCCTGACCGCGAGTTGGAGATCAGCCAACAGGAGCGGGAAGCGCTGCTGTCGACGCCCACCTCCGAGATGAAGGGGCTGTTGCGGTGAGCGACGTTCCGGACACGGTTGCGCCGCCCGAGGGCGTGGCAGCAATCCCGCTGGAGGTGGTTGAAACTCGCGTCGGCGCCTTCGGGGTGTCCGGTAGCCCCGACGTCTCCGGGTATGGCGGGTTGGTGTCGCCGGTG
>CAZJNU010000160.1:1199-4555 GCA_964547485.1 uncultured Actinomycetes bacterium
ACCTACCCGACCAATGACTGGCACGAGCGTGAGACCTACGACATGTTCGGAATCATGTTCGACGGTCATCCCGGTCTGACCCGCATTCTGATGCCCGACGACTGGGTCGGTCACCCACAGCGCAAGGACTACCCGCTGGGCGGGATCCACGTCGAATACAAGGGCGCCTCCACCCCGCCGCCGGATGAGCGTAGGGAGTACTCCTAGATGTCCGAGACCCCCACCGAGCAGGACGCCGCCTCGGCCGCCACCATCAACGAGGAGGTGTTGACCGATGCCCAGGAGTACGCAGCGCACGGGGAGGAGGTGATCGACGGCTCCTATGTGACCACCGAGGGGCGGGTCTTCACCGTGACGGGGGAGGACTGGGAGACCATCATCCCGCCGGCGGAGGGTGAGCAGGAACGGCTGATAGTCAACATGGGTCCGCAGCACCCCTCCACCCATGGGGTTGGTCGGTTCGTGCTGGACCTTGACGGCGAGACTGTCACCGAGTGCCGGGCCGCCATCGGCTACCTGCACACCGGGATCGAGAAGAACCTCGAATTCCGCAGTTGGACCCAGGGCACCACCTTCGTGACCCGGATGGATTACCTCTCGCCGATCTTCAACGAGACCGCCTACTGCCTCGGGGTCGAACGGTTGCTCGGTATCACCGACGATGTCCCGGAACGGGCCACCACCATCCGAGTGTTGATGATGGAACTCAATCGGATCTCCTCGCACGGTGTCGCGCTCGCTACCGGAGCGCTGGAACTGGGAGCGCTGACCCCGATGATCTGGGGTTTCCGAGACCGCAACGCGGTGCTTGACCTGTTCGAGGCCATCACCGGCCTTCGGATGAACCATGCCTACATTCGCCCGGGCGGGGTTGCCGCCGATCTGCCGGACGGCGCCGACACACTCATCGGTGACGCCGTGAAGAAGATGCGGGTGGGCTTCAAGGAGACCACCGACATGCTGGTGGGCAACGGGATCTGGGTCGAACGGACGCAGGGGGTTGGCTACCTGGACCTCACCGGCTGCGCGGCGCTCGGGATCACCGGTCCGGTGTTGCGTTCCACCGGTCTGCCCTGGGATCTGCGCAAAGAGGCGCCCTACTGCGGTTACGAGAACTACGAGTTCGAGGTGGCTACAAGGGATACCTGCGACGCCTACGGCCGGTTCCTGATCCGGTTGGACGAGATGGTGCAGTCGCTGAACATCATCGAGCAGTGCCTGGACCGGTTGAAACCGGGACCGGTGATGGTCGCCGACAAGCGGATCGCCTGGCCCGCCCAACTGGCACTCGGCGGTGACGGCTGGGGCAACTCGCTGGAGCACATCCGGGAGATCATGGGAACCTCGATGGAGGCCTTGATCCACCACTTCAAACTCGTCACCGAGGGTTTCCGGGTGCCAGCCGGCCAGGTCTACTCGGCGGTCGAGTCGCCCCGCGGTGAACTCGGTGCGCACGTCGTCAGCGACGGCGGCACCCGGCCCTACCGGGTCCACTTCCGAGACCCGTCGTTCACCAACCTGCAGGCCGTCGCCCCGATGGCCGAAGGCGGGATGCTCTCCGATCTGATCGCGTCCATTGCCAGCATCGACCCTGTTTTCGGCGGAGTCGACCGCTGACGCGGTCGAGCAGAAAGGACGAGATGGCCCTCACCGACGCCACCCGCGAGCAGTTGCGCGGGATCATCGCGCGCTACCCGGATCCCCGCTCGGCGTTGTTGCCGATGCTGCATCTGGTGCAGGCTGAGGAGGGCCATGTCAGTCCAGAAGGCATCCGGATGTGCGCCGAGGAGGTCGGCCTGACGGCCGCCGATGTCGCGGCGGTGTCGACGTTTTACACGATGTACAAGCGCCACGACGTCGGTGAGTACCACATCGGGGTGTGCGTCAACCCGATGTGCGCGATCCTCGGCGGCGATGACGTCTACCGGGCGGTCAGCGAGGATCTCGGGATCGGCAATGACGAGCGGACCCCGGACGGCAAGTTCTCGCTGGAACGGATTGAGTGCCAGGCCGCCTGCACCCACGCTCCCGTCGTGACCGCGAACTGGGAGTTCCTGGACGACCAGACACCCGCGTCGATCCGGGAGATCCTCGACACTCTGCGGGACGGTGGCGAGGTGCACGCCACCCGCGGTCCGGCGATCCGAAGTTTCCGCGACACCGAGCGGACACTGGCCGGCTTCGACGACGGTCTGGCGGACGCGCCGTCGGTGGACGACAAGATGTTGGCGGGTCTGCGAGCGGCGAAGGAACGTGGCATGACCGCGCCCCGCCCCGAGGGAGGCAACTGAGATGGGCCTGACCCCGGTACTCACCGAACATTGGGATGTTCCCGGTTATTGGACCGTCGATACCTACCGCTCTCTCGGCGGGTATCAGTCGCTGCCCAAAGCCCTCGCCCAGGCACCCGACGAGATCATCGCCACGATGAAGGAGTCCGGGCTTCGTGGCCGCGGCGGCGCCGGCTTCCCGACCGGGCTGAAGTGGTCGTTCGTGCCGCAGGGGGATGGCAAACCGCATTACCTGGTGGTGAACGCCGACGAGAGCGAGCCGGGGGCCTGTAAGGACATCCCGTTGATGCTGGCCAACCCGCAGGCCCTGATCGAGGGCATCGCGATCACCTGTTACGCGATCCGGTCGAATCACGCCTTCATCTACATCCGCGGCGAGGTTCCGCAGGTCATTCGTCGGATGGCGGAGGCGGTCCGGCAGGCCTACGCGGCCGGCTACCTCGGCAAGGACATTCTCGGCAGCGGCTTCGACTGCGAGGTGGTGGTGCACGCAGGCGCGGGAGCCTACATCTGTGGTGAGGAGACGGCGCTGCTGGACTCGCTGGAGGGTCGACGCGGGCAGCCACGGCTGAAGCCGCCGTTCCCGGCGGTCGCAGGCCTGTACGCCTCGCCGACCGTGGTCAACAATGTCGAGACCATCTCCAACGTGCCCTACATCATCGGCAACGGCGCGGATTGGTTCCGTGAGTTCGGCACCGAGAAGTCCCCCGGATTCAAACTCTTCGCAGTGTCCGGCCACGTCAACAATCCCGGGATCTATGAGGCGCCGCTGGGGATCACCATGCGGGAACTGCTGGAGTACGCCGGTGGCATGCGTAACGATCACCAACTCAAATTCTGGCTGCCGGGCGGCTCCTCGGTGCCGATGTTGACAACCGAGCACCTCGACCTGCCGATGACCTACGAGGACATCGCGGCTGCCGGTTCGATGTTGGGCACGGGTACCCCGATGCTGTTCGACGAGACCACCTCGGTGGTCCGGGCCATCACCGGCTGGTTGGACTTCTACAAACACGAATCCTGCGGCAAGTGCACCCCCTGCCGGGAGGGCACCTACTGGATCAA
>CAZJNU010000161.1:0-4526 GCA_964547485.1 uncultured Actinomycetes bacterium
GGCAGTTTCCGGTTGATCAGGTACTGCAGGCCGACGGCATTCACGCACTTGGAGCCGACCAGACCGAACAAGCCGTGGAAAGTGGTCCGCACCGAGACCAGGCGGGAGCCGAGGAAACCGCGAGCGTTGGCCCGCGCACCCACCATCGGGGTGGCAGTGTCGCCGATGCCGTTGATCAACAATGGCGGGACTGACAGGCGCAGCGTCGTCAAGGCCGGAATCTGGTTCCAGGCGGGCGGCATACCCGAGCACATGACCGAGAAGTTCAGCACGTTGCTGGCCGCCTCCGGACCACTCTTCAGGCTGGCTTGGGTGAGCGCGGTACCTACCTGGAACGGCGTCGGTCTGCCCGACTGGTCGGAGCAATTCACCATCTGCAGAATCGGCGATCCCAGTGTTACGGCCCTCACCTCGTCAAGGGCACGGCGAACAGCGCCACGTGATTGGCTGGTCGGGCCGCACCCCGGCGCGGGAATCCCGGCCGCTGCCGCCAGGCCACAGACGATGCTGGGAAGCGCCGCGAGCGCTGAGCTGTCCCGTCCCGCGTTGATCGCGACCGACCACAGATCCCAACGGTTGACAGACGCTCCCTGCTGGATGATCAGGTTCGTCTGCAGGTAGTTCGCCACCTTGTCGTACGCGACCCGGGTGGCGGGGGTGAGGGATCCTTTGATCATCGGCCAGGCCACAGCCCCGCCCACGCCTTGATTGGTCAGGTAACTGAAGACCGATCCTGTCGGTGCCGTCACGCCGTCCAGCATCAGCACTCGTACCCGGTTGGGATAACGCAGCGCGTAGGTGCGACCGATGGTCGTGCCGTAGCTGTAGCCGAGATAGTTCAGTTGCCGGTCGCCGACGGCGGATCGCAGCGCATCGAGATCCTGCACCACATCGTTGGTACCGAGGTATGGAGTGAGGCTCTGGTTGAGCCGAAGGCACGCCTGGTTTGCCGCGGCACTCGGAGTCATCTTGTAGCGGGCGACGCCGGTCCAGCCGAAGGCACCGGTCGCCGGTCGCTGGTCGGAACTGGTCGGTGCATCCGGGCAATTGGTGAGGTTGGGGGTGGTGGTGGGTACCCCTCGTGGATCCCAGGAGACGATATGGAATCGGCCACGCAGCGCAGCGAAGTCGGTGAACGAGCCGAGAAACTCAGTGCCGGAACCGCCTGGGCCGCCGGGATTGACGAAGAGGGACCCGATCACTGCCCCGGGGCGACCGGTGGCGGGCAACCGGCGGACGGCGAGCCGAAAGTAGTCCCCGGCCGGATTCCGCCAGTTGCGCGGCACAAGGTAGCTGCCGCACTGCATGGCGGGCTCATCTCGACACGGCTGCCAGTTGATCCGGCGGACGGGGCGGATATCGCCGCGCGGGTCGGATCTCACAGTGGACACAGTGCCCTCGAGGCTCGGAGTCGCCGACGACGCCGTCCCGGCCCTGAGACCGGACTCAGGGGTCGCCACAGCCGGTCCGGTGGAGCCGATCGACCCGACGACGACGGCCGCGGCCAATCCCGTGATGGCTGCGAAACGCCCGCGCGCTGAATGCGTTCTGGGGCCAGTTGTGTCGTGCCCGGCTGCCTGCATGGACCCACCCTAGCCCGGTACGTTCTCCGTTCGGGGGTGGCGGATACCCGGGTGTCCGGGTGGCAGCGATCGCTGGATCAGCCACCATGAACCGGCAATGATCCCGAGCACGAGCGGCCATCCGAGCAGCACCCGGGCGACGCCAAGCCCCACCAGGTTGTCGCTCAGATAGAGCGGCAGATTGATGCCGGCACGCAGCAGGAACGAGGCCGCCCAGATCCAGGAGGCCCGACTGTAGGCGCGCAGCAGGTCGGGGTCACGACGCCAGGAAGTCCGCTGCCCCAACAGAAACCCGATGACGAGTCCCAACATCGGCCAACCGGCCAGGATGGAGACTGCCCAGATCAGGGCTGACGCTGTATTGGCCAGCAAGCTCGGCAGGAAGTAGTCCGACGCGCTGCCGGTACGAGCCGCCACCACAGCCGCGATTGCGACGGCCGCCACGCCGCCCAATACCCGCACGGGTCGTTCATGACGCCAGAGCCGCAGCCCCGCCAAGCCAACAGCGGTCACCAGCGCGGCGCCGAGCGAAATCGCGAGGTCTCTGCTGCTGGCGAGGAAGGCGGTGATGAAGACGACGCTGGGAAGGGCTGAGTCGAGCGCCCCGCGGCTACCGCCGAGCAGGTCGTGCAGCGGGTTGGACTCGCTACTAGACATGCCCACGAGGCTAGCTGTCGCGGACAGCGCCGCCCTACCCCGCCGGTCGGTGTGGCGCGGTCAGGGGACTTCAGCAGGGCCGCTGCCCATCTGTCACGCTGAGCCCATGAGCGACCGCTCGAGCGCCACCGGCATGTCGGCCTCCGCCACCGGCATGTCGGACCCCGGAGCCTCTCCGGCAATCGAGTTCGAGGGTGTGTCGCGAACCTATCGAAGCTCGGGCGGGGTCGAGACCCACGCCCTGGTCGACGTGGACCTGGCCGTCGCGGTCGGGGAGATGGTGGCGATCATGGGGGCGAGCGGTTCGGGCAAGTCGACAATGATGAATGTTCTTGGTCTGTTGGATCGCGGCTTCAGTGGGACCTACCGACTCAATGGCAGCGATGTCCGGGAGCTGTCCAGTGGGCGTGCAGCCGAAGTTCGTAACCGGGAGATCGGGTTCGTGTTTCAGCAGTTCCATCTGCTTCGGCGGGCGACCGTGTTGGACAATGTGCTGCTGCCGTCGATGTACCACCCGGGTCCGAAGCCGACCGCGCGGGCGTTGGACCTGATCGATCGGGTGGGCCTGGCGGCGCAGGCGGAGAAGAGGAGCAATCAACTCTCCGGTGGCCAGATGCAGCGGGTGGCGATTGCCCGGGCGTTGCTCTACCAGCCGAAGGTGCTGCTCGCAGATGAACCCACGGGCAATCTTGATTCGGTCACGGCCGCCGAGATCATGGCGATCATCGCCGCGATCAACAACGATGGCTCGACAGTCGTGCTGATCACCCATGAAGAGGATGTCGCAGCCCAGGCCCATCGGCGCATCCGGTTGCGCGATGGCCAAGTGGTCGGCTCGGAGTCGTGGAAATGAAGCTCGGCGCCACTCTGCTGCAGAGTCTGCGCAGCATCTTCAGCAATCCGGTCAGGTCCGCCCTGACTGTGCTGGGCGTAGTCATCGGGATCGCCGCGGTGATCGCGGTCGTGGGCCTGGGCAAGGGTCTGCAACAAGTCGTCTCGGCGAGTCTGTCGACACTGGACACGACGAGACTGACGGTCTCCTCGCAGGACCCGAGCCGACCGGTGGCCCAGCGAGGTGGCGGCGGTGATGGGCCGGGGTCGCGCCCCGGCGGGTCCGGCGGCGGTTTCCGATTCTCGGACACCGAGCCAACCCTGACCGCGGCAGATGTCTTGGCATTGGCCGCCGTGCCCGGGGTGCGGGCCGTCAGCCCTGAGGCCAGCACCCGAATGGACGTCACCACGTCTCCGGGAGCCACGCAGGCAGCGGGATATCTCGTGCTGGGGGTCTCCGCGCAATATCCCGAGATCCGGCATCTGAGCGTGGCTCAGGGTTCGTGGTTGACGGCTGCACAAGTGGCTTCGGCGGCACCGGTGGTCGTTCTCGGCGCGAAGTCGGCTCGGGAGCTCTTCCCGGCCACGGCCGCGGTGGGCTCGACCGTTTACCTCTCCGGCCAGCCGATGAAGGTGATCGGAGTGTTGGCAGCAACACCGGCTGACACGCCCGACCCGCGCAGCAATCCCGACGATCGGGTGTTCACCGGGTACTTGCAGTGGGCCAATCTGGCGAAGACCGCCGCATTTCCGACGGTGTTGGTGACCGCTGTGTCCGAAGAGCAGGTGCCAGCGGTCTCACAGGGCATCACCGACGTGCTGCGGCAGCGGCACGGGATTGTTGCGGGTGCGACCGCGGACACCAGCGTGAGTACCGCGGCCGACATCCTGGCGGCCCGAAACCAGATCACCGGGGCATTCACGACCACGCTGACCGCCATCGCCGCAGTGTCCCTGCTGGTAGGTGGAATCGGGATCATGAACATCATGTTGGTCACGGTCACCGAACGGACTCGGGAGATCGGACTCCGCAGGGCGGTGGGGGCGAAAGGGAGCCACATCCTGCGGCAGTTCCTGATCGAGTCGGTCATGTTGACCTTGATCGGCGGCATCCTAGGCCTTGGGTTGGGCTACCTGCTGGGAAGTACCGTGGGCACGCTGCTGCCTGAGATTCCCGGTGCCCGCGGGACGTCAGTACCGGCCGTGATGGATCCATCGGTTGCGCTGTTGGCTGTGGCCATCGCCGTGCTGGTCGGCGTCGTCTTCGGCCTCTTCCCCGCAATCCGCGCGGCGAGGCTCGACCCCGCGACGGCACTTCGGCACGAATAGCAGGCGCCGCGAGTAAGTTTGTCGCAATTGACGGCGCACGCCATCACGAAACGGAAACGGTGCCATGTTTGAACTGATCAACGGCCTGCCTGTGCACCCTTTGGTGGTGCACGCCGCGGTCGTGTT
>CAZJNU010000162.1:0-4453 GCA_964547485.1 uncultured Actinomycetes bacterium
AAGTCCCGCCACACCTCGACCACGACCGGCCCACACTTCGACGACCGTTCCATACTGTTCACCCCCCAAGGCAACCAACCGAACGAACCTGCATTTCCGAAACAAGCCTGCATTACCGAATGAAGCCGCTCACTCGAACTTACGTTCTAAGGATACTTCGCACCACCGACAAAACAGGACGGCGTCGATGCGCCCTTGCAAAAATGTGGACGAAAGGCGGCCGCGCTGGAAGCCGCGCCACTTCGAGTCGACCGGGAAAGCGACACCTGCAAGTGACGTGACGCGACCCAGGAAGTGCCGCATCAAGGTGCCGAAAATGGTGCGATGCCTGCGGCAGCACAGCCGGCAAGACTGGATTTGGACCGAACTGAAGCAGAGGCCAGTCCGGTCAGGGGAGCGCTAGAAGGTGTGCCGCAGCGGGTAGCCGCTATCTCCCTCGACGGTGGTCTTGGTCCCGAGGAACTGGTGTAGCTGGATTCGGTTGATGTCGAAGCCGACCCTGGAGGCGGCCAGGTAGAGCCGCCAAGTACGAGCCTTGGGAAGCCCTACCTCGGCCACCGACTCATCCCAGTTCGCCATCAGGTTCTCGCTCCAATGAGCAAGAGTCTTGGCGTAGTGGGCCCGAAGATTCTCCTCATGCTGGATCTCGAAGCCCGCATCGTTCATTTCGGACATCACCGCCGACGGGGCCACCAGCTCGCCGTCGGGGAAGATGTAGCGGTTGATGAAGCCACCGGTCTTGGCCTTCACGCTGCCGTCGTGCCGGGTGATGGTGTGGTTGAGCAGTCGACCCTCCGGCTTCACCTTGGACAGCAGGAAGCCGAAGTAGTCCGGGTAGTTGCGCACCCCGATGTGCTCGGTCAGTCCGATGGACGAGACATGGTCGAACCCGGACTCGTGCACATCCCGATAGTCCAGGAAGCGCACCTCGGCCAGGTCCGTCAGCCCTTCCTCTGCGATCTGCTTGGCAGCCCACTCGGCCTGCTGGCGCGACAGCGTCACCCCGAGCCCACGCACGCCGTACTCCTTGGCCGCGTGGATGACCATTCCGCCCCAACCGCAACCGACATCGAGCAGGCGGTCGCCGGAGGCGAGCCCGAGCTTGCGGCAGACCAAATCGAACTTGTACTCCTGAGCGGCCTCAAGCGATGCATCCGCCTCCGGGAACACCGCGCACGTGTAGGCCATCGACGGACCCAACAGCATCCGATAGAACCTGTTCGAGACGTCGTAGTGATGCGAGATGGCATCCGCGTCGCGCCGCTTGGAATGCCGACGGCCGCGCATCCGCACTTCCTGCTCAGGGATGGGTGGCCGTTTGATGTTGCTCGGCCCCACCCCGCGCAGCAGGGCGACCTTGTCGGCGAGCGGCAGCAGTCGCAGATCGGTCAACGCCAGTGAGCGCAGCGCGGTGAACAGGTCGCCCTGCACGTCCAGCTCGCCGGTGATGTAGGCGCGCGCCAACCCGAGGTCGCTGGGTGCGGTCACGATGTATTGCAGGGCACGAGGGGAGTTGACCTCGATCGTCGCCACTGGGTCCAACGGCCCCGATGACGAGCCGTCGTAGGCCTTGATCGCCACGGGCGAATCTGTGCCGACCAACATCGTGAACATTTCTGCAACCCGCATTGCCACTACCTTCCACCGACACACTTCGCGAATAGATCGAGGAACCTCGACCCCGGATCGTACTTGGTCTTCAAGTGTTCATAGGTGGATCCGTTGTAGATCCGCCAGAACTCATCCTCGGGGTAGAACGACGAAGAGTACAAGGATTTGCGGCCGCCGAGCCGCTCCACCTCCTGCTCTATCGCCCGGTTGACGTCGCTAAGACCGGCGCCGGGTTTCATCGACACTGAGGACCAGAAGCCCACGTTGACATAAGTCTCCTCCGGGCTCAACGCGTACAGGTCCCAGGTCCGAGTGGAATTGCGTTGCCGGAGCGGACACAGCCACACCGGCAGGATGCCGACAGTCTCATGGAAGAAGCGCAGGAAATCGGCCAGTGCGGCCACTGGAACCTCGATGTCCTGGATGACGTACTCACGCGCGGGTTGACCACGCAAGGCGGTGAGCCGACGATCGAGTCCGGAGCGGCGGCCGAAGCCGACCGCCTTGAAGTAGACGTCAGATCGCAGGTACCGACGCGGGATGAACGGTCGCACCCACGGCTTCTGCACTCCCAGACCCCCCGAGCACCAGAACCAGTCGGTGTCCCAGCGCCAGAGGTAGTCGGCGACGGTGAGGTAGTCGCGGTGCCGCTGTCGAATGGACCGGTAGTAGATCCGGTTACCCGTGTAGTCGGAGGTGTAGGGCGCGCGGTCGGTGAACCTACCGATGGTCAGATAGATCTCGCCAGGGGAGAAGACCGTGCCGTCTAGGAAGTCCACCGACCGACCGTCATGGTGTCCGCTGTCGACAATGTCGCTGATTGCCTGCGCGCACGCTCGTTCATCGGTGAACGGCAGATGTTCAACTTCGACGAAGGGCCTGACCGGGGCCAGTTCGATCCGCAATCTCAGCGCATAGCCGAGAGTGCCGTAGGAGTTGGGGAAGCCGAAGAAGAGGTCCGCGTGCTCGTTGTCGGGCCGTGCTGTGACGACCCGGCCATCGCCGGTCAGAATGTCCATTTCCACCACAGACTCGTGCGGCATTCCCTGTTTGAACGAGGTCGACTCGATACCCAGCCCGGTTACGGCGCCACCGAGGGTGATGGTCTTCAGTTGCGGCACAACCAGCGGCATCAGCTCGTGGGCCAGGGTCGCCTCGACCAGGTGCTCGTAGGTGGTCATCCCGAGGACGTCGGCGGTGCGCGCTACCGGATCCACTTGCAGCACACCATCGAAGGCCGCCACGTCGAGGCCCGGGGCGCTGGTATCGGCGCGGATGCGGAACAGGTTGGAGGTTGCCTTGGCCAATCGGACGGGCGCGTCAGCCGGCAATGCAGAAAAGTCGGCGAGCAGGTCATCTACCAGGGGGGCATAGACGGCGCTCGCCGCCGACGGAAGTCCGCTGTCGGACCTGTCAACGGCTGTCGGCTCTGTCACGGCTGGGAATCCTTACACACGAAGACTTGCGGTCATAGTGTCAGGCCCCTCCGACGACCGTGCGAGAATCCTGCAATGCATTCCTCACGACCACGACTAGCGCAGGCAACGCTGCCTGCGCTGCTGCTGGCGTCTGCCCTGCTGGTCGGATGTGCAGGCAGCACCGCGAACTCCAACCCGACGACTCAGGGCCCCGCGAGCGCCGCGCCAAGTGACTCGACCGCCGGCGCCGTCTCGCCGACCGTTGGCTCGACCGAGACGGCAACCCCGACGGTTACGGCCACCCCGACTGCCACTGCCGCACCCGTCAACTGGAACAGCGGCGGCCGCGGTACGCCGGCGATGGCCGCCGGTCTGCCGTCACCGACGGATTGGTACGCCGCCGCCTTCGGCGCCCCGAGCCAGCAGAAGGTGCTATATCTGACCTTCGATGACGGGCCCGCCCGCGACACGGAGGCGCTGCTGAACCAATTGGAGGCAGCAGGCGGCAAGGCCACCTTCTTCGTTCTCGGGCAACAGGCCGCCGAGAATCCCGCGCTGCTGCGCCGAATTGTGGCCGGTGGTCACGCCATCGGCAACCACACCTGGGACCACCCTGAATTGACATCTCTGAGCGCCGACGAGGTGGCCGACCAGTTCAGCAGGACCACGGAAGCGGTCAACACCGCCGTTCCCGGCGGGATGGGCAGCTGTATGCGGCCGCCGTACGGTCTGATCGACGACAACGTGGCCGCGGTGTCCCTTGCCCAGCAGCTCCAACCCATCCTGTGGACGGCACATGCCGAGGACTGGAACCAGCCGAGCGTGACCGCGATGGTGGCCGACCTGCGGGAAGCGACCCAACCCGGGTCGGTGATCCTGTTGCACGACGGCGGGGGCAGCCGTCAGAACACGCTGGACGCCGTCGCGGCGATGTTGCCGGAATGGCGTACCGAGGGCTACACCCTGGCGCCTGTTCCAGCGTGCCTGCGTTCACCCAGCTGAAACATGGCGGCGCTAATCTGACCTCCTGATTGAGTCTGACCACCCGAATGGGATGCGCCTGACCTCGTGATTGGGGTGCCGATGACAGCCGACGACGCAGTACAGCGCCGACGCGGCTACACCCCGACTCCCGGGGCGTACGACGAGATGTACGACGAACTCGGCCAGCCGCGACCCGGTGTCGTACACCTGGATGCAGCCCTGCAAGACCTTGGGTCGGCCGGGCTGCACGATCGCGGGCGGGTCCGCGACAGTCACCTCACCGCCCAGGGCATCACCTTCACGCTGAGCGGTCGGGAACGGCCGCTGCCGATGGATCTGATCCCTCGAGTGATTCCGGCCGACGAATGGCGGATCATCGACCAAGGTGTGGCCCAGCGGATCAAAGCCCTCGAGCTCTTCCTCGCCGATGTCTACGGGCC
>CAZJNU010000163.1:0-4196 GCA_964547485.1 uncultured Actinomycetes bacterium
CATCGGCAACGGCTGCCGGGGCGCCGATCGAGGCCGCCGTCGCCAGCATGCTCACCGGTCGGGCGTTGGCGATGGCCGGACGACGAGACGAGGCCGTCGCCACATACCAGGATGCGCTGACCGCGTTCGATGCGGCCGGTACCAGACGATTGGCTGGGCAGGTCGCCCGAGAGTTGCGCTCGCTCGGCGTGCGGACCTCGAGCGATCGGGCACCCCGAGCCACGACTGGTATCGCGGCCCTCAGCGACCGCGAATCCCAAGTGGCGCAGTTGGTGGCCGACGGACTCACAAATCGGCAGATCGCCGACGAACTTGTGCTGAGTTCGCGCACGATCGAGTCGCACCTTCGGCGCATTTTTGTCAAACTCAACGCGCACTCCCGGGCCGATGTGGTGACAGCAGTCGACCGTGCTCGCATCGTTGGCAATGCCGCCCCGGAACGAGTGGGCAACGACGAACTCCGCTGACCGAGTGGTTGGCCAGCGGAGTTCGTGGCGAGGCTACCTGCCGTGGCAGGTCGTGGTGCCTGCATCGGTGAACGTGCCGTTACCCGGCGACGTCGTCCGGACGAATTTCCAGCTGTAGGTGTTGGCCTGCAGGCCGACTTCGAGTGCGCCCAGGGTGTCGATATTGCGCGCCTCGGAGTTGGCTGTGTTGCCTATCCCCCGGAAGCCGATCCCACCGGTGCCCACCACGAACTGACGGACACCGCGAGCATCATCGCGAACGCCGCTGGCGTTCATCGGCGCGAACCGCTCGTAGTCGTGGTCATGGCCTGACAACACAACCTCCGCACCATGCTGGTTGAGCAGATTCCAGAACGGCTGCATCTTGGCATCGTCGCCGTGGTCGCCCGAGGAGAAGCGCGGCTTGTGCCAATAGGCCATCGTGCAGGGCTTCAGGCTTGCGGCCAGGTCGGTCTGGAGCCAGGTCAACTGCTCCGTGCCGCACGGCTTGCCGACACACTCCGAGTTCAGGGCGACGACATGCCAGCCGCTGTTCTGCGCGGTGCCGGTGTCGTAGGAGTACCAGCCCTTGTCCCGGATACCGGCCGGCCCGTTGGCGACACCGACCCCGTTGAAGTAGTCGTAGTAGCCCGCACCATCCGCCTCGTGGTTTCCCATCACCGGCGCGGTCTTGGCCTTGAACTGGCCCCAGGTCTTGTCGTACGAGGCCAGGAAGTCGCTGTAGCGGCCATCCGGGTACTGCAGGTCCCCAAGTGCGAGCACCTTGAAGTAGCGATTGATATTCGCCTGGATCAAGTCGCCGGTGTACTTGGAATCACCGCCGCCCACGCCGCCTGCCACGTCACCCGCGGCCACCACCGTCACGTCCCCGGTTGGGGTTGGCGTCGGCGTCGGGGTTGGCGTCGGGGTTGGCGTTGGGGTCGGCGTTGGGGTCGGCGTAGGCGTTGGCTTGGGAGTCGGGGTCGGGGTTGGTGTCGGGGTTGGTGTCGGGGTTGGTGTCGGGGTTGGTGTCGGGGTCGGGGTCGGGGTCGGGGTCGGCGTCGGGGTCGGGGTCGGCGTCGGGGTCGGCGTCGGGGTCGGCTTGGGAGTGGGCGTCGGCGTCGGGGTCGGCTTGGGAGTGGGCGTCGGGCCTGACTTGAGGTCGGGAATTGGGGTGCCGGCCTTCTGGAATTGGAACCGGTCGAGGTTGACGAAGTCACGCGGGTAGCCGGACTGGAACGTCACAAACAGTTTATGGACACCAGTCACTCCCCTGGCTTTTGCCGGTATCTGCCGGTATTTGTCCCAGCCACCGGTACTGCCCACCGCAAAATGGCCCACGATCGGACCAGTGGGACTGTTAACTCGATAGTTCACCACACCGGAACCAGAGGAACCACCGGACACCAACGAATGCACCTGCGCCAATCCCCCAGCTCCGAAATTGACACTCCCATAGCCAAGCGAGTCCCCATTTCCGAGACCCGTGACCTTTCCACCCCGGACCAACCCACCACGGTTCACGACAACAGACTCAGCCTCAAACCGGCTGTAGGCAGACGGCACCACCGGAGTAGGGGTCGGCTTAGGAGTCGGCTTAGGAGTCGGGGTCGGGGTCGGGGTCGGGGTCGGCGTCGGGGTCGGGGTCGGCTTAGGCGTAGGGGTCGGCGTCGGAGTCGGGCCTGACTTGAGGTCAGGAATGGGAGTGCCGGCCTTCTGGAACTGGAACCGGTCCAGGTTGACGTAGTCACCCGGGTAGCCGGACTGGAACGTGACGAACACCTTGTGCACGCCAGTAACGCCCCCAGCATTGGCCGGGATCTGACGGTAGCTGTCCCAGCCACCGGTATTACCGACCGCGAAGTTGCCCAAGATCGGACCAGTCGGGCTGTCGATCCGGTAGTTCACCAAACCCGAACCAGACGAACCGCCAGACACCAGGGAATGCACCTGGGACAAGCCGTCGGCTCCGAAATCGAAATCACCGAAGCCCAGCGAGTCCCCATTGCCGAGGCCCGTGACCTTCCCTCCCTGGACCAACCCACCAGTGTTCACCGCGACAGACTCGGCCTCGACCAGCCCGTACGCAGACGGCACCACAGGCGTCGGCGTCGGCTTAGGAGTCGGCGTGGGCGTCGGGGTCGGCGTGGGCGTGGGCGTCGGGGTCGGCGTCGGCTTAGGAGTCGGCGTGGGCGTCGGGGTCGGCGTCGGAGTCGGCGTCGGAGTCGGCGTCGGAGTCGGAGTCGGCGTCGGAGTCGGCGTGGCCCCGCAGCCTGCCGGGCTCGTGTCAGGATCGATCGTGATCTTCAACGTCCCATTCGTGGGCAACTGCACAATGGGGTTGCGCGCCTCATCATCGTTAAAGGTGTCTCCGTACGGGAAACCGTAGGCATCGGTCAGCGGCCAGAGAGTCGCTGCCCAGACGTTGTAGTTGGGTGCGGTGGGTTGCGCTCCTTCGAATGGTCCGGGCGCCGCGCTGACGTTGAAACGCCCATTGTCGTTGCCGTAGCTGGGACTCCCCCAGAATCCATACGCAAAACCCGCGACCAGATCGCGGTAGACGGCGCCATAGACATCGTTGCCGGAGTGCGGCACACCGCCGACAAAGTACGGGCTGTTGTTGCCGTAGATCCCATTCGCGTCATTGCTGCTATTGCCGACAAGAGAACTGCCTTTGACGTAGATCTGCGGCAGATGATTGGCGCCTTGGTCGGTCAGCACCAGGGAGCCGGGACCGCCCGGATCAGCTGCGTCAGGCGCGAAGGCACCGGTGTAGCGATAGTCCTGGCCCATGGCATGGCCGCGGATCGTCATCGGCTTGCCCGTCAATGAGCCGACATAGGATTCAAACGTCGGGTAGCCGCTGGGATGGGCGCCGCTGACGATGTTCGGCGACACCAGCCGCAGGAAGTTGCCGTTGCTGTCCTTGCGCACGACCTTGGTGTAGTCGCCGCCGGCGGCTGTCAGTCGTGCTTGCAGCGCCTGTTGCACCTTGTCGGTATAGCAGGCCCACTTCTTGGAGCCGACCAACTTGCCGCTGGCATCGAACGTCTCGATGTCCATCGGGATCCCGAGCATGTCGACCGCAGTCAAGTTGGCGACACCGGGATAAGTCAGTTCCACGGTGTCGAACCGGACATCGGAACTATCGGGGCTCGGGAATGCGGGACCCGTTAGCGGTTTACCCAGGGAAACCCACACTCGCCCTGAGCTCAGGCTGTCGACCTTGAAGGTCGATCGCTGCGACAGCGGCAACTGCGCCGCGCCGGTCCCATTTCCGGTTGCGGAGACGAAGGTCTGGGCGTCGCTGTAGGCGGGGTTCTTGTTGACCACCGTGATGGTCAGGCCACCATCGCCCGGGACCGCCGCCGCCACGCTCGCCGTTGCAGTTGCCGTGGCGGGAATCGCTGCGGCGACCAGGGTCAGCGGAACCAGCACTGTGGCGAGGGCGCCCACCCGGATCCTTGATCGACGGCCGGTTGAGGCAACAAGGTGACGTGAGAGTCGCATGGAACGCACTCTAAGTCGGTTCGGCGCGGTCCGGCATCCGTAGCGAACACGCAAATCGGACCAGCGCCCCAACCGATACGGTGCGGACATGACCTTCCAGACGATCATTGAACCCTTTCGCATCCACTCGGTTGAACCTCTCCGACTGACCGAACCCGACCAGCGGGAGGAGGCAATCCGGGCAGCCGGATACAACCTGTTCGGCCTATCGGCGCGCGATGTCATGATCGACCTGTTGAC
>CAZJNU010000164.1:0-4141 GCA_964547485.1 uncultured Actinomycetes bacterium
GCGGACACGACAGCGTCGGCGCTGCTAGCTCCCCGGGACCACCTCTGCTGCGGGAACCTCGGCCGTGTTGCGGTGCTGCGGACGCTGTCGGCGTTGGCCCCAACGTCGCTGCGCGACCCAGGCTGGGATGCGGCCGCGAACGGCATCGTCGCGGCGGTGCTGGCGCGTCCGGGGGAGCAGCTTCCGCGGTCCATGCTGGGAGCGAAGTCGGATGATATTCCGATGCCGGGACTCTTCACCGGACTCCCCGGTGCAGGTCTGGTGCTGCTCGATGGTGACCCGGCCGATTGGGTCCTGCAGCTGCTCCTCTAAGACTCCCGCGCGACCCGGTCAGGTCAGCGAGAAGGATTTGGTGACGAGGGTGGCGTCCGCCTGCTTACCCCGGGGCCACCAGGAGAAGGTCGTGTCCGGCCGAGGCGGCAGGCCGAGCGCCGGATCGGTCGGGAATGAGTTCGTTTGATCGGTCACCACCACGTCGAAGGTGCTGCCGGCAGTCAGTGTTACCTCGGCGGTGTAGCCGGTTGCAGGCAGACCCTGCCCAAGTATCGACCAGCTGTCGGCCGGCTTTACCGGGACCTTCTTGCCATCGACGGTCAGTGCTGTCAACTGACCGTTGGTGGACATCGTGTACCAAAGATTCAATGCTTTCCTCGCCGAGGACACGTTGAACTTCACAACTCGCTGACCGTTCACCGAACGATCCGACTTGACGTCGAGGGTCGGTGCCGGCGCGGCCACGGTCGCTCGTGCCGGGTTGCTCAGCAGCGTCGCCGTCTCGTAGCTCTTCTCCTTCACCGGGAAGTACATGATCATGAATTCCGGTGCCGGGCCACTGGCCGGGGTGGTGCCCAACACGTTCTCGGTCCAGGAATCGGGGGCCTTGTCGTTGCTGAGCCACTGCGCCTTCCCGGTGTTCGCGTCGATTGCGTACACCAGACTGTCCGGCTGCGGGTGGTTGGCATTGACCAACGGAGTCGCGACGCCGACCACGAGCAGCACCAACGCGGTCGCTGCCAAGGCGAGCGAGAACCACTGCCCCACTGCCTGCGCGATCAGGTCGATGGTGGGCAGCAGGATGCAGATGCTCAGGGCGACGATGAACGCGACCAGCCAGCCTGTCGACAGGTTCAGCCCCTGGTAGACCAACGCCGCCAGCGGGAACAGGAAAACCACGAACCCGAACGAGAGGATGAGGTCCACTGTCATCACTACCGGCTCGTTCTTCACCAGTACCCGCACCAGGGCCGCGGCCGACATCAGCAGCAGCGGGATCCCGAACAGATAGGCAGCCGGTGTTGCCACCACCGTGGCGAAGGTGGCCAGGAGCGCCCAGAGCACCAAGGCTCCCAGCTGAAGGCTCGCTACCGATTGCCGCTTACGGGCCCGCAGCAGCATTGCAACAGTCACGGCGGCGACAGCCACTACGATTGTCACCATGTACAACTGTCCGCGGTAGGGGTCGGTATCGAACTGCCCGTCCAAGCTTATGAATGCCCGGGTATCCCAGCGCAGGAAGTAGATCAGACTGAGCAGAGCCTGGGCGATCAAGATCGACAGCACCCCTGCGAGCAACACCGTGCCGAAGCCGCGACCCAGCCCGCGCCCGGTCACCAGTGACCGGCGAATGGCGAATACGAAGGCCAGCACCAGCAGCACCAGGGCCACGCCGAGCAGCGCGAAGGCCACCGCGGTCGGATACGACACCAGCACCGGTCCGACAGTGAACCAGACAAGCTCCTCGCCGGGGTTGGCGCTCAGCGACTGCTGATTGGCGATGCTCGTGACCAGGCCGAGCATCATCTCGCCGGTGTACTGCAGCGCACCGGGGGAGAAGTTGACCAGGTCGTCGGTGCGGGTGTGATAGCGGACGTTGTTGCCGATCGAGGCGAACGCCAGGCCTGGGGCGTTCAAGGTATTCAGCACGGAGAAGTCGGTGCTGTTCTCCAGTTGTTGATACGCGAAGTAGAACAGCGAACTGGCCAGCGGGGCGGATTGCGCGGCTCGGTAGGCGTCGAGCAGGTCCTCATTGACGCCCGCACCCTCGAAGAACAGACTCTTGCCGGTGGTGCCGCGATACTCGAAGTTGAGGATGTACTTGACGTCCTTCGCAGCGGGGTTCTCGGTCACGAACAGGGTGGATCCGCCCAGCACGGATTCCTCGGCGTCGGTGAACAGGAAGATGACGTCGTGTCGCAGCGGCGGAATCGACTTCAACGCCCGAAGTACCTCTACCATCGCTGCGACCGCGCCGCCGTCGTCACTCGCACCGGGACCTGGCGCGACGGAGTCGTAGTGGGCGTCGACGATCACGGCCTGCGTGGATGCCGCGTCGGTGCCCGGCACCCGCACGACGATGTTCGTGACCGCCGTTGTCGTCAGCGGCGAGGTGATCTGGGCCGCGTTGATCGGTGGCGCCTTGCCCTCGGAGAACCACTGCGCCGTCTGGTTGCCACTCTGCAGTTCGGGGCTGTAGCCGAGCGCAGTAATCTCTGCCACCAACTGCTCGCGCACCCGACGCAGGTCGTCGCTGCCACCAGGGTGGGGGATGCCGTTCCCGGCCACCGCGGTCACCGTCTTCATCGCCCGGCCGGCCGAGAACTGATCAGCGGGAGCGTCGGCTGGTGCGGGTCCGGGGGTGCCCAACTGCATCACCCCGATGGCGATCGCCAAGACCAACACAAGGAAAGCTCCGAGGGCGGGCAGCAACCTCTTCTTGGGCGGCTGGTCGGTCGTCCGGTCGGTGCTGGGCGCGTCGGTCATCGGGTCAGAGTGGCGTAACCGCAGGTCGCGGCGCAAATTGACGGCTGTCCGCCCGGACATGGCCGGACCCCGGAAGTGCCCGAAGTCCGGGGGGTGACCGCGGCCCCTTCCGGGGTTCGTGGACGTAAGGCTGCCACTGTTCTCCGGCCGTTCGCTACCCCCCTTACTTGACGTTCATTCAACGCTTACGAACCTGTCCCGCCCCGGCGGCCGACTGCGACTGTCGTCGCTATCGCATGATTTCGACCTGTTGCTCACCTGTCGGTTTGGTGCTGTCCCGCAGGCCTGGCAGGAGCGCGGCAACCACCGCGGCGGCCAGCGACAACGGGATGATCTGGGGCCCACCGCAGAGCAACCCCATCACAACTCCCAGTCCGATCGTGAGAGCCCACTTCGGTTGCGCCAAGTAGATGATCGCGGCAGTCAGCCCTGCCGCGACTGCTCCCTCCGCGATGCCCGGAGTAAGCAGGGTGGCGATCGCGCCGAGGCCAGCCCCGATGTAGATGGCCGGAAAGAAGGGACCGCCGCGGAAGCCGCCGCCCATGCTGAGGGTGTAGGCGAGCCACTTCGCCGCGACGGTCAACCCGATCGCGCCCGCGCTGCCGAGGGCGAGCAGTGGTTTCACCTCATTCTCGCCACTGGTCAATACCAACCCGACCTCATGGCCGGTGGCGAGGTGGTAGGCCAACGCGATCACTCCGACGCCAAGCCCGCTGAGCGCCAGCACCAGCATCCGGGGACGGTCGCCCCCGTGCAGTCGCAAAATGCCGACGGCCAGCACTCGACCCACCACGATGACGGCCGCGGTCGCCGCGCCGACTCCCACCGCGCCGATCAGGTCGACCGGCGCAAAGCTATAGCCCGGCGCGACCGAGAAGGTGCCCGCCACCGATGGCCCGACGAACAGCGCAAGGACCGCCGCGAAGGCCCCGACAGTGGCACCTCGGAGGGTGGTCAGCGCGCCGCTGCGGCGAGAGATTTCGGTGCCGACGAAGGCGCCAGTGGAGACAAGTGCGACCTCGGGGCCAAGTACCAGACCGCCGACCAGGGTCGCGGCGATCGCGCCGATGATGGAGGGGTAGTCGGCCGCAGTCACCGGGTTGAGAGCGATCCCATACAAGGGGCTGTGACCGTCGGCGCCGTGGCTGCGGAGCCAGGCCACTGCCACCCCGGCCAGTGTTGGCAGTCCCAGCACAAGGGCCCAAAGGGCGGGGTCGGGAAGGCTGTCGGGGGTGGTGAACCAGAGCCACTCGATCGCCAGCTCGAGCACGCTCAACACCAGGTATCCCAGCGCCAGGCTCACCACCGCGATCAGGGCCCCGAACCCGACTTGGCGATTGCGACTGCTCGTTGTCATGGGCACACCCTGCCAGAGTGGGGT
>CAZJNU010000165.1:0-4085 GCA_964547485.1 uncultured Actinomycetes bacterium
ACGCTGGCTGGACTTTCATGAGTCCCTGGTCTGAACCAACCCTGACACGTAGGGATGCCGAAAGCACCGAAGGTGCCTATGCTGACCCGAGTAACGCTCCGGTCATTGATGCCCGCGCCATTCCACATGCAGCCCGCCATGCGACAGTTTTCGCGGCCTTTGCCGCTGTGGAACCCGAGGCATCGATGATTCTCGTGGCCCCACACGACCCACTGCCGCTCCTGCGCCAATTGTCGGAACGAGAAACCGACAACGTTCACGTGGCTTACGAGGTTAACGGACCAGATTTCTGGCGACTGCGCTTAACGCGCCAAGGATGACGACATGCCGTCACAGGACACCTCCCCGAACCCTTCCGCTGCGTATGCGTCGCGATCTGCTGATGACACCGCAGCCCGGGAGTACCCTCTAACGGCATGGATCAACCGGCACCGGCTCGCCTTCATCGTCCCCGCCATGGTGACGCTTGTCCTCGGTCTTTATGCCGGCCTCCAACTGCTCGGGCTGTCTGCACCTTGGACAACCTCACGCCTTGCCGAAATGCATGGAATGCTGCTCGTCGCTGGATTCCTCGGAACCCTAATTTCTTTAGAACGTGCAGCAGCTATCGGTCAACTCTGGGGATATCTAAGTCCTGTAGGATTTGGCATCGGCGCGGTGTTGCTGTTCCCTGTCCCGCTTCTCGGGTACAGCGGAATTACCATGGGCGCCGTTGTGTTGCTGGCTATCTATGTCACCGTATGGCGCAAGCAACCTGCTGCAGCTATCGCCGTGCAAGCGCTGGGTGGAGTGTTGATCCTTGCAGCGGCACTGCTGGGGTGGGCTGGTGTGTCCATCTTCGCGCTCATCGCCTTATTAGCCGGCTTTCCGATCCTGACCATCGCCGGGGAACGATTGGAGCTTGCCCGGGTTGCCGCACCTCGATGGTCGGCCCAGATGCTGCTCGTTGCCTTAAGTCTTGGCCTACTTTTAGCGGCCACGGCGACTCTTGTGTGGCCGTCACTTGGGTTCCGATTAGTGGGTCTCGTATTGCTTGGATTGGTTGCATGGTTGGGGTACTACGACGTGGCCCGGCACACTGTACGCTCGCGAGGCCTGCCCCGCTATACCGCCTGGTGTCTCCTCGCCGGCTATGTATGGCTGGGCGTCGCCGGACTCATCTGGCTACAGATGGGGCAGGTTTCACCCGGCCAATTGGCTTATGACGCGGTGATTCACGCTGTTTTCTTGGGATTTGTCATCTCGATGATTTTTGCCCATGCTCCGATTATTTTGCCCGCCGTGGTGCGCTGTCGCTTGCCGTATCGACCAGTGATGTACGTCCCGGTGATCGTCTTACATGTTTCACTGTTGGTGCGGATCGGGGTGGGCGATGGGCTGAATGTAGAAGGTGTCCGCCTTATCGGTGCGATCGGCAATGTAGCAGCCGTGCTGCTGTTTGCCGCCATAGTTTTGATCTCCGTGAGGAGACGCCCATGACACGATCAAAGTGGCACATCTGGGTCAATGCCCCCACGATGGTGTGGTTTGGTGCCCTCGTTGCCGTCAGTGTCCTGCACCGGGATATCACCGGGTCCGGGTGGATCATGTTACATCTGTTGTTCCTCGGTGCGGCGAGCAATGCGATCTTGGTGTGGAGTGCCTATTTCTCCGAAACCCTCCTGCGCATCCCTCCGCAGGTCCTATCCCGACGAGGCCAAATCTGGCGTCTGATCGCGGTCAATGTTGGCACCCTAGGGGTGATCGCAGGACGGATGCTGCCTGAAACCTGGCTCGTGGCCGTCGGCGCGTTGGGCATTATGGCCGCAGTGGCTGATCACGCTCGAGTGCTCATCCTGGCCAAACGGCGCGCCCAACTTGCCCGTTTCAGTTTCATTGTCAATTACTACATCGCCGCTGCCGGGTTTTTTCTCATCGGTGCCGCACTCGGCGGCTTGATGGGAATCTCCGCGGTGAACGACGGGAGCGTATTAGTTGCCCACGTATCCGTCAATCTTTTGGGCTGGATTGGTCTCACTGTGGCGGGAACTCTCCCCACCCTTTTACCAACGGTGATTCGCACCCAGATGGCGACCGGAACGGAAGGCGCCCTCCGGCGATCTTTCGGCGCACTCATCGGTGGTTTAGCGACGGTATGCGTGGCGACTGTCGCCGGATGGTCGTTGGTGGCAACATTCGGTTTAATCATCTATCTAGCCGGGTGGGCCATACTGCTTCGACCACTTATCCCTCTCCTGCGTCACAGGCGGGTTTTATCGTTCGCTGCATCATCGTTGATCGCCGGGATGGTGTGGTTTGTCGTGACCTCCGCAGCTTGGGCGGTTGTAATGGCTACAAGCCCGTCGTGGGCGCAGACCGCAGACCAGACCCGCAGCCTCGCAGGCGTTTTCGCCGCCGGTTTTCTGACCCAAGTCTTGCTCGGTGCTTTGACATATCTCCTTCCAGTGGTTTTAGGCGGAGGTCCGGCAGCAGTTCGGAGCAGTATTCACACCCTGGAACGCGGGGCGTGGACGCGTCTCACAGTGGCCAACGTTGGTCTTATGGTGTTCTTTTTACCGGTGCCGAGTCTGGTGCGGGTTGTGACCTCCGTCGTGGTTCTCGTGGCGTATGCATCCTTCCTACCGCTCGTCCTCATTGCGGTGTGGCGAAGGTTGCGACCCCTGCAGGCACAAGATCCAGGCCCCGAGTCATCCGTCATGATGGATGCTCGCCTCCTGGTTACTCGAACCCTTGGTGGCGTGATAGCCGGGTTCTCCATCGTGGTGCTTGCGGTGGTAGCCGCCCTGTCTCTCAGCCCGGCAACCACCGGCCAGCTGGCAGCCTCGTCAGCCAACCCGGCGGAGGCGACGGGTGAGACGACCGTTATTGCGATGGAAGCCGGGGACATGTGGTTTCGCCCCAATCGGATAGATGTTCCCGTGGGCAATCGGTTGATCCTCGAGGTGACGAATGTGGATAGCAACGTACATGACGTGGTGTTGAGTAATGGGGTATCGTCCGGGCGCCTCGCCCCTGGGGACACTGCCCAAGTGGATGCCGGTGTAATCAGCAGCGACCTGAGCGGCATCTGTTCCATCGTGGGTCATGCCGCGATGGGTATGACGTTTGACATCATCGCCACGGGCGCATCGTCCTCATCTGCAGGAATAGCATCTGAGAGTCACCACACCCTCGAAACCGATTCCGAGAGCGCCACGATCGACTTTCGGGCCAACGCACCTGCCGACTTTCAAGCCGTCGATGCTCGACTGGCTCCTGCACCGAATACCCGGGTGCATGAGCTGACGTTGCGCGCAACAGAACTCCAACGGGAGGTGGCACCCGGGGTTGCCCAAAACATGTGGACGTTCAATGGGCAGGTCCCCGGTCCCACTCTGCGCGGGAGGGTCGGCGATGTTTTCGACATCACGTTTATCAACGATGGAACCATTGGCCACTCGATCGATTTTCATGCCGGATCGCTTGCACCCGACCGGCCGATGCGTACCATCGCACCGGGAGAATCCTTGCAATACACCTTCACTGCCGAACGCAGTGGGATCTGGATGTATCACTGCGGGACGATGCCGATGTCGGCACATATTGCTAACGGCATGTTCGGGGCGGTCATCATCGATCCTCCGGATTTACCGGCCGTGAGTGCAGAGTATCTCCTCATCCAGTCGGAGTTGTATCTTGGGCCCCCCGGTGGTGAAGTAGACTTCACGAAACTTGACGATCAGCAACCCGATGCGGTCGTGTTCAACGGATACGTCAACCAATACGTCTACCAACCGTTGTCTGCCAGGGTCGGAGAACGGATCCGCATCTGGGTTCTTGACGCCGGCCCGAATCGTCCGAGTTCCTTCCATGTCATCGGTAGTCAATTTGATGAGGTCTACTTCGAGGGAGCCACTCTCTTATCCGCCAAACAAGGCGCTAGCGGGGGAAGTCAATCTCTGGCATTAGCGGCAGCGCAAGGCGGATATGTGGAAATGACGCTGCCAGAAGCAGGCACGTATCCGTTTGTCTCCCACATCATGTGGGACGCCGAGCATGGAGCCAAAGGTCTCATTCGCGCCGAGTAGTCTCGCAACATGACTGCC
>CAZJNU010000166.1:0-3989 GCA_964547485.1 uncultured Actinomycetes bacterium
GCTGCGAGCGACCCCGACACCACGTAGAGCGACGTCGCCCGGGCCGCCAGGATCAGGTTCCGAAGCGTGGGCGGACGCCTAGTGGGATTGCCGAATCTGGCGGTCGCCAAACCGTCCAGCACCCTGGGCAGATCCTCTGGCCGAAGGACCTCGATGACATCGTCCGCGACCCCGAATCGGAGCGTCAGCGGCAAACCCGCGCGCACAATCGCGGCGCACAGCGAGGCGGCGACATCCACCGCCTCCTCTTGGAAGTCCAAGTCTCCGGACCGTCCGGGGTAGGCAGTTGGGTCTGTGTCGAGCACGACGAGTGCCCTCGGCAGCGGATTGTCGACAAGTTGCTTCACCATCAACTTGCCTGTCCGGGCGGTGGACCGCCAGTGGACCTGGCGCATCTCATCACCGACCACATACTCGCGCAGCGTGCTGAACTGGTTGGACCCCAGCACGTCCCGGTCGGCGGAGCCACCTTCCATGCCCTGCTTTCGGCCCGACAGGCTGGCCGACATCGGTAGCACTCGCGGATGCACCAGCACGGTCCGTACCTCGCCCAGGCGCCGCTCGCGCAGGTAGAGACCGAACGGATCGCGTCGTTCGAGCCGGACTGGTCCGAAGCTCAACTCACCACGACGCCGGGTCAGGAACGAGTAGGTGATGGTGGTCTCGCCCCGCGGGGGAACGGCAGGCAGGTGAAGTTCCACGTCCCGCCCGGCCACGCGGTCAATGGCATCCACCGCCCCGAGTGGCGTCAAACCGGAGTTCGAGGCGGTTAGTCGCACGGCTACCCGCTCACCTCGGGTCAGCTGCACCGGCTCAACCTCCCGAGTCAGCTGGCCACCGGGGCGCCTGCCCAGTAGCAGCAGGCCGGCGATCAGAATGCCGATGCAGCCAAAGCCCACGACGATCAGGGCGGGGTACCCCAGCAGGATGCCGAGCCCGGTCAGGAGCAGGCCGGCAACACCGATCGCGACACTGCGCGGGGTGAACAGCCGGGGTGCGTCAGCCGCTGCCATTGCTAGCCCTGCGGCACGGGAGTGGCCGCCAGCACCTCGGCGAGGACCTGTTCCACAGTGCGGCCCGCCGCGACGGCATCGGGGGAGAGCATGATGCGGTGGCCCAACACGCTCGGAACCAGCGACGACACGTCTTCCGGAATCACATAGTGGCGGGTCTGGGCAGCTGCGCGGACCCGACTTCCTGCCAGCAGTGACAGGCTGCCGCGGGGGCTGGAACCAAGCCGGACGCCGGGGGCTCGTCGGGTCGCGCTGACCAGCGAGACGATGTACCCGAGAATCGGGTCGGCGACATGTACCCCGGCGGCGGCGGAGATCATGGCAAGCACCTCGTCTGGTGTGGAGACGGCGGTCAGATCCTCGAGTCGTCTCCCCGCGTGTGCGTTGCGCAGGATGGCAGTCTCGGCGGCGGCATCGGGATAGCCGACCGAGATACGCATGAAGAAGCGATCCAATTGGGCTTCGGGCAAGGGATAGGTGCCATCCATATCGACCGGGTTCTGGGTGGCGATCACCAGAAAGGGCCGGGGTACTGCGTGGGTGACCCCGTCGACAGTCACCGTTCGCTCGGCCATCACCTCCAGCATCGCCGACTGCGTCTTCGGTGAGGCTCGGTTGATTTCGTCGGCCAGGATCACGTTCGCGAACACCGGACCCGGGTGGAATTCAAAGGTGTCCCGGCCCTGGTGGAAGACGGTCACGCCGGTGACGTCGCTCGGTAGCAGATCGGGGGTGAACTGGATTCTTGCGCCGGTGAGGCCCAGGGATGCGCTCAGGGACCTCGCCAACGAGGTCTTGCCCAGGCCGGGGACGTCCTCCAGCAGCAGATGACCTTCCGAGAGCAGGGCCGTAAGCGCCAGCTGGATCACGGCACCTTTGCCCTGGATGAATCGCTCGACGTTTTCGACGATCCTGCCGAAACGCTGGGCGAAGTACTGCGCCTGCTCTGGGGTCATGCCTGTCCTCTCGGGGTTGACGCAGACCAGGCTACCCGTAGCACCGGAAGTGCCCGGTGAGGCCGGGCGGCGGCTCGTCGAGTGTGGCGCTGAACCCGTGCCGGTCCGCACTCCTGCGCTAGGTTCGCTGGCATGGCTTCGGACGAGTTGCTACTGCAGGTGGCGGGCCGGTCGGTACGGGTCAGTAGCGCGGGGCGGGTCGTATTTCCGGGCATCGGGGCCAGCAAGGGTGATGTCGCGCGCTACTACGCAGTGATGGGTGACCGCCTTCTGGCCGCGATCGGGGACAGGCCGACCACGCTCGAAAGATGGCCCCGCGGCGTTCTGCCAGGAATGACGCTGGGGGAGGACGGCTTCTACCAGAAGAGACTCCCACGCGGTGCCCCGGATTGGGTGGACTCGGTGGCCATCACCTTCCCGTCCGGACGAACGGCGCGAGAGGTCTGTCCGAATAGCCCCGCAGTTGCGGTGTGGGCGGCGCAGTTCGGCACAATCACCTTTCACCCTTGGCCGGTGCGCGCAGCCGACGTCGAACACCCCGACGAGTTCCGGTTGGACCTGGACCCGCAGCCGGGCACAGACATCGCCGATGCTGTCAAGGTTGCGATGGCGGCGCGGGAATTGCTGGCCGAACTCGGTTGGCGGTGTTTCGTGAAGACTTCCGGGGGCCGTGGCCTTCATCTGACAGTGCGAATCGCGTCGAACTGGGATTTCGTTCAGGTTCGGCATGCGGCGATCGGAGTGGCCCGGGAATTGGAGCGCCGGCTACCCGACCTGGTCACGTCGGCATGGTGGAAGGAGGAGCGCGGTCAGCGAATCCTGGTCGACTACAACCAGATGGCGAAGGACCGCACGATGGCTTCGGCGTACTCGATCCGCGCCAACCCGGCCGCGACGGTGTCCACGCCGGTCGATTGGGGTGAGCTCGACGGGATAGATCCGCTGGCGTTCACCATGTTCTCGGTGCCGGAGAGGCTGGCAGCTGCCGACCCGTGGGCCGAGTTGGAGGATCGGGCGTTCGACCTGACGCCGGCATTGGACCTATTCCAGGCCGACTTGGACCGCGGCCTGTCAGATCTGCCGTATCCGCCCGACTATCCGAAGATGCCGGGGGAGCCGAAGCGCGTGCAGCCTAGCCGGGCCCGCGAGTCCGGGTCTGAGGGTGGGACTTCGCAGCCTCGCTGAACGCGCCCAGGTCACTTGCTCCTGGCTCCGGGGCGGCCGGATCTGCCCGATTGCGAAGGTGGACAGCGTCCTTTCGAAGACCGCGCCCACCTTCGGATCGATCAACCCGCCTCGGCCCTCGCAGTCAGCCCCAGGCCCGACCCAACCCCGCCCACCCCTCGTTTCGTTGGTTAGGGGTCGAGGGGTGGGTTGGGTGTGTCGCGGTAGGTGAGGCCGCTGGGCATGGTCCAGGTCCATCCGGGTCCGGCCGATCCCGTTCGGTCGACCTGTGGTGGGCCGGTGTCGCTGGCCTCCGCTGGGCCGGTTCCGCCGGTGTCTGGTGGGCCGGTGTCTGGGCCGCTCGGTTCGGGTTGGAGACCGAAGCCGAAGTGCGTCTTTAACCTGTGGTGGCGACGACACAGCGGTCCAAGGTTGGATTCCGTGGTGGAACCAGTTGGCCATGGATCGGTGTGGTCGAGGTCGCAGTTGATCGCGCGGCGCCGACACCCCGGCATCCTGCAGTAGGGCTCCCTGGCCCGGATCAGCCGCGCCAACGCAGCACTGGGGGTGTAGCTACGCCGCCCAGTATCAATCACCTGACCAGTAGCGGCGTCGGTGATCCATGCCCGCCATGACCCGTCGGCAGCCAACTCCCGAGCCTCGTCCGCCGGGATAGGCCCCACCCCGGGAATCTCGCCGGGATTCTGATCCAACCCGAGAAGCGTTGTCAGGTTCACCGCCACACACACCTCCGCCGGCACCCGCCGACCCGTCGGGGGCTTCCTCGCCTGTCCACGCCTCGGGGCGGCGCGCCGAGCAGACGCAGCCGACCCCGCATCCGCCGCCGGACCCGCGT
>CAZJNU010000167.1:0-3968 GCA_964547485.1 uncultured Actinomycetes bacterium
AATCCCACAGCCGAAGTCCTCCACCGGATGGTGGCGATCGGACGGGGTTATGAGCCGACCTGGGCGGGCGCCCGAAGCGCAGTCCAATCCGCGCTCGATGAGTTGGGCCTTGACACCGCCGGGGTCGTCCCGGCAGACGGCAGCGGCCTGTCCCGGGACAGTCGGGTGCGGGCAGATCTGTTGACCGACGTGCTGGCCCGGGTATGCAGTCGTGAAAGGCACCCCGAACTGGCGACAATCTTCCCCGAAGGCGGGTTGCCACTGGCCGGAGTCACGGGATCGATGTCGGCGGCCAACGACTGGTTCGCCCGCCCGACGGCAGACCAGGTTCGCGGGAGGCTCTGGGCTAAGTCCGGGTCACTATCCGGGGTTGCTGCGCTGGCTGGTATCGCGATTCCGGCTCCGGGCCGATACCGAACTTTCGCCATCTTGGTCAATGGCGTGGAGAGCGACTTCCCGCATCTGATGGTGCGCCGGCAACTTGAGAGGTTCGCGACGATCGTGCTGGGGGTTGACGGGTAGCGGGCGGTTCCGCGTGTACGGTGCGGCAGTGTCGACAGCTGACGCCCCCGGACAGGTGTCGCCAGTCACGACAGAACGGGCACTCGCGGCGTTTTTGTCGCGAGGTCGGCTGCCCTGCTCGGAGGTCGGGCGACTATCCGGCAACTGGCGACCAGCAAGCCGCTGTCTCGGCCGCGGGCAGGGACCCGGCGTCAGCCGGGCGTGATCTCGCGTTTCAGAATCTTGCCGGTTGGGCCCTTGGGCAGTCCCTCAGGGGCCAACCACACCACCCGCGGGTACTTATACGGAGCCACGCGATCCTTGACGAACGCGCGGATCTCGTCGGTGCTGGCCGTCGACCCCGGTTTGAGGGTGATGGCTGCCCCGATCTCCTCGCCCATCACAGCGTCCGGGATCCCGATCACGGCTGCCTCCGCGACGGCGGGGTGCTCGTAGAGAACCTCCTCGATCTCGCGTGGATACACGTTGAAGCCACCACGAATGATCATGTCCTTGGCGCGGTCGACGATGAAGTAGTAGCCCTCGTCATCTCGGGTGGCCAGATCGCCAGTGCGGAACCATTCGCCTCGGACCACCTCAGAGGTCGCCTCGGGCCGGTTCCAATAGCCCTTCATCACGTTCGGACCTTTGATCGCGATCTCGCCGATCTCGCCTTCTCCGACGTCGTTCCAGTCACCGTCGACCAACCGCATCTCGACACCCGCGATCGGCGTTCCGATGGACCCGGGCTTGCGTTCGCGGTCGGGGTGGTTGAAGGATGCGACCGGCGATGTCTCCGACAGTCCGTACCCCTCCAGGATTGCGCTACCGAACTCGGACTCGAATCCCTTCAGCACCTCGACCGGCAACGATGCCCCGCCGGACACGCACAGCCGAAGCGCCGACGTGTCATAGTTCCCATGCTCCGGTTCCTGTAGCAGGGCCACATACATCGTCGGCACCGCCTGCAGCACCGTGACCTTGTCCCGCTGCAGCACCTCCAAGGCCTTCTTCGGCTCAAACCGTGGGAGCAGCGTGAGACTCGCCCCGAGTGCCACCGCCGAGTTCAACCCGCACGTCTGGCCGAACGAATGAAACAGCGGAAGCCCGCCGAAGATCACATCGTCGGGCCCACCGCCGAACAGACCAACTGATGCCTCGATGTTGGAGAGCAGATTGCTGTGGGTGAGCTCCGCGCCCTTGGGTTTGCCCGTTGTGCCGGAGGTGTAGAGAATCACGGCGGTGTCCTCGGCAGCGCGGTCCACAACCCCCGGCTGCGGCGTGTGCTGACCGAGTTCAGCGGCGAAGTCGGTCGTGGACACCAAGATGCAGTTCGTGTTCGCGGCGAGTGCTCCGGCCACCGCCTCCTCGGCCACGCCCTCCCAGGCGAAGATCACCTTGGCACCGGAATCGGTCAGGAAGAACTCGATCTCGCGGGACTTCAGCAGTGGGTTCATCGGTACCACAACGGCACCCGCGCGCAGGATTCCGTAGTACAGGATCGGAAACTGCGGCAGGTTCGGCAGCATCAGGCACACCCGGTCACCCGGCTCCACCCCCAGCTCGGAAAGCCACCCTGCTGCCATCTGGCTGGCGATGTCGAGCGCGGCGTAGCTCAACTCAAAGTCGTCGAGTTTGATGACGGTCCGGTCGCCGTGCAGGTCCGCGGTGCGGGTCAGGTTGTCTGCCAGGTTCACGCCGGTCTCCTGTGGTTGGGGTCTATGCCAGGGTTTCGGGTCACTGTACTGGTGGTCGGGGTGAGGTACCAGAGCAGTCGCGCGGGTCAGTCGCGCGGGTCAGTCGCGCAGGACCTGGCCGCCGAACCTGGCTGCGAGCGCGTCGTCGGTGTCGTCCGCGTAGCCGCCGAGCACCGCGACAGTCGTGATCAACTCCGACCGGTCGATGTCGTCGCCGTTGAGTTGGCTGGCGACAAGCACGTCCAGCAACCCCGGTCGCTCCGAATCCTTGACCCGGAGGTGACCGAGGCCGGGGGCGCCCACCTGCCGCGCGACAAGTTCGAATAGCTCCGGGTCGGGCCGCACGTAGAACACCAGGGGGGCGACAATGTTGACGACAGTGCCGTTGCCAGCAGGCATTACGTCGATGATCACCTTGGTGCTGCCGACGGGGAGTTCATAGGTAGTGGCGTCGACCCGATGGATGGCGTCGCCGAACTCGTCATGCAGCAGGTGGAGTACCCATTGACTCACGGCGTGTGTCGAGTCGTTCATCTGATCCCTCCAGCCTCCTGTGCGTACGGCCAGCCCTTGGTGCCGCGGCGCCATTCCGCCAGTTGAGGGAGGCTACTTCGACACGCTATCCAACTCGGCGTAGTCGACGCCGGTGAGCCGCACTGACTCGGCCCACAATCGAGCGGCATCGACGGTGTCCTTGCCGCGTCCGTTGGGTTGCACGACTGTCGGGTAGCCGCGCATCTCCAGGAAGCCGTCTGGCCCGATGTACTCCCCGCCCCGCACCGCTGGCGAGGTGGCTGCGTATAACTGTGGCAGCGCTCCCATCTGGGCGGACTGGGAGACCACTCGGTTGACCACGCCGTTGATCGATTCCTCGATTCGGCTTCCGGTCGCCTTGGCGTGACCACTCTGCAGGTTGGTGTTGGAGAATCCGGGGTGGGCGGCGACTGCGATCGCGGCAGCGCCGATTCCGGACAGCCGCGCCTGCAGCTCCAGGGTGAACAGCAGATTGGCCAGTTTCGACTGCCCATACACGCTCCAGCGGCGGTAGTGCTGCCGGGACTGCAGGTCCTCGAAGTTCATCTTGCCCATCTTGTGGGCGCCGGAACTCGTGGTGACGACACGTGCTGCGGGTGCGGCGAGGAGGGCGGGCAGAAGCCGCCCGGTGAGCGCGAAGTGGCCCAAGTGGTTGGTTCCGAATTGGCGCTCGAAGCCGTCGGCGGTCTCACCTTGGGGTAGTGCCATCACTCCGGCGTTGTTCATCAGCACCGAGAGTTGTGGATAGTCGGCCAGCACCCCGTCGGCGAATCGTTCCACCGAGCCGAGGTCTGCAAGGTCCAGCTCGCGCAGGTCGACGCTGCCGGAACCGCGCAGCAACGTGCAGGCCTGGCCTTTGGCCAGATCCCGGCAGGCGGCGATGACCAATGCGCCGTGCTCGACCAGGGCGCGGGTCGACTCCAGCCCGAGGCCCGAGTTGGCGCCGGTGACGACAATGGTCTCGCCGGTGAGGTCGCCGATATCGTCTTCAGTCCAGTTAGTCATGGGTCGAGTTAACCTCGTGTCGGGGCAGCGTGCCACCGGCGGGCGCCAGTCATGACCCGCTCGGCGCCGCTGCTGCGGTCTGCAGTTGCTGCACGCCGCCACCCGCAGCGGCCGGGCCGGTCGCAGCCCGTGTACCCTCGTGGGGCATGCAGTTCGCACTGCGCGCGCCCCAATAGCTCAGTCGGCAGAGCGTCTCCATGGTAAGGAGAAGGTCTACGGTTCGATTCCGTA
>CAZJNU010000168.1:0-1152 GCA_964547485.1 uncultured Actinomycetes bacterium
TCCTTCGACTCCCGCAACTCAGACTTGTGCGCGTGATTGGTCATTGCATTGAACAGGCCCATGATGTGTCCTCTCAGCTGCCGAAGCGGGTCTGGATGAAGGTCTTCATCGTGTAGACGACGCTGGCCAGGTGCCGCCGGAGGAGTTCGTGGTCCACCGCCAAGTGCTCGTCTACGTAGCGTTCCAACTCGAGCAGCAGGTCGATCTGCGCATACACATACCCCGAGGAGATGTCCGCGTCGAACGTCACGGTGCCCGGTTCCGGGGAAGCCACGAAGCCGCTCTGCACCTCCTGCCGCACGGCTTGGCCAACCTTCGTGAAATTGGGGACGCGTTGGCCGTAGCCGATGATCGCCGAGGCTCGGTGGCCGATCATCTTCGCCACCGCAGGATCTGGCGTCAGATGTTCCATGGCCACGGTCACCCGGGCATGGGTCTCTGGTTCCTCGAACCGCAGTTCGTGGTGCGCTGTGGTCACCGTCGAGCCGACGTTGGTGGTCGAGGTCGACGACGTCGAGGTTGAGGTTGAGCCGGAAGTGGCCGGCACGGCCCAGGAACCCGCGGTATTCAGGTCGATGAGCACGAAACCACAGTCGACCATCGCCGTGATGACACCGCCGAGGGTTGCCTCGTCGATGGAGGTGGCGAACTCCGTCTCCTTGTACATATCCCAACTCCGACCGACCAGCCCGATGAACTCATCGTCGAGTTCTTGGTCGGTCAGGCCGCTCATCAACGCCTGGGAAGCAGTCGCGGGCACCGATGGTGAATAGGCCGGCGGGGCGTCCGAACCGGGGATCTGATGCAGCGCCGTCCAGTCGGGGGCACCCTCCCACCAGACGAGGGTGGTGTGCGGTATCTGCCCGGATCGGGCGCGCTGCCGCACGGTGTCGAGGGGCTCGGGGCCGACCTGTTGGCCTTGTGGGTCGACCCAATGGACGACCTCGTGGGGCTCGGGCATACATCCTCCTGGCGTGTGCAGTTCCGTTGATGGTAGCCAGCCAGGCAGGAGGTGGCTGGGCAACGAGAACCCAACAGGTGCCCCAGGGGTGTGACCGGCTGGCTGTTGTCGACCGCCCCGCGCCCGGCTTTCTGGTGCGCAGCGCCCCGCGACCGGCGTGCCGCCGGCCGGTCATGTCACCTGTGGACTCC
>CAZJNU010000168.1:1252-3858 GCA_964547485.1 uncultured Actinomycetes bacterium
GGAACCCTCAAATGGTGGCACGCGGCCGCTTTTGCGGTCGGACTCAGCTGCGATATCACCGGAACGATCCTGATGACCAGCCTTGCCAACCAACCGGCGACCGCGCAAGCAACGGCCGCCCTGTTCGACACCATCATGGCCTGGACGGGTGCGCTCGCAGTCTGCCTGATGGCCATCCATCTGTGCTGGGCAGTGATCGTGCTGATCCGTAACCGTCCGAGCGAGAAGGCGAGTTTCCACAAATTCAGCATCATCGTCTGGGTGATCTGGCTGATCCCGTACTTCACTGGCGCGATCGGCGCGATGATCACTGGCTAGATCACGATGGGACGTCGGCCGGCATCTTTCGGGGCCGCGCTCCGAACCCCTGATCTGGCATGCTGACCGGACATTCGACATAGGAGGCGCAATGGAAATTCCCGCCGGGGTAAACCTCACGGCCGAGGAGGAGAGCCTGCTGAAGGCGAGTCATCGGGCAATCTCGGCCGACCCGCCCGATCCTGACCTACTGGGTGACCTTGGGCATCGACTCCGCAAGGCCAAGGACAAGTACACCGGCCTGTACCGGCGGCAGGCCGCAGCGCGCGTGCAAGTTGACAAATCTCGCGGCGAGGCGGCGGACTCCAACCTGCGCACAGAGGCCAAGGCCGAGGTGTTTGCTGCTGCCCTCGACGAGGTCGAGACCGCCATTGAGCAGGCACACAAACAGGATGAACGGGCCGAAGCCCAGGCGCACGAAGAACTGGCCGCGGAGCGGATTGCCGCTGCCCGAGCAGTGCACGCCAACCACGGACCCGGCAGCTTGCCAACGGAGGAGAGCGGGCAACTGCCGGCCGAGGCACGGATCCCGCCGGAGATTCGCGACACCAAGGCCGGGGCCCGCCGCGGAGCGATCAGAGCAGCCGGTGAACACAATCAAGCCGCGAAGGACCAACACTCTGAGTGACCGTCCGACTGGCTCGGAGCTGCAGCGGGCACCAGGAACCGCGCGTCCAGTGGATTCCCGCGCCACAATCAGGGCATGGCGTCGGGGACGACCGAGGGGGTAGCCGACCCGGAGGATCGCGTCCTGCTGGTGCTCGACGACCCCGTGCTCGGGCTGGTCCCGTGGATCGCGTTCTCGTTCCTCCCCAACGTCACAACTTTCCTTGTCGCAGCACTTGTATCGGCCCTGCTGGCCGGGGCAATCGTCGGCCTGTCGGTGATCCGCGGCGAACGACCGAAAGCGTTGGAGGTCTCCGACCTCGGGCTGTTCGTTCCCATCGTCGTGCTGGCGTTGATCGGGAACCCGGACATCGACGCGTGGTTCGAGGACCACGCCGACCTGGTGTCCAACGGCGGACTGACCTTGCTGGCGGTGGGCTCACTCATCTTGTCCAAACCGTTCACCGCGCCCTACACCGAGGCACGCTTTCCGGGGCTGGACGCCAGGTTGCAGCACCGGTTGGACGTGGTGGCGACGAGCGCCTGGGCCATCGGACTCGCGGTGGCCACCATCGTCACGGTCTTCGGGGAGTACGAACTGCACAACCCGGATGATCTATGGACGGGGTGGGTCTTCCAGGTCGTGCCGTTGATCCTTGCCTACAACGCCTCGCTGTGGTTTGACCGGCGAATCGTCAGACGCGCGGCCGGCGATGTCCGCCATGCGCCGGGTGGCTGGGACCTGCTGAAGGCCGTCGTGGTGTGGGCCGCTCCGATTGGGGTGCTGGCGATCGTGTTTCGCGAGGCGCCTACCCGGATCGGCGTCGGCCTGATCGCGCTGGGGCTCTCGCTGTTTCTACTCGCGGCGTCGTTCGCGCGCCGACGTGCCGCCGTGAACGACAACCCGTGGATTGCGGAGTGGGACCTGGAGACGGACGAGTTCTGATCAGGCTGGCAGTCGGCTCGACGACTGGCCCACAGACTGGCTTGCTGGCAGCCCCGGCGTTCCGGGCCAGTCAGCCCCGGCCGACGGCAATCGTGATGGCCGCGAACTGCACCAGGAATGCCGCAACGGTGAAGCTGTGGAAAATCTCGTGGTACCCGAACCAGCCCGGGCTCGGGTCTGGCTTCTTGCGGGCGTAGACGACCGCGCCGAGGCTGTAGAGCAGACCGCCGACCGCGATCAGGACCACCACCAGCGCGCCAAACGCGTCCCACAACACCGGCAGGAACAACACCGCCACCCAGCCCAGCGCCAGATAGGACCCCACCACCAACCAGCGCGGAGCGGTCCACCACGCGACCCCGATCACCGTCCCGATGATGGCGATGGTCCACACCAGGGACAGCAGCAGCACGCCATAGTCGGACAGGGCGACCGCGAGCGGGGTGTAGCAGCCGGCGATGAACAGGTAGATATTCGCATGGTCGAGGCGGTGCAGGAAAGCGTTCGTCTTCGGCCCGCCGGCCCCGAGGTGGTAGGCCGCCGACACCCCGAACAGCAGCACGGCACTCACGGTGTAGATCGCCACGCCCGCACGCAACTTCTCGGTCGGCGTCACCACCGTCAGCCACAGGCCCAACAGCAACGCCAGCGGGGCAGTGCCGAAGTGCAGCCAGCCTCGCAGCCTGGGCTGGATGCGCTTCAGGTCCATGTCAGGTATCCAATCGGACTCGCGAAC
>CAZJNU010000169.1:0-3818 GCA_964547485.1 uncultured Actinomycetes bacterium
TCACCTTCGACCGGTACGGCGTGTTCACCTCCAACCAGGCAGGGAACCTGGTGGTGCTGGCGGTGGGTCTACCTGATGGCGCGCCGACCTCGGTGCGGGCGGGATTGTCGCTGCTGGGAGCCTGCGTTGGCGTGGTTGTCGGACTCATCATCGCCGGCAGGTTCAACCGCACCAACCCGATGCGTCTCGGGGCACCTGTGAGCCTGGCCATGCTGGTGCTGCTCGGTTCGTCACTGCTGGATGCGCAGGGGCCCCGCTATCCATCGCTGGTGATCCCGATGGTCAGTTTCGCGCTCGCGTGTATGGCGGCGGGGCTGCTGGATGCACCGGCCATCCGCGGTTGGATCACGGCCAACACCGGGGCATTTCTTTCGGCCGTTTCCGGCCTGGCTGCGCCGCCGTACGGCCGAGGGTCGCTTCGCGGTCGGACGCCCGCGCAACGCAACGGTGTGGTGGTGACGGTGGGTTTCTTCGTGGGCGCGCTCGCCTACGGAACAGGGATCGTGCTGAAGCCGAATCCGGTCCTAATCGGGGCGCTACCGGCAATCGTCGCCGTCGGGCTCTCGATGCTGGACATCCTCCGCAGGCGACTACGCGACTAGCCCGCGCCGGTATTGCCATCGGCGGTGGTGGCAATGGGATAGTGGAACATGACTGTCACAGCAGCCCTGGTTGAGTCTGCGCTTGCCGGCTCCAGATTGGCGGATGACCCGAACCCGCTGAACTGGTGGGAACAGATGATTCGCCAGTACGAGAATGTGAGCATCCTGCAGTGGTGGATCGTCGCCGTCTTCGGCGCGGTGGCCCTGTTCTTCGTCGTGATGATGTTCGTGGTGAAACGGAAATGGTGGTTGTTCCTTTTCATCCCGTTGACCCTGGTGTGTCTGGTTGCCGGGGCGGCAGCGGCTGTGAACGTCAAGTTTGGCTATTTCCAGACGGTGGGTCAGTTGTTCAAGGTTCCCAAGTACGATCCCGGGCAGGCGGAGGACATCAAGGATCCGAAGGGCTCGCACCCGCGCGGGGCGGTCGTCCCGGTCACCATTCCGGGCGAGATCAGCGGGGTCGGGGACTTGCCGGCGAGTGTCTACCTTCCCCCGCAGTACTACGACAACCCAGACCAGCAGTTCCCGGTGCTGTACATGTACCACGGAGTTCCGGGAGTTCCCGGAGTTCAGATTCCGGGCATGTCCGGCACCGACGGGCCGGAGAGCATGTTCTCCGCCACCGATGTGGATGGGGCAGCGCTCGTGGCAGCCCAGCAGGGGCACCCGGTAGTCCTGGTGGCGCCGGTGGTGTCGCTGCTGACGCAGGACTCCGAGTGCGTCGACGGCTCGCAAGGCAAGTGGCAGACGTACCTGTCGGTGGATGTCATCAACTGGGCGAAGTCAAATCCGCGATTCCTCACCGGCGCCGAGCACAGTGGTACCGGGGGATTCTCGATGGGCGGCTTCTGCAGTGTCGTCACGGCTCTTAGAAATCCGGACGTCTTCTCGGTGGTGGGTAACCTGTCCGGCACCACGTCGCCGGACTACATGCTGGGCAACGACAAACTCTTCTCAGCTGGTCAGGACATGGCTGCCACGCTGCTCACTTACGACGCGATTCACATAGTGAACACCGATCCGAAGTCGCACAGCGTCCGGGTCTGGCAGGACGTCGGCGCCAACGATGCGCCGACACTGATCCAGATGCAGGACCAGTTCGATCAGACGGCGAACGGCCTCGGGATGACGGTGGTGTCAAACGTGGAACCCAACCAGCAGCACACGTTCACCTTCTGGACGGCGGCGTTCGCGCAGTACATCCCCTGGGCCGCGGACCTGCTGCACAAACCCCTACCCGTCACGGAGAGCAGTAGCGGGTCGGCGACGCGCACCAGTGGGACCCCAAGGCCGACCGCGTCCCCGACCGCAAGTCGGAGTCGCTAACTTTCGGGCACGGGAGTTAGCGCCAACTCCGAATCCGGTGCTACCGGTGGGGGATCAACCCCGCCGCGGAGCGTCACCCGGTTCGTCGTCATCCTCATCGTCCGCGTAACGGTCGTAAGGGTCGTCGTCGAACGGCGTGGCGTCGTCCTCAACTTCCTTCTCGACCACATGCTGGGTCTCTCCGCTGGCGCCCGATAGCTCCGCGCGCAGCGCATCAAGGTCCGTCTGCGGTGCGTTGTACTTCAACTGGCGAGCGACTTTCGTCTGCTTTGCCTTGGCACGGCCGCGCCCCATGGCTCGACCCCCTCGTCCGGGTCACCCCGGTTCGTCTGTGGACACGGGAAGGCCCGTTCACCAACGGGCCACTGGTTCTGACTGGCAAGAGACTACCTGTTCCGATCCGGAATCGTCACACGGGCAGGTAGGAAAAGCAGTAATCGGTTGCGCCGACCCTCGATCCGGTGAAAACTCCACATGTCGGGCAATTCGTCCGGGAGAAGGAGGTGGCTCATGGCGACGCATGCGATCCAGCCGTCGACAGCGGGTGATGTCGGACCACTATTGACCCCGGCAGAGGTTGCGAAACTGTTTCGAGTGGACCCCAAGACGGTGACTCGGTGGGCCCAGTCCGGAAAGTTGCAGTGTGTCCGGACGCTCGGTGGGCATCGCCGCTACCTACGAAGCGAGGTGGAGGCTCTGCTGGCCGTCGGTCGACCTGCTGCGCCCGTGCCGGTGCCGGAACTGCGTCCCACGGCAACTGACTGAGTCAGTCCACACCGCGTTGGCTGGTCACCGGCTGACCTCAGACGACTGACACCGCGCCGCCCCCGCCGCCCTTCGCGGCGGCGTCCCCCGATTCGCCGGTAGCCCTGTCCCGGACCTCGCCACACAGCCAGGCAGGTTGCCCGGCCGCAGCCAGCGTCCGGATGGCCACGTCGGCAACTGCGGGTTCGGTCACCGCAACCATTCCGATCCCCATATTGAAGGTGCACTCCAGATCCGCTGTCGAAACGGAACCGACTTCGCCTATAAGCCGGAATACCGCTGGCGGGTCCCAGCTGCTCCGGCGAACATCGGCGGCGAGTTCGCTCGGCAGCACTCGCGCGATATTGGCGGCCAGACCGCCACCGGTGATGTGGGACAGGGCGTGCAGGCCGGTGCCGAGTTGATCGCGCAGCCGCAGAAGATCCCGGGCATAGATTCGGGTGGGCTCCAACAGTTCCTCGCCGAGGGTGCGGCCCAATTCGGGCACCTGCCGATCGAGTCGCCAGCCCGCGTCCGTCAGTAGCACTTTGCGAGCAAGGGAGTAGCCGTTGGAGTGCAGCCCGGATGAGGCGATTGCGATCAACACGTCACCCGCCCGCACCCGCTCCGGCCCAAGCACGGCGTCGGCTTCGACCACGGCTGTTCCGGCCCCCGCAACGTCGTACTCGTCCGGTCCGAGCAGACCGGGGTGCTCCGCGGTCTCGCCACCGAGCAAGGCACAGCCGGCTAACTCACAGCCCTGTGCGATGCCGGTGACTACGGCGGCGATCCGCTCCGGGTGGACCTTCCCGCAGGCGATGTAGTCGGTCATGAACAGCGGTTCAGCGCCCACCACCACCAGATCGTCGACCACCATTGCCACCAGGTCCCGGCCGATGGTGTTGTGCACGTCCATGGCGGCCGCAATGGCGACTTTGGTGCCGACGCCATCCGTTGACGTCGCAAGTAGTGGCTGGCGGTAGCCCGCGAGCGCGGAGGCATCGAACAGGCCCGCGAATCCGCCGAAGCCCCCGACCACTTCCGGGCGGGTCGCCCGCTCCACGGCTGTCCGCATCAACGCCACAGCGAGTTCGCCGGCTTCGACGTCGACACCGGCGGCTGCGTATGCCGAGCCTGTCACGGGAA
>CAZJNU010000170.1:0-3788 GCA_964547485.1 uncultured Actinomycetes bacterium
CAGGTGAGGATCGCGTCCTCACTCGGGCGGCCCTCCCGCCGGAAGAATGAGCCGGGGATCCGGCCAGCGGCGTACATCCGCTCTTCGACGTCGACCGTCAGCGGGAAGAAGTCGAAATGCTCTTTCGGGTGCTTGCCGGCGGTGGTGGCCGACAGCAGCATGGTGTCGTCGTCCAGGTAGGCGACGGCCGAACCGGCGGCCTGCCGGGCGAGCCGACCGGTCTCGAACCGGACGCTGCGGGTGCCGAACTTGCCGTTGTCGATAGTTGCTTCAGTGGTGTAGATGTCAGGACCCTCCACGGGTTCCTCCTTCGATGAATGACCCGCGCCCACGGGTTGCGCTTCTCTCAAGCGCGGCGTGCCGGCCTTCGATCGAGGGCTCCGGGATTATTCCGGAGGCCACCACCGAGGACCGACGCCGATGTCTTTCGGCCGGGGCGGTCGAATCTGGTGTTGAGTTGTTTCGCGCAATCGGTGCGCAGGTACTACCGGGACCGGAACCCGCCCGCCGAAGTTGTCGGCGGGCGCGCCCCGGCTAGTGCTAGCGGCGCAGGCCGAGCCGTTCGATCAGCTCGCGGTAGCGGTTGATATCGGTCTTGGCCACGTAGTTAAGCAGCCGCCGTCGGCGCCCAACCAGCAACAGCAGGCCGCGACGGGAGTGGTGATCGTGCTTGTGCTCTTTGAGATGCTCCGTCAGGTGGGAGATGCGGTGCGACAGCAGCGCGATCTGAACCTCGGGGCTGCCGGTGTCGCCTTCAACTGTGGCGTACTCGGCAATGATCTTCTGCTTGGTATCAGCGTCGATTGACATATTCCTCACGGACGCGAACGGGGGTCCTCAACAGTCGGGACCCGGGAATGGGAACGGGTCACCGGGCGTCCGACCAGTGACCGTTAGCCATCAGGGTAGCCGAGGGCGTCGCGAAGGCCCGCCGGTGGGGCGCCCGGTCGTGCGGCAACGAGGGTACGGGTCGTGATGGGATGACACGCATGAACCAGGACGAATACACCTCCTTCGATGCCCTCGGACTCGCCGCGCTGGTCAAGGCCAAGGAGGTGACTCCGGAGGAACTCGTCGACCTCGCCCTGGCGCGGGTGAACGAACTGAACCCAGCGTTGAACGCGGTCGTGGAGCGCCGGGATGCCCGAGTCCTCGCCGAGGCAGCGACTCCGTCGGACGGGCCGTTCCACGGTGTCCCGTTCCTGGTCAAGGATATGGACGGAGTGCTCGCGGATGAGCCCAACACCGCGTCTTCGCGCTCGCTGGTGGGTTGGCGACCAGAGCAGGATTCGGAGTTGTTCGCCCGATTCCGGCGGGCGGGCCTGCTGATCGCGGGGAAGACCAACTGTCCCGAGTTCGGGATCATGGGGGTGACCGAATCCGAGTTGCGTGGACCCGCCCGCAATCCATGGGACCTCGACCACACCCCCGGCGGCTCGTCGGGCGGGTCGGCGGCCGCAGTCGCGGCGCGGATCGTGCCGATGGCCCACGCCGGTGACGGCGGTGGCTCGATCCGGATCCCCGCCTCCTGCTGCGGGCTGTTCGGACTCAAGCCTTCTCGCGGTCGTCAACCGCTCGGGCCATTCGTTGGCGAGGGGTGGGACGGGTATGTGGTGCCCGGGGTTGTCAGTCTCTCCGTGCGGGATTCCACCGCCGCCTTGGATGCCACCCACGGCGCCGACCTCGGGGCCCCCTATGCCGAACCTGCGGCACCTCGGTCTTTTCTGCAGGCCTCCGAGCAAGATCCGGGAACCCTGCGGATCGGCTTCTCCACGAAGGCGATGTTGGGGCCCGATATGGGCCCGGACAACGTCCGAGCCGTGATGGATGCGGCCAGGCTGTTGGAGGAGTTGGGCCACGAGGTGATCGAAGTCGACCTGCCGCTGGACCGCGACGAGTTGACCATGACCTACCTGGTGGTGGTCGCCGCGAGCGTCAGCGCCGCGATCGAGGACACCGAGCAGTTGACAGGAGTCAAGCCGCGACCGGGCGACTTCGAGTTGCCCACCTGGTTCCTCGGCCAGGTCGGTCACGAGCTTTCGGCCGCCGAGCATGTCCGCGCCCGCATCGTCTCCCAACATCTGGGCCGGACCATCGCGGCTCTGTACGAGGACTACGGTCTGGACGCGCACCTCAGCGCCACCATGGCCTACCCGCCGACCAGGATCGGGGAGCTGCAGCCCAGCATCGTCGAGCGAGCGGCACTCTCGACCCTGCGGCGCGCGTCGGCCGGGATGGTGCTGCGGACGGTGTTGAAGCAACTGGCCGCCAACTCGCTGAACGCCACCCCCAACACCCAGGTGTTCAACATGACCGGGCAACCGGCGATGAACGTGCCGCTGTATTGGAACGAGGCCGGGTTGCCGATCGGGGTGCAGTTCGCGGGCAGGTTCGGCGACGAGGTGACGCTGCTGCGGTTGGCGCGACAACTCGAGCAGGCCCGGCCCTGGTTCGATCGGCGACCCGACCTCATCGGCGGCTAGGACGCGTCGACCGGCTTGCTCGCGCTGACCAGCTTGCTCGCGTAGAAGGGATTGCCCCACATGCCGTCCAGGCCCAGCCCCGTGACGGTCGGGTCCAGTGCCCCGAGGCTCACCAGGCCCTCCCGGTACTCGTTGGTGTGGGCCAGGTCCACGATCCGGATGCGGCCGCCAGGTCGTGTGACGCGGTAGATCTCCGAGATCGCCCTGGCCCGCATCGCGGGGTCCTTGATGTTGTGAATCGAGACGCTGGCCGTCACCAGATCGAAGGACTCGTCCTCGAACGGCATGTCTGTCATATCGGCGGTCTCCAACCGCACGCGATCGGTAGCACCATTGGCGGCCGCATTGGACTCAGCGGCTGCGACACTGTTGCCGCTCTGGTCGTGGCTGCTCCAAATATCCACTCCGACCAGGCGACCGGTGGGTAGCAGCGGAGCGGCGATCATCAGCACCATGCCACGCCCACAGCCGACGTCCAGGAGGGACTCGTCACCCTCGAGCTGGAGCTCGGTCAGCAGGCGACGCCAGCAGGCGAACTTGCCGTTCAGCGTCGTGCGCAGGTAGATAACGGCCTGGGCGAACAGTAACAGGGCACCGAGAAGGTAGAGGATCTGGCTGGTTCCGGAGGACAGGATGGCCGCCACCACGAGTGCCACGGCTCCAACAGCGGAGAGGATCGGCACGTAGGGCGCGTCGATCCCGTAGGAGCCGCGGGGCTTCGCAGACATGTCCCCCTCCGATCGTTGCTGGCTACCTGAACGGGCCCCTACGCTACAGGCCCAACGCCGGTCAGACACGTGAGCGCCACCGACACTCGGGCGCCCGCCGACGCCTGGGCCCCACCGACCCGTGAGCCGTCCGCCGGGGATTCCCTCCCCGGAGACGTAAAGCGCAGCAGTCCCGGGGAGGGAATCCCCGAAGGGCGGCGCCCGCGTGTCGGCGCGCGACGGATCAGGCGAGCAGGGTGGCGAGGAAGGCGCCGGTGTGGCTGCCTTCGGCCTGGGCCACTTCCTCGGGGGTGCCGGTCGCGACGACGGTGCCGCCACCGGAGCCACCTTCGGGGCCCATGTCGATGACCCAGTCGGCGGTCTTGATGACGTCCAGGTTGTGCTCGATCACCAGCACCGTGTTGCCGGTGTCCACCAATCGGGAGAGCACGCCGAGCAACTTTCGGATGTCTTCGAAGTGCAGGCCGGTGGTCGGTTCGTCGAGGACGTAGATGGTCCGGCCGGTGGCCCGTTTCTGGAGTTCGGCGGCCAACTTCACCCGCTGCGCCTCACCACCGGACAACGTCGGCGCGGGCTG
>CAZJNU010000171.1:0-3747 GCA_964547485.1 uncultured Actinomycetes bacterium
GTGCTCTCCCGAGGGGATGCGCTGTTCCCGCGGATCGAGGCGGAGAAATCCGAGCCCGGCGAGCCAGGGGAGACCGTGACCACACCCACGAGCAGCGGATCCGGAGTCAGCTGATGTCGAACTATCCGGGCGCACCCGATCCGCTGCCGCGGCCGGTGATCGACAGCCACTGTCACCTGGACATGGGCTACGACGGTGACCCGATGCCGGTCGACCAGGCGCTTGCGGCCGCTGCCGGGGTCGGGGTGGCCGGGGTGATCCAGGTCGGCTGCGACCTCACCGGCTCGCAATGGGCGGTCGAGGCTGCCGCCGACTGGCCCAATGTCTGGGCCGCTGTCGCCTTGCACCCGAACGAGGCGCCGCGGGTACACGCGGCCGGCGGTCTGACGCAGTTGGAGTCCGAACTCGGTCAGATCGCCGAACTCGCCCGTCGACCGGAGGTCCGCGCGGTCGGTGAAACCGGGATGGATTTCTACCGGACCGAACCGTCCGGCAGGGCTGCGCAGGAGGAATCCTTCCGCGCCCATATCCAGATCGCCAAGGACGCGGGCAAGGCGCTGGTGGTGCACGACCGGGAAGCCCATCCGGACATCCTGCGCATCCTCGACGATGAGGGGGCGCCGGATCGGGTGGTGATGCACTGCTTCAGTGGGGATGCAGACTTCGCCCGCGAAGTCACACACCGTGGCTTCTTCTGCTCGTTCGCCGGGGTGGTGACGTTCAAGAATGCCAGCGGGCTGCGAACTGCACTGCTGGCGGTCCCGCCCGAACTTGTGCTGGTAGAGACCGACGCGCCCTTCCTGACCCCCGTGCCCTACCGCGGTCGGCCGAACGCCAGCTACCTGCTGCCGCTCACTGTGCGGACCGTCGCCGAGGTCCGGCAGTGGCCGCTGGCCGAGACCTGTGACCGGCTGGTCGCGAACACCGAGAGTGCCTTCGGGGCGATGTGAACGAGTTGCTCGGCCCCGCCCAGATCAGGGCGTTGGCCGACGGAATGGGGCTGCGGCCGACCAAGTCCAAGGGGCAGAATTTCGTGATCGACCCCAACACCGTCCGGCGAATCGTCGGCAAGGCCGAGATTCGACCGGACGACCATGTGTTGGAGGTCGGGCCGGGTCTGGGCTCGTTGACGTTGGGACTGCTGCCAGTCGCGGCCGCCGTGACGGCGGTCGAACTCGATCCGATACTCGCCGGCGCACTGCAATCGACGGTGCAGCGGTACGCACCCGGCGAGCTCGGCAAGTTGCGGGTGATCACAGCCGATGCGCTGGATCTGACCGAACTGCCCGCTCCGAGCCCGACCAACCTGGTGGCCAACCTGCCCTACAACGTCGCGGTGCCGGTGCTGCTCACGATCCTCGAACGGTTTCCGACGATCTCCCGGGCGCTGGTGATGGTGCAGTTGGAGGTGGCCGAGCGGCTGGCCGCCTCGCCAGGTTCGCGCGTGTACGGCGTCCCGAGCGTGAAGGCGTCCTGGCATGCCGAGGTGACCCCGGCCGGTCGGGTGCCACCGACTGTCTTCTGGCCTGCGCCGAGGGTGGACTCCGGGCTAGTCAGGCTGGTCCGGCGGCCACCGCCGGGCGATGAGGCGCTTCGAATCTGCACGTTTGCTGCGGTGGATGCTGCCTTCGCGCAGCGGCGCAAGACCCTGCGGACCGCCCTCGCGGGCTGGGCGGGCAGTCCGATTGCGGCCGAGCAGATGCTGCTGGCGGCGGGTATCGACCCTCGTGCGCGAGGCGAGACGCTGGCCGCGGGTGACTTCGCGCGGCTCGCTGGCGAGAAGGTAGGGGCCCCGAACCCCTAGAGTCGTGGCGTGTCAGCGTTCTCCAGGTCGGTCACGGCGGTAGTCCCCGCCAAGATCAACCTCGCCCTGACCGTAGGTCCGCTCCGGCCGGACGGGTTCCACGAAGTGGCCACAGTTTTCCAGGCCGTCGGACTGCACGATGAGATCGAAGTGCGGCGGCGATCGGCCGGTTCCGGGATCAAATTGACCATTGAGGGTGAAGATGTCGAGGGCATCCCGCTGGATGAGACGAACCTCGCCTGGCGCGCAGCAGACCTGATCGCGATCGAGGCTGAGACCGAACCCGACATCCACATCCACATCCGCAAGTTCATCCCGGTCGCCGGCGGGATGGCCGGCGGTTCGGCCGATGCCGCCGGTGCCCTGCTCGCCTGCGACCTGCTGTGGCGGTCCAGCCTCAGCCGAGAGCGGTTGGAGGAGTTGGCCGCCCAGCTGGGCTCGGATGTCGTTTTCTGTCTGCACGGTGGGACTGCGGTCGGCACCGGCCGTGGCGAGCGGGTCACGGCCGCCCTGACCCGAGGTCAATATCACTGGGTGTTTGCGCTGGCGGACGAAGGACTGTCCACTCCTGCGGTCTACGCCGAATGCGATCGGCTGCGCGCCGGTGCCGCCGTTCCCGTGCCGGAGATCCCGGAACCGTTGATGGAGGCCCTGCTGTCCGGAGATCCCACCCGGGTCGGCGCTGAACTGGGCAATGACCTGCAGCCGGCCGCTGTCTCGCTGCGCCCGCAGCTGGACCTGCTGCTGGAGATCGGCCGCGACTACGGGGCGTTGGGATCCATCGTGTCCGGCTCCGGCCCCACCTGCGCGTATCTGGTCAAGGACGAGGAGCAGGCGCTGGACCTTGCGGTCTCGCTGGCGGCTTCCGGGCTGTGTCGTACCGTGATTCGGGCATCGGGCCCGGTGCATGGAGCGCGACTCAAGGAGGCGTAGCGGGTGGCCGTTGCTGTCGTGCTGGAATCGGTCAGCGTCACCCTCGGCACCAAGGTGGTGCTCGACGATGTCACGTTGGGGCTGGATACGGGTCAGCGCGTCGGTGTGGTTGGGCGCAACGGGGCGGGGAAGTCGACGTTGCTCAGGTTGCTCGCGGGAACCTACGCGCCGGACAGCGGTCGTCGGGTCGCCGCCGGCGGGTTGACCTCGGGCCTGCTGGGGCAGAACCCGCAGCGATCGGAGCTGACTATCGCCGAGCAGGTGATGGGCGAGGCGGATGACCACGACTTCTGGGGTGATCCGCGGGTTCGGGATGTGATGGCCGGTCTGCTCGGGGCACGAGCCACCGGCCAGCTGTCTGATCGGCTGAGCACGCTGTCCGGAGGTGAGCGCCGTCGGGTGGAACTGGCCGCCCTGCTGGTCGACGACCCCGACATGTTGCTACTGGACGAGCCTACGAACCATCTCGATGTCGAGGCCGTGGCCTGGCTCGCCGACTATCTCGTTCGGCGCCGGCGGGCGGTGGTCGTGATCACTCACGACAGGTGGTTCCTGGACGCGGTCTGCACCGACACCTGGGAGGTCGCCGCGGGACGGGTACATCAGTACGAGGGTGGCTACGCCTCCTACGTGCTGGCTCGGGCCGAGCGGGACCGGGCCGCTGCTGCGGTGGAGGATCGTCGCCGCAAAACCCTCCGAAAGGAACTCGCCTGGCTCCGGCGCGGTCCGCCCGCGCGTACCAGCAAACCCAAGTTCCGGATCGAGGCCGCCAACGCCCTGATCGATGATGAACCCGCGCCCAGGGACACGTTGGAGTTGAAGCGGGTGGCCACCGCCCGGCTGGGTAAGCAGGTGCTGGAACTGACCGAGGTCGACCTGGCGCCGGCGCCGGAGGTGGCTCCGGTGCTGGTGGCCCAGACGCTGCTGCTCGGTCCGGCGGATCGGCTCGGGCTGCTCGGTCCGAACGGGGTCGGCAAGACGACGTTGCTGAAATTGCTGGCCGGCGACGG
>CAZJNU010000172.1:0-3732 GCA_964547485.1 uncultured Actinomycetes bacterium
GCGGCCTTCGGTCATGCCAAACGGGTGGAGATCGTCGACGTGCTCGCACAGGGGGAGCGGTCAGTTGAATCGCTGGCCGGCCAGATCTCCGCCAGCGTGGCCAACACTTCCCGCCACTTGCAGATCCTGGCCTCCGCCGGACTCGTCACCCGTCGAGTGGAGGGCACCTCGCGGGTCTATCGGCTGGCAGACCCCGCGGTGGAAGCCGGGTACCACACGTTGGTGGCGCTCGCCGAACAGCACATTGCTGAGGTCACTTCTTTGACAGAGGCCTTTTTCGAGAAGGCCGACGGTGCCCGGCCGGTGAGCTTCACCGAGTTCGATGAGATGACGCGCTCCGGGCATGTGCTGCTGGTCGATGTCCGGCCCCCGAGCGAGTTCGCCACCGGGCACGTCGATGGTGCGGTCAATATCCCCGTCGCGGAACTGGCCACCCGCATCGGCGCCCTTCCGCCCGATGCGAATGTCGTTGCCTACTGCCGAGGCCCCTATTGCGTGATGGCCTCCAGCGCGGTGGCGCGGCTGCGCGAATCCGGTATTGCGGCAGCCCGGCTGGCCGGGGGCTATCCCGAGTGGCGCGACGCTGGTCGGCCGGTAGTCGTGGGAGGGACAGCGTGAGTACGCCCTCGACGGAGCTACCGGTGAAGGCTTATCACGATGCCTCGGTATTCGAACCCGCCAACTTGCTTCGCGAGGCACGTCGTCAGAAGCACCTCCCAGAGCTGCCGGTGCCCCGTGTCTGCCTACTGGACCCCGACGGTGACATGGTCAAGTTTCTGGCGACCTCTGGCGAAGGGCGTCGCCATCCAGGGTGGGCCTGCTACCACACGGACATGTGGGTCGCCGAGACAGCGGGAATGCAGCTCGGCGTCGTCGGGTGTGCCGTCGGGGCTTCTTTCGCGGTGCTCGTCGCCGAGCAGCTCATCGCCAGCGGAGCCGAACTAGTCATCTCCATCACGTCCGCGGGGCAGCTTCAACCGCTGGCCCGACCGCCGTACTACGTGCTGATTGAGGCTGCCCTGCGAGATGAGGGGACCAGTCTGCACTACCAGCCGCCGGCAACCTGGAGTCCGATGCCGGAGCACCTCAGCTCCTCACTGGTCGCCGGGCTGGTCAACCGTGCAGAGCCCGTCATCGCCGCGCGGTCATGGACCACAGACGCGCCCTACCGGGAGACCACTGCGGCGATAGTTGCGGCAACCGAGCTCGGTGCGGCCTGTGTCGAAATGGAAGCCGCGGCGCTGTACGCCTTTGCGCAGTCGAAGGGCTGCGATGTTGTCTGCCTCGCCCACATCACCAACACGATGGCGACGACCGGGGACGACTTTGAAAAGGGCGAGGCGAACGGCGTCCACGCTTCGCTCGCGCTGGCCGCGCAGGTGGCGACTCTGGCGTTGTCCGCGCCGAGGGGTGTCTGACACCCCCACTGCGCAGTCAGGCGATGCCGTTGCTTCGCGACCACCGATGTCGGAGGCGTGCCATAGGCTTGAAGATCAAAGCCGCCGACGCCAGTTACGTAACCGACGCCAGTCACGCACCCGCCGGCAGCATGCGCACCAAGGAGGGGGCTGTCCCAGTGGCGATCAAGAAGTCCGACCTGTACAGCTCGCTGTGGAAGAGCTGCGACGAACTTCGTGGCGGAATGGATGCCTCCCAGTACAAGGACTACATCCTCACGATGCTGTTCGTGAAATACGTGACGGACAAGGCCAAAGCGGACCCCAACAGCCTGATCGACGTCCCCGCCGGTGGCTCGTTCGATGACATGGCTGCGCTCAAGGGCGACAAGGAAATCGGCGACCGGATCAACAAGATCATCGGCAAACTCGCCGAGGCCAATGGACTCGAGAAGGTGATCGACCTGGCCGACTTCAACGACGAGGAGAAACTCGGCAAGGGCAAGGAAATGCAGGATCGCCTCACCAAGTTGGTGGGGATCTTCGCCGACCTTGACTTCCGCGGCAGCCGCGCAGAGGGCGACGACCTGCTCGGCGACGCCTACGAGTACCTGATGCGGCACTTCGCCACCGAGTCCGGCAAGTCCAAGGGCCAGTTCTACACGCCGGCCGAGGTCTCCCGAATCCTGGCCAAGGTCGTCGGTATCGGTCCGGGCACCCGACAGGACCAGACGGTGTACGACCCCACCTGCGGTTCCGGGTCGCTGCTGCTCAAGGTCGCGGATGAGGCACCTCGCGGGATCACCATCTACGGCCAAGAGAAGGACAACGCCACCTGGGCGCTGTCGAGGATGAACATGATCCTGCACGACAACGAAGACGCCGACATTCGCAAGGGCGACACCATCACCAGCCCGCAGTTCACCAACGGCACTCGGTTGCGCACCTTCGACTTCGCCGTCGCCAATCCACCGTTCTCGGTCAAGTCCTGGAGCAACGGCCTGGAGAATGACTACGGCCGCTTCGAGTTCGGGATGCCGCCACCGAAGAACGGAGACTTCGCGTTCCTGCTGCACGTCGTGACGTCACTCAAAAGCACCGGCAAGGCGGCGGTCATCCTGCCGCACGGGGTGCTCTTCCGCGGCAATGCCGAGGCCGACATCCGCCGGCAGTTGCTCAAACGCGGCTACATCAAGGGCATCATCGGCCTACCGGCGAACCTGTTCTACGGCACAGGGATTCCGGCCTGCATCCTGATCATCGACAAGGACGACGCGCAGGCCCGCACCGGTGTCTTCATGATCGATGCCTCCAACGGCTTCATCAAGGACGGCGCCAAGAATCGCCTGCGCTCCCAGGACATCCACAAGATCGTCGACGTCTTCACCAAGCAGACCGAGGTCGAGCGGTATGCGCGGATTGTGCCATTGGCTGAGATCGCGGACCCGAAGAACGACTACAACTTGAACATCCCGCGCTACCTCGACTCCTCAGCTCCCGAGGACGTTCAGGATCTACACGCCCACCTGCATGGCGGCATCCCCAACCGTGACGTTGATGCGCTGTCGGGGTTCTGGGATGCGTTCCCCGCTCTTCGCGCGACGTTGTTCGTCGAGAACAGGCCTGGCTACAGCGACCTGGCGATCCCGGTCGGCGAGGTGCAGCAGGCAATTCTGGATGCTCCGGAGTTCATCGCCTTCGCCGCCGAGGTGGCGGGGTCGGTCGCGGACTGGTTCAACTCGCACCGGCCCGAACTGACGGCGATCGACGCGGACACCCAGCCGAATCGATTGATTGCGACGTTGAGCGACGACCTGTTGGCGCGCTTCAAGGCGACACCGCTGCTCGACGAGTACGACGTCTACGAACAGCTCATGAGCTATTGGCATTCGGTCATGCACGACGATGTCTTCCTGCTGATGACGGACGGCTGGCTGCCGGCGTCTCGACCGCGCAAGACGATCAACGACAAGGACCGCGCAATCACCGAAACGCCGGATCTCGTCGTCGGGTCGGGCAGAGCCGCGGTCAAGTACAAGATGGATCTCCTCCCGCCGAGCTTGATCGTCGCCCGGTACTTCGCGGCTGACCAAGCAGAGGTGGACCGGCTGCAGCTGACCGCGGACGAAGCTGCCCGCGCGGTTGAAGAGTTCATCGAGGAACATGGTGTGCCCGAGGGGTTGCTGGCCGAAGCCATGGACGACGGCAAGATCAGCAACTCGCTCGCCAAGGCCCGACTCAAGGTCGCGAAGTCCGAGGGGGCCGATACGGATGAGCTCGCGGCACTTGACCGGCTGATCGGTCTGTACGCGGTTGAAGCGGCCGCGAAGAAGTC
>CAZJNU010000173.1:0-3731 GCA_964547485.1 uncultured Actinomycetes bacterium
GATCCCGGCCTTGGGCCACCGTCACCCAATACACCGCGACCTGCGCAAACGCCGCCCGGCGCAGTTCAGTGGCCGCGGTGATGCGGCGCACCACAGTGATGTGGGCGGGGCTGATCCGTCCCGCACCCAACGATTCGGCGAACATCGGATATTCGGTCAGCCAGTCCGCGTCCGCGACCCGGTCCCGGGCCGGCCGCGGCGACATCAGGTGCGACTCGGCCAGCCACCGCGGCGCCGAGGCGAACCCGTCACCGGCCCACGCCTGCCCGGCTGCCGCGGTGGCTAACACTTGGGCGTGCACCCCGGATAGTTGATTTGTGAGGGTGTGGACCTGCCGGGCCACCGTCAACGCCTGCACCCCCGACACCGACCCGGACACCTCAGCCAACACAGCTACCGCCGCGGACACATCTGCCAACGCCTCCACCTGCACGGATGTCAACACGTCGGCAGGATCAGCGTCCCCAGACCGGCCACGGCTACGACCACGAGACGAACCCCGGCTACGAGACGACCCACCGGCGCGGGACGACTGCCTGGAGGCTGGCGCGCCCGAGCCGTCGGAGGCTGGCGTCTGCCCGGTGACACCGGGAACCGCCCAGCCAGCATCGGCACCTGACCGGGCACCCTCAGCGGGGCGCTGGGCGTCCTCAGCGGGCCGCTGCGCCTCTGCAGGGGACTCGGGTGGCGGGGATTCAGCGGCGGTGGACATCGCGCACAACACCTCTCGGGATAGTCAATGGGCAAGGTCATTCGAGCCACACCTGCCACCACCGGCCCCGCCAACAACCCGGGCCGAAACTATCTCCACAAGCCACTATTTACTCGAACACCTGTACACTACCACGAGCGGCCGACAGTTTGGAATCCGATGCGGGGCCGCATCTGTTAGCGCGGCCAAATTCGCTTGGTGAGCCTCACTGATGAGCGATGGATCAGCCCTCGCACCCAATGCGGTGCGCAGTATTTCCGCGCCACGATCATCGCTGAGGGTCTCCGCTGGGGCCCCTTGATCACACCCCTCGGGTCGGCGCCTAAATAGGCCGGGAGGCAACAACACATGGCCCCGGCCCTCATCGGGTTCGTGGCGCGACCGGCAGCGCGCCGATACCAGATCCCGGCGCGGGCGCAGGTGCATCGCTGGCGCGCAGGGAGTGACTCAGGCTTCGCCCCGACGCTGCCAGCGGAACGTCTTCAGCGACAGCACGACGCCGGCAATCGTCCAGATCACCAGCACCAGCGCCACCATCGGCAGCTCCCAACTCCCAGCGACCTCTTGGCTCGTGAAGCTGTCTGGTAGGAAGACGGACCTCATTCCCTGCGTCAGCCACTTGAGTGGGAAGAAGGACGCGAAGACCTGCATCCAGTGCGGCAGTTGGCTGAACACGAAGAACACCCCGGACGTGAACTGCAGCACCAGGACGATCGGGGTCACCAGGGCAGGTGCCCCTCGACCCGTCTTCGGGATGGAGGAGAACGCGATGCCGAGCAACGTGCAGCACACCAGGCCAAGGATCGAAATCCAGACAAAGGTGAACCACTTGAAGGCGGTTTCCGGCAGCGAGAGTCCGAAGAAGGCAATCCCGATAGCCATCAGCAGGATCACCTGCACGACGTAGACGACCACGACCATCCCGATCTTGCCGATGAAGTACGACGACTTGGGCATCGGCGTCCCCTCGAGGCGCTTCAGGGTGCCGTCGTCGCGTTCCTGCGGGATCGAGATGGCCAGGTTCTGAAACGAGGTGTAGACGATGCCAGAGGCGATCATGCCGGCCGCGAAATACTGGCTGAAGGTGACGCCCGGCGCGATCTCCTGATTGAACACCGATCCGAATACGACCATCAGCAGCATCGGCAGCGCGAAGGTGAACACCGCCGCTTCCTTGTCGCGGAAGAGTTGCTTGATCTCTATCCGGGTGCGTCGCAACCCAAGCGACAGTGCGCCGGGTAGCGGCGCGACGTCGAGGCGTGGGGCGCTGGCTGGGAGGGCTCCGACCGCACCCCCGGAAGTGGTCGGACGGTTCGGCGTGCTGGCGTTCACTGTGTGCCCTCCACAGGTCCGTTGGTGGGGTGACTCGCTTCGGTGTCGACAGCAGTCATTTGGGCCGCCTGGGCAGCCTCTGCCTCGGCCTGACCGATAAGACGGAGATAGATGTCCTCCAGTGTCGGCCGTACTACCGCCAGTTCGGGCACCTCCCCATTGAATTCGGCGGCCAACCCGGTGACGACGGACGTTGGCGTCGACGTGTGCACGGATTTAAGGCCTTCCGGTGTCAACCAGGTCACGCGCGCCAGACCGTCCATCCGACCGCCCAGGTGCTCGGGTGAGTCACAGGCAACGACCACGCCGTCGGCGATAACCGCCACCCGGTCGGCGAGCATCTCCGCCTCCTCGAGGTAGTGCGTGGTCAGCAAGATGGTGGTGCCTTCCTGCTTCAGGCTGGTGATCAAGTCCCAGAACTGCCGCCGCGCTTCCGGGTCGAAGCCGGTGGTCGGTTCGTCGAGGAAGAGCACTTCGGGTCGGCCGATGATCCCGAGGGCGACGTCGAGTCGACGTCGTTGGCCGCCGGACAAGGCCGTGGTGCGGGACTTCACCTTCTCAGCCAGGCCCACCGCATCAATGACCTCCACCGGGTCACGAGGATCGCCGTAGTAGCTAGCGAAATGCGTCACCACTTCACCAACGGTGAGATCGGTGAGGTCCCGGGAGTTCTGCAGCACAATGCCGAGCCGAGCCCGCCACTGCCGCGGAGCGGTCTGCGGATCCAGCCCGAGAACGCGTACGTCGCCCGAGGTCCGGCGGCGGTAGCCCTCGAGGATTTCGGTGCAGGTGGTCTTACCTGCGCCGTTGGGGCCCAGTAGGGCGAAGCACTCGCCATGTTGGACGGTCAGGTCGACCCCGCGCAGGGCTTGGACCTCGCCGTAGGACTTCGTCAACCCGGTCACTGTGATGGCCTCGGTGTCTCCCACAGCGCCAGTGTTGCAGAGTCTTCCCGCGTCCTCCCGAGGTTGTCTCGCAGATCGGCAGAAGGCCATCGGTACGCTGGCCGGGTGCGGCTGGTCATAGCGAAGTGCCAGGTCGACTACTCCGGTCGGCTATCGGCCCATCTACCCATGGCTACCCGGCTGATCCTTGTGAAAGCCGATGGGTCGGTGTCCGTCCATGCCGATGATCGCGCCTACAAGCCACTCAACTGGATGAGTCCGCCCTGCACCCTGCTGATCGAGCCCGGGATGGGCGAAGAGGCCGGTGGCGACGTGTGGCGGGTCGTCAACAAGGCGGGTGAGGAGTTGCGCATCACCTTGGCTGAGGTTCACACCGACGTCAGCCACGAACTCGGCCCGGATCCCGGGCTCGTCAAGGATGGTGTGGAAGCACACCTGCAGGAGTTGCTGGCTCTGCACGTGGAGACTCTCGGCGAGGGTTGGACCCTGGTGCGCCGAGAGTTCCCCACAGCCATCGGGCCGGTGGATCTGATGTGCCGCGACGACCAGGGGGCCTCGGTCGCGGTCGAGATCAAGCGTCGAGGGGAGATCGACGGTGTCGAGCAACTCACCCGCTACCTCGACTTGCTGAATCGGGATCCGATGCTCCGGCCGGTCTCAGGTGTGTTCGCAGCCCAGGAGATCAAGCCGCAGGCGCGCACGTTGGCCGTGGACCGCGGGATTCGTTGCGTCCAATTGGACTACGACGACCTGCGCGGCATCGAGGACCCTCGGCTCAAGCT
>CAZJNU010000174.1:0-3730 GCA_964547485.1 uncultured Actinomycetes bacterium
ACCAACGCGAAGAGCACGTCGTAGAAGCGGATCGGCCATTGGATGCGCATCGGGTCCTTGCCCCAATCCGGCCGGATCGGCGCCCCGTCGTGCCGCCGCCATAGCAGCTGGCGCGCCAACAGGAACTCCGCTGCTCGGTGAATGGCGTCCAATACTTGCGGAGATGGCCGCTCACGGGCGTACCGGATCAGTCCTCGCAACGGCAGCAGGGTCTCCTGCACCGACGACGTGCGGGTTGACAGCTTCCGGTCGCAGTTCCAGCCCCCGTCCGGCCACTGGAACGAGAGCAGTCGCTCGACGAGTTCGTCCACCCGCTCGTCGGTCGAGCCCAACTCCATCGAGTACCAGATGGCCAGGCCCTCCTGGGAGGCACACCGTCTGACCCGGTCCGGTTGATCCGGGATCACGGCCGTATGTGGCGGCCGGAGATGCCTGGAGGAGAACAACCAGTCGTACACTTCGCCGAACAGGGGACGCAGTTGTGCGTCGCCGGCTGGAAATCCCAGCTCGGCCAGCCCTGCCAGGGTGAAATGCGGACCCTGCCACTTGCGGTAGGCGTGACCGTCCGTGCTGCGGAGCGACAACAAGCGGCGGGCGTTGTCGGACGTCGAGACGAGTTCACGCCGTCGTTGCTGTTGCGGATCATCATCGGCCTGACCACCGAGGAGGCGATTGGCCCGGAACGCGACACTCGGATCCGGCGATCGCAACAACCCTCCGGTGAGACCTTCCATGGCATCCATTATGGCGGTCCTGGTCGTTGCCCGGTCGCGGTAAGCGCACCCGGTGGTGGGTTTGAGGGTCCAGCTCACGATCAACCCGGATGCGTCTCACATGTGAGACCCTCGCATTATGTCGAACGTTCCGATTCGTGAGCTGCGCAACGACGGTGGCCTCGTTGCTGACCGAGTCTTGGCGGGTGAGTACGTCATCGTCACCCGAGCCGGCAAACCGATTATGGATTTGACCGCACTGCCGAAGGCACCGCTGTCAGCAACCGCACTGCTGGCCAGATGGCGCCACCTCGACGGAGTCGACATCGACCGACTCCGGCGCGACGCGAATCAACTTCCGACAACGCGGCTGATGCTGCCGGCCGAAAGCCAACAGCCAGGGCATACGACGCGTTCTTCGCCGCCTCTGCCATCGACCGCGACCTGACGCTCGAGACAATAAACGCGAGCGGTTTCTCCCACATTGAGGGACTCACTGTGGTCGAGGTCGAGTGTTCTGATTGGTCTTGAACGCAGGGACCGGACTCCTCCGGTAGGGCTAGCTGGCGGTCAGCGATGTCCGCTGAGCTCTAGTCGCCCGCTGCCGCGAGGTCTTTTGCGGCCAGCGCAAGAATGTCATTCGCGTGACTGACCGCGATGAAGTGACCACCACCGTCGACGAGGTGCCAGACGGCGCCCGGGGTCCCGTCCGCGACCTCCTCACTCAAGGCCTCCGGTATCAGGTGATCCTCACTCCCCTGCCAGTAGTGCACAGGTCGCGTCACCTTCCCGACGTCGAACGGCCACGCTTGGTAGAGCAGCGTGGCGTCAAGTACCTCCCCATCTGCACCTTGCCGGAAACACTCTTTCGATTCGGCTAGAAACACCCGCATGTGGTCTTCGTCGGATAGCACCTGCTGGTCTGCGGTGTTCACCATCTTCACGATGGCCTTTCCGTAGTTGTCCTCGAAGTGCCGGGTGGGCACTTCAAGAGTCAGTTCGTACATCAACTTGAAGCCGGGGTGGAAGTGCATTGCCAGGAAACCGCCCAGCTTGTCAGGGCCATCCTGGTACTTCGCTGCCCAGTTCGCCCCAAACGTTCCGAAGCAGCCACCGGCAATACAAGTGACGTGCACAAGCCTCGCCGGATCAAGGTAGGCGGCCGCGGCTGTTAGCGATTCAGTTCCGCGGCTGCGATTGCGAAGATGCTGTCCGCTTCACCGACAGCGATCAGGTGGCCACCACCCTTGACCTCGTGCCAAACCGTTCCCGGCATCCGATCCGCGATCTCCTTGTTGAGCGCGTAGGGAATGAGGTGGTCATCCGTGCCCTGCCACATGTGGACAGGCCGCTCGATCTTGGTGACATCAAATGCCCACTGGTGGTAGAGGAGTTCCGAATCCTCGACCAGGCCGATCGAGCCTTGCGCAAAGCATTCAGCCGACAGGTCGCCCCACGCTGCTGCGATGGCCGGGTCGGCCAGCAGTTTCTGGTCATAGTCGTTCACGGCCTTATAGCAGGTCTTCAGATACGACTTGCGGAAGTGCTGCGCGTCCAGACCGAGCATTTCGTACATCAGGTGGAAGGCAAGTTTGGAATGCATCGCGAGCTTCCCGCCGAGGGCGTCCGCCTTGTCCTGGTATTGCGCTGCCCAGTTGTCGCCGAAGGTTCCGAAATTGCCGCCGGCGATGCTGGTGACATGGCGCAGTCGCTGCTGATCGAGGTAGAACGCTGCCGCGATCGGCCACGGCCCACCTTCTGACCAGCCACTCACGCCGAACTCCTGGTACCCCAAGGTGTCAGCGATCGTCACCAGATCGTCGCACCAGCCCTTGTAGCTGCGGTCCTTCTGCGGGCTGGACTGGCCGATCCCGGGGCGGTCAACTGCCACAAGTCGGAGGCCGTTCTTGGTAGCACCATTGGCCAGCAGTTGACCCTCCAGTCGGCAACTCGGACCCCCATGGTTGTGGATCACCAGCGGTGCGCTCGGATCACCAAACTCGAGGTAGGCAAGCTTGCGCCCGTCTGGAGTCTGGATTGTCTTCGTCTCCCCCACCGGGGGCAATGTGGCTGCGGTCATTTCCCTTACTCCTGGCCCGTCGTAGATTGGCGCGCACGCTGCGCGTCCCGCTTGTTCTTCCAACTCCAGTCCCGCTCAGATCTGCCGATTTGCAGCGGGCTGGACTTCAGCGAACGCTAGCGTCTGCGTATGGCCGATACCAAAACAACGGTCTCAATCAGCGAGTTTCTCGGACGCTTCGGCTCGGCAGGCATCGCCTATCTGGCAACAACGATTGACTTCTTCGCGTTGACCTTGGCACTGCCGAGTATGGCCGCCGAGTTGGGCACGACGACCACTTCGCTGCAATGGACGGCCAGCGGCTACATGATCGCGACCGGCATCTCGATGATTCCAGGTAGCCGAATAGCCGACCTGATCGGCCGACGACGCGTCCTGCTGTTCGGGGTGGCCATCTTCGGTCTGGCGTCGCTGTGGGTGGGTCTGTCCACGACGGTCGAGTCGGTTGTCGCCGCCCGCATCGTGCAAGGCCTCGGCGCCGGCCTGATCTTCCCTGCGATGATGTCGGTGATTTCGAACTCGACCACCCCGGCCGAGCGCCCGAAGATCCTCGGCATGATCGGAGCCCTCGCAGGTCTGGGCACAGCGTTGGGTCCCGTTCTCGGTGGCGGCCTCTCCTCGACCGTCGGGTGGCGCTGGGTGTTCTTCTTCAACGTCCCGCTGGCGCTGGTCGCCGTCGTCTGGGGTCACTTCCAACTCAAGGACTCCAAAGATCCTGCCCTGTCCGGCAAGCGCGTGCGCAACCTTGACTTCGTTGGCACCTTCCTGATCGCCGCCGGCGTAGTCGGCCTTTCGCTGGGTATTGACAACGCCGGCGCGGGTGCGCTCGCTGCGCTGGTGCCGCTCACCATCGGAGTTGTCGCTGTTGCCGTGCTGTTCGGCTGGGAACGTCGATCCGCCTGGCCGTTGATCACCCAGGACCTGCTGCGCAATGGTC
>CAZJNU010000175.1:0-3682 GCA_964547485.1 uncultured Actinomycetes bacterium
CTCATCGCCCTGGAGACTGCCCGGGGGGCGCACAACTACCACCCCCTGCCAGTCGTCGTCGAATCGGCCGAGGGGGCGTGGGTCACCGATGTCGAAGGTCGCAAATACCTGGACTTCCTGAGCGCCTACTCGGCCCTCAACTTCGGACACCGGCACCCGCGGGTGGTGGCTGCGGCGATGCGTCAGCTCGGTCGGGTGACGCTCACCAGTAGGGCGGTGCACTCGGATCAGCTCGGACCGTTCTGCGCTGAACTCGCCGATCTCGTGAGGTTGGAACGAGTGCTGCCGATGAATTCCGGGGCGGAGGCGGTGGAGTCCGCCATCAAGACCGCGAGGGCCTGGGGCTACCGAATCAAGGGGGTGCCGGACGGTAGGGCCAAGATCATCGTGGCGCGGGACAACTTCCATGGCCGGACCACAACGATCATCTCCTTCAGTGATGATCCGGTCGCCCGCCGCGACTTCGGCCCCTACACGGCGGGTTTCGTGTCGGTTCCCTATGGCGACCTGGAGGAACTGCGGACGGCGCTGGCCGATCCGGACGTTGTCGGCTTCCTGGTGGAGCCGATCCAGGGGGAGGCGGGGGTGGTCGTGCCGCCCGTCGGGTATCTCGCAGGGGCTGCGGCCGCCTGCCGGGAGGCAGGGGTGCTGTTCATCGCCGACGAGATCCAGTCGGGGCTCGGACGCACGGGTGCGACGCTTGCGTGTGACTGGGAGGACGTCATCCCCGATGTCGTATTGCTCGGCAAGGCCCTTGGTGGTGGGATTCTGCCGGTGTCTGCAGTGGTGTCCACCGACGAGGTGCTCGGCGTCCTGAAGCCGGGGGAGCACGGTTCCACCTTCGGCGGCAATCCGCTGGCCATGGCTATCGGCCGGGAGGTCGTGGCGATGCTCGCAGAGGGCGACCTGCAGCAGCGTTCCCGCGAACTCGGCGATCATCTGCTGAGCCGGTTGCGATCGGAGGCCCCGACCACCGTTCGCGAGATCCGCGGACGGGGACTGTGGGCCGGAATCGAGACCACCGCCGACGCCGGTCCGGCACGGCCTCGGTGCGAGCGGGCCCTCAGCTTGGGGGTCATCGCCAAAGAGACGCATTCGACCACGATCAGACTCGCCCCGCCGCTGGTGATCGAACCGGACGACCTGGATCACGGGATCGATGTGGTGCTGGAAGTCCTCGGCTGAGGTCGGACTCACAACATGGTGTGGCAGCCGCGGCTGAACTCATTCTCGGGCTGGGGCGGTCCCGGCGAAGGCGTCACCACCGACGAGGCGACTGTGCTGGCACTGCTGGCGCGAGAGCAGTTCGGGGTGGCCGATGCACCTCTGCCGGCCGTGACGGCCGAGGATGTCGCGCTCCCGGCTCCGAGGGTTGACCCGCCCGCGTCGCTGCGCGCGATCACTACTGATCTTCGCGCCGATCGGTTGGCCCATGCGAGTGGCAAGTCCTTCCCGGACCTGGCCCGGGCTCGGATCGGGCGCATCGACCACGCACCGGACCTGGTGGCCTACCCGCGGGGCGAGAACGACATCGCCGCAGTTCTCGACTGGGCCGCGGACGAGTCGATCGCGGTGGTTCCCTACGGGGGTGGGTCCTCCGTCGTCGGCGGCGTCACCCCGGAGGTCGGGCCTGGGTTCCGCGGGTCACTGTCGCTGGATCTACAGCGCCTCGATCGAGTGCTGGAGGTGGACCCGGTGTCGCGGGCCGCGCGCGTGCAGGCTGGTGTGCTCGGCCCCGATCTCGCACGGCAACTGAGGTCGACTGGGTTGGCGCTGCGTCACTATCCGCAGAGCTACCAGTACTCCACCCTGGGCGGTTGGATCGCGACCCGGGCCGGTGGTCACTACGCGACGGGCCCCACCCACATCGACGACTTCGTCGAGGCCCTCCGGGTGGTGTCACCGGCCGGAACCTGGCAGACACGCCGACTGCCAGCTTCGGGTGCCGGTCCGGATCCAAACCGGTTGCTGCTCGGATCGGAGGGCACCCTGGGCATCATCACGGAAGCGTGGATCCGATTGCAGCCGCGCCCGCAGTTCCGGGCGGGGGCGACGGTCCGGTTCGACGGCCTGCCGGCGGCCGTTGCGGCCGTCCGAGAGATCGCCCAGTCCGGTCTCAACCCCGCCAATCTGCGGTTGCTGGATCGAGTCGAGGCGCGCAACGCGCTTGTCGCAGACGGGATGGCGGACGTGCTGGTGATCGGTTTTGAGTCCGCGGACCATGACGTCTCTGCGGCCTTGGCTCGGGTGCTGGAGTGCGCAAGTGATCACGGTGGCGTTGCCGACGCCCCGCTCGGTCCGGCCGCGGAGGTGGCGGCTCCCATCAGGTCCGGTTCGGCCCCGGCAGCCAAGTCGGCTGGTGCGTCCGGGTCGGCGCAGGTGTGGCGCGATGCCTTTCTCCGGATGCCCTACTACCGCGATGAACTGCTCGGGTATGCAGTCATCTCCGAGACCTTTGAGACGGCCGTCACCTGGGACCGGTTCGAAGAGTTGCACTCCGGTGTGATGGCGGCGGTGACGGCGGCGCTGAAGTCTGAGAAGTTGGCTCCCGCCACGGTGTCGTGCAGGTTCACCCACGTCTATCCAGATGGTGTCGCTCCCTATTTCACGGTTTTGGCCCGAGGAACCCACGGCGACCTCGACCGTCAATGGTGGACTGTGAAGCAGGCCGCGAGCGAGGCCATCATGGCCGCCGGCGGGACCATCACCCACCATCATGCGGTGGGGCGGGATCACGTTCCCTGGTACCGGCAGGAGCGGCCGGAGCTATTCGCGGCCGCACTCGCAGGCGCGCGCCGCGAGTTGGACCCGGCCGCGATCATGAACCCGGGTGTGCTCGGATCGCGGTAGTGCCGTCGGCCGGCGAGGTCAGGCAGGTGCGGCCGGCGAGGTCAGGCGTCGGCCAGCGCCGCAAGGGCGAGTTCCCGGGTCTTGGCGATGTCCTCGGGCGTGTAGACCCCGTTGACGCCGGAGATCGCGGCGAGTTTCATACCGTGTTTGAGGCCCAGGCGGTAGATCTCCTTGACCTTCTCCCATTCGATGTTGCGGCCGACGGTGAAGGTCTCGTAGCGCCCCTCCAGCGCCAGCACCACGGTCTCCGCCAGGCAAGCATAGGCGACGCCCTTGGGTAGTCCGATGTCCTTCATCTTCACCTCGCCGGGCAGTTCGATCTCGCCCGATTCGACCACCAGCACATCCGGGCGCTTGGCGACATCCTCGGCGGAGAGGTCCAGCGGACGGGCGACGTCGGTGATCACACAGCCTGGTTTGACGGCCATGATGTCGAGTACTCGCTTACCCGCCCCAGAGGTGGCGGTAACGATCACGTCCATGTTCGGAAGGTGTTCATTCGGCGTCGCGGCCACGAAGATCTCGGCCCGTGGGTTTTCCCGCTCGATGTCGTGTTTGAGGGCCAGTAGTTTCGCGGATTCAGGGGAGACCAGCCAGAGCTCGTCGCTGGCGAGCGCAAGTAGTCGAGCGCAGACGGAACCGATCGCGCCGGTGGCCCCGACGACCATCGCCTTACCCTTCATCCGGCCCTCGTCGTCCATCTCGGCGATGCCGAGTTGCAGAAGGGCTTCGTGCGCTGCCCAGAGGGCGCCGGATGCGCTGTAGCTGTTACCTGTCGTGATCGGCAGCGGCGCCTGCTTGGCGACGGTGACTCCCGCGTCGCCGACCACTT
>CAZJNU010000176.1:0-3665 GCA_964547485.1 uncultured Actinomycetes bacterium
CGATGAAGATCTCCTGGTCGGCGAACTGGGACGACGACCTGGCCGGTGGCCCCGAACTGGCGCCGTCCGATCCGGTGCTGGTGAAGATCCGGGACCAGGTGGGCGACCGGGTGAAAATGGAGTTCGAGCAGGCGTTCATGTTCTACCTGCCGCGGATCTGCGAGCACTGCCTCAACCCGGCGTGCGTCGCGGCGTGCCCGTCCGGCGCGATCTACAAGCGCAGCGAGGACGGGATCGTGCTGGTCGACCAGGACTCCTGCCGTGGCTGGCGGATGTGCATCACCGGCTGCCCCTACAAGAAGGTCTACTTCAACCATCGGACTGGCAAGGCCGAGAAGTGCACCCTCTGCTACCCCCGGTTGGAGGTCGGCCTGCCGACGGTCTGTTCGGAGACTTGTGTCGGGCGACTGCGGTACCTCGGCGTCTTCCTCTATGACGCAGACCGGGTTGCCGAGGCCGCGGCCACCGAGGACCCGCAGGATCTTTACGAGGCGCAGCTGCAGCTGTTGTTGGATCCAGACGACCCCGAAGTCGCTGAGCAGGCGGCGCGGGACGGTATCCCGCCGGACTGGCTGGAGGCGGCCCGCAACTCGCCGGTCTACGCGCTGGCCAAGAAGTACAAGGTCGCGCTGCCGCTGCATCCGGAGTATCGGACGATGCCGATGGTCTGGTACGTCCCGCCGCTGTCGCCGATCGTCGACGCGCTGCGCGAAACCGGTCATGACGCGGAGGAAGCCGACAACCTGTTCGGGGCGCTGAACTCGTTGCGGATCCCGGTGGAGTATCTCGCTGAGCTCTTCACCGCCGGTGATCCAGGTCCGGTGCTGAACTCGCTGGGGACGTTGGCGGCGATGCGGTCGTACATGCGTGACGTCAACCTCGGCCGGGAGACCAGGCCCGAGATTCCGGCGGCCGTCGGGATGTCCGAGGAGACGATGTACGAGCTCTATCAATTGCTGGCGATCGCGAAGTACGACGACCGCTACGTGGTTCCGACGGCGCACACCGAAGTCGGCAGCGACCTGGAGGAACTGGCCTGCTCGCTGGATGTCGAAGGCGGCCCGGGGATCTACTCCTCCGGCCCGTTCGGTGAGGCATCGGGACGCCCGGTGCCGGTGGCGGTGGAAAACTTCCACGCACTCAAGGCGCGCCAATCGGCGGAGAGCTATGTGCCTGCCGAAGACGTCGCAGGCAGGGTGAACCTGCTCAACTGGGATGGCACGGTGTCGCTGGGGATGCCCACCGTGCCCGCTCGCGCTGGAGCCGACGGCGGCGTGTCGTCCGGGGGGTCGGGCGGTTCAGCCGGGGGCGGTGGCAGCGATGCGTGAACGCGGCAAGAACCTGACAGCGCCGCCCAGACCCGCACGGGGGTCAGCCGCGGTTGCCGGCCTGACAGCTGAGCAGATCGCGCTGGCCAGACTGGCGGCGTCCTGGCTGCTCTGGTACCCGGATGAGACGTTGGTCGCGCGACTGCCGGAGATCGATCGGGCCGTGGCCACGTTGCCCAGCGGACCGCGGGAGCCGTTGGCGCAATTCCTTGCCCATCTGGACGGAACCCCGCTGGTGGACGTCCAACGCCACTACGTCTCGATCTTCGACATGAAGCGCAAGGCGTGCCCCTACCTCAGCTACTGGACCGATGGGGACACCCGCAACCGCGGGGTGGCCATCCTCCGGTTCAAACAGGCCTATCTGGAATCCGGCTTCGACCTTGGTGACGAGGAACTGGCGGACCATCTGGCGGTCGTGTTGGAGTTTGCCGCGGTCGGTGACCCGTTGACGGGGGAAGCCCTGCTGGCCGAACATGCCGCACCTATCGGGCTGCTGCGAGAGGCGCTCGCCGGCTTGGATTCGGTCTACGTCCACGTGCTCGACGCGGTGCTGGCGACGATGGGAGAAATCACCCCCGAGGTCGCGGCCCGGATGGTCGAGTTGGCCGGTTCCGGACCCCCGGTGGAGCAGGTCGGCCTGGAACCTTTCGGAAGAGGACCCGTCCTCGTTGAGTTGGGAGCTCGCAGATGAGTACCGCCGACATCCTGTTGTGGGTTGTGCTGCCTTACGTCACCTTCACAGTGTTCATCGTAGGGACGTTCTGGCGGTACAAATATGACAAGTTCGGGTGGACGACTCGGTCCAGTCAACTCTACGAACGCAAGTTGATCCGGATCGCCAGTCCGTTGTTCCACATCGGGATTCTGGCGGTGTTGGTGGGCCACATCATGGGGCTGATCGTGCCGGAGAGCTGGACCGACGCGGTGGGCCTGAGTGAGTCGACCTACCACTTCATGGCAGTCTCCCTCGGTGCCGTTGCCGGTGCCTGCACCCTCGTTGGGATCGTGCTGCTGATCTATCGGCGCCGGAGCGTCGGGCCGGTGTTCGCGGCCACCACCGACAACGACAAGTTCATGTACATCTTCCTGGTGTCAGCGATCTGCCTCGGGGTGCTCGCGACGCTCGTGGGTGCCGGCGTGTTGGGTAGCGGGCACAACTACCGGGCCGACGTGTCGCCGTGGTTCCGTTCGATCTTCTACTTCGATCCGCAGCCTGAGCTGATGGCGGGCGCTCCGACCGCGTTCAAGGTGCACGCGGTCGCGGGTCTGCTGCTGTTCATGATCTGGCCGTTCACCCGACTCGTGCACGCGTTCAGTGCGCCGCTGGGCTACGTTTTCCGGCCCTACGTCGTCTATCGCACCCGCGGCCCGCACGATCCCGGTAGCCGGGAGGTCGCGCGGAGGGGCTGGGAGAAGATTGGCTGACCCGCTGGCCTCCGACGTCCCCGCCACGGGGGCGTCGCCGCCTGTGGCCGGGCAGTCGCCCGCGGCCAGGCCCGCGCGCGTGGGCGCGAAGGAGGGGCCCACCCCGCGCTCCCGGAGTCACGGGTGGACGGCCTACATCCCGCCTCAGCACGGCGCCTGGGCATTTCTGATCGTGCCGCTGGTGGTCGGATTCACACTGGCTCCGATCACCTGGGCGGGACTTGGATTCGCAGTTGCCTGGATTCTCGCCTACCCGGTCGGCTACTTCGGTGGCCGAGGACTACTGGTCAGGATCCGGCGGGGCTCCTTCACCAGGCTCTCCCGTCGCGAGTTTCGGCGGGCGATCCCGTGGGGGGTGGCGCTGGCTGTTGTCGGGGTGCCGCTGCTGGTGGCGTGCCCGTGGCTGGCCGTGGCCGCTGTCGTTGTCGCGGCCGTGTGGTCGGGGTCGCTGCTCATAACGCTGCGACGATCCGAGCGGGATCTGGGCAACGACCTGGTGCTGGTTGTGCTGGCGGTGCTGGCGGTTCCGCTGGTCTGGTTGGTCGGCGAAGGGGCTTCGCCGGCTGCCGGCTTCTGGCCCGACGTCGCCAGCGTTCCGGGTCAACTCTGGCTGGCCACTGCCGCCACCGGAGCGTTCCTGTTCGGCTCGGTGCTGCACGTCAAGTCGCTGCTTCGGGAGGCGGGCAATGTCGGATTTCGGCGCTTGAGCGTCGGCTACCACGTGATTGCGCTGGCGGTATTCGCCGTGGTTTCGCCGTGGTGGTTGATCGGCTTCGGCCCGGCATTGCTCAGGTCACTGGTGTTGCGACCCGGGTTGCGGCCGGCCGTGATTGGGGCGGTCGAAACAGTGGTGGCGGTGCTGTTCGTCGTAGCGGCCGCGCTCGCCGTGTAGGCGGTTCATCCTCAAGC
>CAZJNU010000177.1:0-1815 GCA_964547485.1 uncultured Actinomycetes bacterium
TGACCTACGACTGGTCGGTCAGCGACCCGGGGCCGATCGCGCCGATCAACTGGGTTGGCAGGGAGACCGATCGAATGATCGCCATGATCCCGGCCGGGAAACTCTTCATGGGCGTGCCGACCTATGGTCGGGATTGGGTGCGGCGGGATTCGAACGGGAACGCGATCGTCACTGATCGAGCCGGTCGTGCCACGACGCTGGCGGCCTGCCCGGCTGGCTACAGCACCAAGAAGCGGGTGATCGAAGCGTCCGAGACCTATTCGGAGGCGCGCAAGTATGGCGCGACTCCGTGGCGGGACCCGCAATCCGGCGAGCTGACCTATCGCTACGGGCGCACGTACAGTGCCGGCGGAAAATGGTGCACGATCCACCACGTCGTCTGGGGTGCCGACGCCACCACCGTGCTGGCACGGACAGATGCGGTGCTGGCCCGGGGAGTGGCGGGGATCGCGGTCTGGACCGTCGGCGGTGAGGATGCTCGACAGTGGGGGCCACTGCGGGCCCGCGCCTGGGCCCGCACGCCCAGCTACCCGACGGTGGCATCGTTCGTGGCGCCACAGACAGTGGTCGCCGGTAGTGTGGCCCAGTTCAGGGTCCGGGCCCAGTCTGCCGGCAAGCCGCTCGCGGGTGTGCCGGTGACGCTCGCCAGCCGCAAACTCGGTAGCTCGGTCTGGACCACGATCCAGACCAAACGAGTCGGCGCGAACGGAGTTGTCGTGTTCGAACTGCGGCCGACCGAGACGCGCGTCTACAAGATCATCATCCCGGGCGAACCGGGCAGGACCAGGCTCGTGGTCTCGTCGCCGCACGCGACAACGGTGGTCCCGACGCCGTAGACCACGGGGCCGGTTCCGTCCTCGAGTCGGTCGTGTCACGATGGGGTTCATGACAGCCCTGCCGGTGCCGGACCAGGCGTTCGAGACCGACGAACGTCTCGCGGTCGACGGACCCTGGGTCACGATTGTCTGGAACGATCCGGTCAATCTGATGTCGTATGTGGTGTTCGTCCTTCGCCAGTACTTCAAGTACCCGCAAGAGAAGGCCGAGGCGCTGATGCTGCAGGTGCACAACGAGGGGAAGGCGGTCGTCTCCAGCGGCGGTCGCGACGAGATGGAGCGCGATGTGACCGCGATGCACAGCTTCGGACTGTGGGCGACGCTGCGCAACGACGGGGCCGGCGGATGACCGACCCGGCGGACCTCCTGCTGGCCAGAACGGCGGTCCAGTGATGGCTGAAGGGTTCCGCCGCACCATGACGGGTCGGTTGGTGGCGAGACTGGACGAAGTCGAGCGGGGAGTGATCGCCGCCCTGACAACTGAATTGCTGGGGACGGTCGCGCCGCCGGAGTCCAACCAGGCCGATCCGTTCGCGGTCGAGATGGGGCTGGAGGATCTGGATGCCTCGGTGGACCTGGGGCAACTCGACCTGCTCGGGGAGCGGGATCCGGTCACTCAGCGACTCTTCCCGGACGCCTATCCCGACGACCAAGGGGCAGGACTGGACTTCCGCCGATTCACCGAACTCGGGCTCCGCCAGCAGAAGGCGGCCAACGCGGCGACGGTGCTGGCCACGCTGGAACGCAGCGGTGAGAAGGTCACGCTGACGGCCGACCAGGCGATGGCGTGGCTGACGACGCTGAACGATCTCCGGTTGAGCCTGTCCGTGCGGCTTGGCCTGGTGACGGAACAGGACCACGAACTGCTGGCCGAGTTGGCCGAAGACGACCCCAAGTTCGCCAGCTACCAGATCTACGACTTCCTCACCTGGCTGCAGGAATCCCTCGTGCAGGCGGTCTCGGCCCGCGGGTAGGGCCG
>CAZJNU010000177.1:1915-3650 GCA_964547485.1 uncultured Actinomycetes bacterium
ATCCGAGTTCCGCCCCTGCTGAAGGAGTTCACCATGGCCATCGAGGTTCGAGTGCCGACGATTCTTCGTCCCTACACAAAGGACGCCAAGGTGGTCGAGGCCAGGGGCGCGACCGTCGCCGAGATCATCGCCGACCTCGAGGCGAACTACCCTGGGATCGGTGAGCGGCTGATGGACGAGCGTGGCCTTCGCCGGTTCGTCAACGTCTACCTCAACGACGAGGACGTCCGGTTCCTGCAGGGGTTGGAGACTCCTGTGGTCGACGGTGACAGCATCACGGTGCTGCCTGCAGTTGCCGGGGGCTGACCCCCTCAGCTATACGCGCTGAGGCCTGGAGCGGTCAGAGCGAGTGACCAGCCTCACCGTCCGGGGCCCTCGTGGCCACCGCTGCCGCCGACATATCATCATCGGGTGGTGGACGCGCCGATCGGCATCTTCGACTCCGGGGTCGGGGGACTGACAGTTGCCCGCGCGGTGCTCGACCAGCTGCCAGGTGAGTCCATCTACTACGTCGGCGACACCGCCCGCGGACCATACGGGCCGCTGCCGTTGGCACAGGTCCGTTCGTATGCCCTCGATGTGATGGACCATATGGTCGATGAGGGCGTCAAGATGCTGGTCATCGCGTGCAACTCGGCCAGCGCGGCAGTGCTGCGTGACGCCCGCGAGCGGTATTCGGTGCCGGTGGTCGAGGTGATCCAACCAGCGGTACGACGGGCTGTGATGGCCACTCGGAACGGCCGAGTCGGGGTCATCGGCACCCAGGCCACCGTCACGTCCGGGGCCTACGGCGACGCCTTCGCCGCCGCCCCGGACCTCACCCTGGTGTCGCAGGCCTGCCCGAAATTCGTGGAGTTCGTCGAGGTCGGGATCACCACCGGGCCGGAACTGCTGGCGGTGGCGCATGACTATCTGGATCCGGTGGTGGCAGCCGGGGTCGACACTCTGGTGCTCGGCTGCACCCACTATCCGCTGCTGACCGGTGTCATATCCTATGTGGTCGGCGACGGGGTGACGCTGGTGTCCAGCGCCGAGGAGACCGCCAAGGACGTGTACCGAGTGCTGGCGTCGCAAGGTCTGGTCAGGCCGCCCGGGCTGCCGCCGCAGCACCGCTTCCTGGCCACCGGCGATCCCGCCCCGTTCCGCGTGCTGGGCCGGCGCTTCCTGGGGCCAGAGGTCACAGAGGTCAGTCATGCGGCGTCGGTGATGGCATGAGGCTCACAATCGTCGGGTGTGCGGGCTCGTTCCCCCGGCCCGACTCGGCCGCCTCCTGCTACCTGCTGGAGCACGAGGGCAGCAGAATCCTGCTCGACTTGGGAAGCGGCGCCCTCGGTCCGCTGCAGAGTCACACGGAACTACGCGATCTCGACGGCGTCCTGCTCTCCCACCTGCACCCGGATCACTTCGCCGACATGTGCGGACTGTTCGTCACCCGGCGGTATTCGCCGGGACCTGCGATGTCGAAGATTCCGGTCTATGGGCCGTCGGACGTGGCCCTGCGCTTGGCGCAGGCCTACGGCGCCAAGTCGGAGGAGCGGATGGAGGAGGTTTTCGACATCCACCCACTACCAGCCGAGGTCTTCACCGTCGGCGCCTTCACCGTCTCCGCGACGAGGGTCGATCACCCGGTGGAGGCCTACGCGCTGCGGGTGACCGCAGGTGGCTCGACAATCGTCTACTCCGGCGACACCGCCGCCTGCGACGGGCTGGTGTCGGCGGCGACCGGGGCCGACGT
>CAZJNU010000178.1:0-3601 GCA_964547485.1 uncultured Actinomycetes bacterium
GGGCACCGGCCAGCGGGCCGAGCCGAACAATCCCGGAGACGCCGCCAGGGCACCAAGCTCAACGAGTCACCGCGAGAGGCACCCGACACCCGGGTGGGCTGCCGACACCGACAACCCACCCGGGCGGTCAGGCCTGCACGAAACCAGGGGGTAACGGGGCAAGCGAACCGCTGACGGAAACCCGACGAGCAGCGGACGAGATCAACACCTGGGCGGGAGGGCAGCTGGGGGCTTCGTCTATCCTGGGCGGCAGTGGGAATTGGTCGCGAGAGCGACCGCGGCAATCCTCGGTTGACTGAGTCAGCACAGAGAGTAAATCCCATTTGCGCAACCAGTACTCACACAACAGCAGACGGGAAGACACACGATGTCCATGTCGCAGGACTCCCTGGTGGCCGTTGTCGAGCCGGTGGTTGTCGAGGCTGGCCTCGACCTGGAGGAATTGGTACTGAGACCTGCCGGGCGACGGACTTCGGTCGTGGTGGTGGTGGACGGCGATACCGTCGATATCGATGTGATTGCCCACGTGTCGCGGAATCTAGCGGCGGTGTTGGACGACAGCGGAGTCACTGGTGAGCAGGCTTACACGCTTGAGGTGACCTCCCGCGGTGTCGATCGTCCGCTCACGCTGCCGCGGCATTGGCGCCGCAACACCGGCCGACTGGTCAAGGTGGCACTGTCGGACGGTGAAGTCGTGACCGGTCGACTCCTGTCAGCCGACCACACGTCGGCGGTGATTGGTGATCTTCAGATCGACTTCTCGGAGGTGGCCCGGGCCGTGGTCGAGATCGAGTTCAATCCTCCGGCGGAGATGTCCTGATGGATATCGACGTTTCCGCGCTGAGAAGCCTAGTCAGAGAGAAGGACCTCTCGCTCGACTTGGTGGTGGCTTCGATCGAAGAGGCACTGCTGGTCGCCTACCGGCATTCGCCCGGTGCCAGGGAACCGGCCAGAGTGGAGTTGGATCGGCGGACGGGCCACGTGATCGTCTGGGCGGCGGAGGTGGACGAGACCGGGATGGTCGTGGGGGAGTTCGACGACACGCCGGCTGGCTTCGGCCGGATTGCTGCAACTACGGCCGGACAAGTCCTGCGCCAGCGACTGTTGGAGGTGACGGACACAGTCACCGTTGACGACTTTCACGCCCGGGTGGGTTCCATCGTCTCCGGCACTATCCAGCAAGGTCGGGACCAGCGGATGGTGCATGTCGATCTGGGCGGGGTCGAGGGCATCGTGCCGCCGGCCGAGCAGGTCCCAGGCGAGAAATACGAACACGGAAGTCGGATGAAGGCACTAGTTGTCAGTGCTCGAAGGGGACCCAAGGGCCCGCTCATCACCCTGTCCCGGACACATCCGGACCTCGTTCGAGAGCTCTTCTCGTTGGAGTGCCCTGAGATAGCTGACGGTTCCGTGGAGATCATGGCTGTGGCGAGGGAGGCCGGACACCGAACCAAGATCGCCGTTCAGGCGCGCGTCCCGGGGCTGAACGCCAAGGGGGCCTGCATTGGTCCGTTGGGTCAACGGGTGCGTGCCGTGACGGCGGAACTTGGCGGGGAGAAGATCGACATCGTTGACTTCAACGAAGAGGCAGCCACCTTCGTCGGCAATGCGCTATCGCCGGCCCGAGTGACATCGGTGACGGTGGTCGACGAGGCGGCCAGGTCTGCGCGGGTAGTGGTTCCAGATTTTCAGCTCTCCCTCGCGATTGGCCGGGAAGGCCAGAACGCGCGGCTCGCGGCTCGACTCACCGGCTGGCGGATCGACATCCGCGCCGATACCGCAGACCCGAACTCCGAGTGAGGGCACTGGTGGGGGTAGACTCTGGCGAGGCCGACAATTCGGTCGTCGAGGCTTCGACACCATCCCGCTCGGGTTCTCTTCCACCCACGCGTACCTGTGTCGGATGCCGACGGCGGTCGAGCAAGGCTGAACTCCTCAGGATCGTCGGGAATGGTGCGCAGATCGTGCCGGACCCCCGGGCGGTGCTGCCGGGACGGGGTGCATACCTCCACCGGCAGGTTGACTGCCTGGACACCGCTGAACGGCGGCGGGCCATTCCGCGGGCATTGCGCCTGCCGGGCCCGCTCAGTCTCGAGTTGGTGCGAGCGTTCTTGGCCCAGGAGTACGTCGATTCCACGCACTTGGGAGCGCCACGGATGAGCACCCGATGAACGGCAAGCGATGAAACCCCTGATGTCCAACTGACGGCTCGAGACACAACCACCCGGGCCAGATCGGAGCAAAGTGTCCAAGGTCCGGGTCTATGAACTCGCCAAAGAACTGGGAGTCGAGAGCAAGGCGGTCGTCGCCAAACTGAACGAACTCGGAGAGTTCGTCAAGTCCTCCTCCTCAAGTATTGAAGCGCCAGTTGCGAAGCGACTGCGGGCTGCTTTTCCGAGCCAGCCGGCTGAACCTGCGCCGACCGCAGCATCGGCCGCCGGCGGATCTTCGGTGGCTCCGAAGCCGGGCGGCCCCACGCCGGGTCCGCGACCCACGCCGAAACCGAACCCGAAGTCGGCAGCCCCTGCGGCCGCGACCGCGGCTCCCGCGCAGTCTGGGCCGACCGCCGGAACTGCGCCAACGCCTACGCAAGGGCGGCCTGGGGCAGGTTCTGGGCGCGGCTCGACCGAGGCGCCCGCTGCCCAGGTAACATCACCCGCCCAGGCTGCGTCACCGGCTCCGGCTCAGGCCCTGTCAGGCGACCCGGCAGCTGCTGCGACCGCCGGGAACTCCGCGGCCAAGCCTGCGGCAGCACCTTCCGTGGATCGGCCTTCGGCCGGTGCGGCGGCGGGAGCGACGCCGACTGGTCCGCGGCCCGCGCCTGCTGCGAGGAAGCCGGGTAGCCCTCGGCCGGGCAACAATCCGTTCAGTGGCTCGCAGGGGATGCGGCCGTCAGGCGGCCCGCGGCCAGCCGGGCCGCGGCCCGGCAACAATCCGTTCAGCAGTTCGCAGGGGATGCGTGCGCCCGGGCCCAGGCCCGAGGGTGGAGTCCCAGGTGCTCCGCGCCCCAACCCCGGAATGATGCCGGCCCGGCCCCGGCCGGCGGCCCCGGGACAGGGCCGACCGTCCCGGCCAGGTGGACCGAGTAACCGTGACGGTGGCGGTCGCCCCGGTGGCGGCGGCTTCAGTCGTCCAGGCGGTGCCGGTGGTGCCGGTGCTGGCGGTGGAGCAGCCCGGCCCGGCGGCGGTGGTGGTGGCGGTTTCGGCGGTCGACCAGGTGGTGGCGGCGGACCCGGGCGCCCCGGTCAGGCTGGCGGCGCCTTCGGTCGTCCCCCCGGTGGAGGCGGCGGGGGTCGGTTCGGTGGGCGACCCGGTGGTCGACCCGGGCGAAGTAGGAAGTCGAAGAAGGCCAAGCGCCAAGAGTTCGACAATATGGCGGCGCCGACCGTCGGTGGTATCAAACTGCCGATGGGCGACGGCCAGGTCATTCGCCTACCTCGAGGTGCGTCCCTGACTGACCTTGCAGAGAAGATCGATGTCAATCCGGCGGCTCTGGTAGCTGCGCTATTCGCAATGGGCGAGGTTGTCACCGCCACCCAGTCAGTGGGTGACGAGACGCTGCAATTGCTGGGCGAGGAGTTGAACTACACGATCCAGGTGG
>CAZJNU010000179.1:0-3578 GCA_964547485.1 uncultured Actinomycetes bacterium
GATCACCCGCTTGTTGATCGTGTTCACCGCCGACTCCACCGCCGCCTTGTCCCGGTTATCCCGAGTTCGGGATAACCGGGATTATCCGGAGGATTCTGTTATCCCGAGTCTTGGTGTTTTTGCCGGTTTGCAGGCGATGTGCGCCGACGATTTCTCGGGATAACGGTGCCCAAACTTATGGTGCTCATCTCAGTGGATTTCTACTTGGAGGTGAGGCAAATGAATGTTTCTCTGGACGTGTTGATCGCCCGGGCCGACATGGCCGTCAGCGGGTTGGGGCATGCGCCGTCGACGATGTGGCAGTACCGGTGGGCGTGGTCGCAGATCACGGTGTTCTGTTCCCAGCGGGGCGCCGATGAGCTGACCGACGAGGTGACAGCGTCGATGCTGCGGTTTGTGGCCTTTGAGCACCGGCAGGGCCGGATGAAGGACTGGAAACGCAAACTGCTGCGCAAGGCGGTCTTGGTGCTGTCCGAGGTCGCCCGGACCGGGACCTACACGTGGTCGGTGACGCGGGCGAGCCATCGAAATGACGCCCTTGATGCGGCGTTTCGCCCTGTGCAGGAACAGTTCGAGCAGTGGTTGACCGGCCAGGGCCTGGCGCAGGCAACACGGGACTTGTATGCCGCGGTTGCCCGCAGAGTGTTGGCCTGGCTGCCCGGCCGCGGAATCACCGATGTGGCAGAACTGTCACCGGGCGACATGTCCGCGGCGGTGGTGTTCCTGGGTGGACACTACCGGCCGGGAAGTATGCGTACCGCGGTCACGGCCGTGCGGGTGTTGTGTCGTTTCCTGGAAGACAGCGGATCCCGTGGCGGGCTGCGCGCCGCGGTGCCGGCCGTGTCGGTCAGACGGGTCCGGGCGGTGGCGGTGTTGCCCGCGCGCAGTGTGGAGCTCTTGGTCGACTCCCCCGATCCGGGCACCCCGATAGGGCGCAGGAACAGGGCGATGCTTCTGTTGGCGGCCCGCACGGGCCTGCGTCCGGGCGATATCGCTGACCTGCGGCTGACAGACATCGATTGGCGGGCGGCCCGGATCACGGTGAGGCAGCACAAGACGGCAACGATGGTGACGCTGCCGCTGCTCGCCGATGTGGGTGCGGCGATCGCCGACTATCTGCTTCACGGCAGGCCCCCTGATGCTGGCGACGATCACGTCTTCTTGCGTTCACAGGCCCCGCATGTCGCCTTCTCGTCTTCGGCCGATCTTTATCATGTGGCAGCGACGGCATTCGCGCGCACCGCGTCGACCTCGACCGTCGACACCGGCCGCGGGATGCGTGTGCTGCGGGCGTCGTTGGCAACCAGGATGCTCGAGCAGGACACACCCCTGCCGGTCATCGCCGCAGCATTGGGCCATCGTGGAATCGACTCGGTGAAACATTATCTTGGCGCCGACGAGGCCCGGATGCGGCAGTGCTGCCTGGGTTTGGCGGGTATCGAACCGGAAGGTGCACGGCCATGACCAGGCCGGTCAGCGGGTTGGCCGCGCACATCGACAGCCTGCTGGACATCAAACACGCGATCGGGTTGCCCTACCGCACATCGGAGCGGCATCTGCGCGCGTTCGAAGCGATGTGCGCCGAGCAGTGTCCCGGGCAGGCCACTGTGACCCGACAGATGGCGATGCGGTGGGCCGCCAGTCGTCCCGGGGAACACGTCAACGCCCAGATGCGCCGGATCACCCCGGTCCGGCAGTTGGCCAAACACATCGCCGGACTCGGGATAGACGCGTTCGTGATCCCGCCGGGGATCCCCGGAAGGCAGATCCGATATCGCCCACACCTCTACTCCCACGCCCAGCTGCGGGCGATTTTCCAGGCGGCCGACCGGATTGTGCCCTCCGGGTACGGCGGGGCCCGACACGTGATCATCCCGGTGATATTCAGGGTGATCTACTGCCTTGGTCTGCGTCCCGGTGAGGCACGCCGATTGCATCGCACCGACGTCGACCTCACCCGCGGCACTATCCACATACGAGAATCGAAAGGCCATAAGAACCGGCTGGTGTTCCTCTCCGCGGACCTGCACGACTACTGCCGCCGCTACGACGCCGAGATCAGCACCCACCATCGCCAGCGGGTCGCCTTCTTCCCGAACAAGGACGCCAGCTTCTACAGTGCGAGCACCCTCGACCACTGGTTCGCCCAGTTGCTCCACACCGCCGAACCGAGGATCGAGGCCACCCCGGGTTCACCGCCGCGGGTCTATGACCTGCGCCACGCCCACGTCGTTGACGTCATCAACACTTGGGCGCGGGCCGGGCGCGACCCGGAAGCCTTGGTCATGTATTTGAGCCTGCACCTGGGCCACTCCAACCCCGAGGACACCTGGTACTACTTCCACCTCGCCGCGGATTTCCATCCCGACCTGCGCCGACTCGCCAACACCAGCATCGAATCCGTCCTGACGGAGCCAGCCCATGTCATCTGAGCACTTCTACCGTCTCGTGCGCTCCTGGCTGACCGTGCACCTGCCCCGAGCCCGCAGACTCAGCCCCCACACCATCCGCTCCTACAAGACCGCGCTGAACATGCTGCTCACCTATCTGCGCCAGACCAGCGACCTCGACCTGACCCAGATCACCTTCGAGGCCATCAACCGTGCCACCATCACCGCGTTCACCACATGGTTGACCGACACCAAACGCCTTGCCCCTTCCACGGCGAATCAGCGCCTGGCCGCGATCAAATCCTTCCTGTCCTACTGCGCCGCAGAAGACCCGGCGCTCGTGGCGCTCTGGCTGGAGGTGAAACAGACACGACCCGCCCGCACCCCCGCACCCACCCGGAAGGCATTGACGATACCGGCCATCGACGCATTGATCCGCGCACCCGGACAGGACACCCACCGCGGCGTGCGCGACACCACCCTCATCCTGCTGCTGTTCGACACCGCCGCCCGCATCCAAGAAGTCCTCGACCTTCAGATCGCCGACATCAACACCGCTCCCGGCCGCGCCACAGTGACCGTCACCGGCAAAGGATCCAAGACCAGAACCATTCCCATCATGGACAAAACCGGCCGTCACCTCGACCAGTACGCCAGCGTCTTCCACCCCGGCACACCCACACCGGAAACCCTGCTGTTCTTCACTACCCGCGCCGGCCACCACCAACCGATGAGTCAGGACAATGTCACCTTCCTGCTCAACAAGCATGCAGCCACCGCCCGGGTGGACTGCCCAGAACTGCCCGACCGGATCCACAGCCACCAGTTGCGGCACGCCCGAGCCATGCAAATGCTGCGCGCCGGAGTGCCGCTGCCCCACATCAAGGAATTTCTCGGCCACGCCAACATCGCCACCACCAGCATCTATGCCTCAGCCGACAACCAGATGGTGCGCGACGCGATCCAGAAAGCCGCAGGCACCACCCCCGACCTCGCACCCGTCTGGAAAGGAGACGACGACATGATCCTCCAACTCGCCGGACTCACATGATTATCCCGAGAAATCGTCGGCGCACATCGCCTGCAAACCGGCAAAAACACCAAGACTCGGGATAACAGAATCCTCCGGATAATCCCGGGGTTTGCGCACCCGGGCCGGCACCACCGCGGTGCCGTAATGGTCGGCCA
>CAZJNU010000180.1:0-3506 GCA_964547485.1 uncultured Actinomycetes bacterium
GCGTGGTGCTGCGACCCGGACGCACTTCGACCGGCACCTGGTAGGTGGCGCCACCGACGCGTCGGCTGCGCACTTCGAGGCTCGGCTTGACGTTGTCCAGAGCGCGCTTCAACGTGGCGGTGGGCTCGGTGCCAGTCTTGTCGCGGCAGCCTTCGAGCGCACCGTAGACGATTGTTTCGGCGGTGGACTTCTTGCCATCGAGCAGGATCTTGTTCACCAGCTGGGTCACCAACTGCGAGTTGTAGACGGGGTCCACAACGATCGGGCGCTTGGGCGCTGGGCCTTTGCGGGGCATCAGCTCTTCTCCTTCTTCGCGCCGTAGCGGGAACGGGCCTGCTTGCGGTTCTTCACGCCTTGCGTGTCGAGCGCACCGCGGATGATCTTGTACCGCACACCCGGGAGGTCCTTCACACGACCACCACGCACGAGCACGATCGAGTGCTCCTGCAGGTTGTGGCCGATGCCAGGGATGTACGCGGTGACCTCGATCTGGCTCGTGAGGCGCACACGGGCGATCTTCCGCAGGGCCGAGTTCGGCTTCTTCGGCGTGGTCGTGGACACCTTGGTGCACACACCGCGACGCTGCGGGCTTCCCTTGAGCGCAGGGGTCTTGTTCTTCGAGACCTTGTCCTGCCGGCCCTTGCGGACCAGCTGCTGGATCGTGGGCACCGAATCTCCGTGTCGTTGAAAGGTTGGTTGGCGGTGTGTCCGTCGGGTCCTGATCTCCGACCCCCGAGGTCGGGCGTGTCGCGGCGCTAGGCACCACTTCACTACCGACATTCGAGTGATTCGAAAGTCCGCCAGCGGTGTCGGCCCACTTTCGCGGGCTCAGTGCTCGACGTTCGGCAACCGGTGGTGTTCCGATGGCCGCTCGAGACCGGCGGCGCCCAGGACCTCCCGGGCACGTGGGAATAACAGTACCGGAGACCCCCGTCGGCGACCAAGCGGGGTACCCCCCGTTACCACGAGATCCTGCTCACATGCGCGCGCAGCAGTGTTCCGGCGCGGCGGGGTCAGAAGCTGAACGTTGGTGTGGACGTCGGCGTCGGCCAGGTATTGGGGTCGAGGCCACCGCTGGCCCCGACGATCACGAAGAACAGGACGAAGAAGACCAGGCCCAGAATCACCAGCGCGATGTCGATCCAGGCAATGATCCGGGCAGCCAACACCAAACCGGATCCGGTGATCCAGCCATTGCTTGCCTTGATCTCCTTGGCGCCCTTGCTGGCAAACACCAGGGCGATGATCGAGCAGGCCAGCGGGCCGAGACCGGGGCACACCGCCCAGGCGACCAACCCGCTCAGCGACAGGATCAACGCGATCGTGGCGGAGTTACTTGACACCGGGTAGGGGCGCGGCCCCGCGGCGGGCGTGCCAGGTGGACCGGCGGGCGGCGCCTGCCAACCTGGAGCTCCCTGCCAACCGGCAACTTGCGGCTGGTAACCCGTGGGAGGTGGCGGGGGCGCAGGGGGTTGCGGCGCTGCTGCGGTCTGTGCCGGGATAGGCACCGGCACCACCGTCGTCGGCGCGGGAGGCGCGGGTGGCGCGGTACCAGGCGGAGGCGCCGGGATGGGAACCACGGGCGCGGCGCCAGCAGCCGGCACGTCGGACGCAGGCTTCGGCGTCGGGAATCCCTGCGCCCCGGTAGCGTCAGCTGCGGGGGGCTGCGGGACGACGCTGGTCGCCGGGTGCTCGGGGAATACCCGGGTGTCGCCCGCGCCGCTCTGCCCTGTGGCGTCCTCACTGACGCCGGACGCGGCGGCCAGTGGTCGAGGGATCGGCGGACCCTGCGGAGGGGTCGGCGGAGTCACCGGGGGCAACGGCACGTTCGCCTGCGCATCGCTCGGCTTCGGGGGATTCTGGTCCTCGTCGTTGGCCACGTCCGGGCTCCTCTCGAATCGGGCCCCGCTTCGGTGCCCGTGCGTCGCCTACATCATGCCCGAGTATCGGCCGATGAACGGCTCAGACCCGCAACCGGCCGATTACCGGGCCCGCCAGACAACGACCACTGCCCGCGCCCTCCCCAGAACAGCCGGGGGGGAGCGCGGGCAGTGACGAGCGGCAGCCGCGGAAGTCGGGCTCGGCTAGCGGAAGTCACCCTCCGGCCGGTAACCGAAGTCTTCCAACGGCACGGCTTCGCCGGAGGCGGCGCCGAATCCGTAGTCGACATCACCGAAGTTGGTCATGGCCCCGTACATCTCGGCCTTGGCCTCCTCGGTGGCAGCAACTGCGACATCGCGGTAGCGGCTCAAACCGGTACCGGCCGGGATGAGCTTGCCGAGGATGACGTTTTCCTTCAGCCCCAGCAGCGGATCGCTCTTGGCATGGATTGCCGCGTCCGTGAGCACTCGGGTGGTCTCCTGGAAGGAGGCCGCCGACAGCCATGAGTCAGTCGCCAGCGACGCCTTGGTGATACCCATCAGTTCGGGTCGGCCGCTGGCCGGACGGCCGCCTTCGCGCAGCACCCGCAGATTCTCCACCTTGAAGGTGGCTGAATCGATCAACTCACCAGTCAGGAACTTGGAGTCACCTGACTCGACGATGATCACCCGCTTCAGCATCTGCCGGACGATCACCTCGATGTGCTTGTCGTGAATCGACACACCCTGGGAGCGGTACACCTTCTGGACCTCGTCCACCAGGTGCTGCTGAACCCGACGGCCACCAAGAATTCTGGAGACCTCCTTCGGGTCGACCGGGCCACGCATCAGCGGCTGACCGGCGACCACATGGTCGCCGTCCTCCACTGCCAACCGGGCGCGCTTGGAGACCGCGTACCGCAGCTCGTCCTTGCCATCGTCCGGGGTGACCACGATGTCGCGACCCTTGTCGGTGTCCTCCAGGTGCACCCGGCCGGTGGCTTCGCTGATGAACGCCACACCCTTGGGGGTGCGGGCCTCAAACAGCTCTACCACGCGGGGCAGACCCGAAGTGATGTCGTCGCCTGCCACACCACCGGTGTGGAAGGTGCGCATCGTCAACTGGGTGCCGGGCTCGCCGATGGACTGGGCGGCGACGATACCGACGGCCTCGCCGACATCCACCAACTTGCCGCTGGCCAGCGAACGGCCGTAGCAGCGCGCACAGGTCGACACCTTCGACTCGCAGACCAGCACCGAGCGTGCCTTCACCTGCTCGATCCCAGCGGAGACCAGCCGCTCGACCATCGCGAGCGAGATCTCGTCATTGCGTTGGGCCAGCACCGTGCCGTCCTCGGCGACAACGTCACCTGACAGCACCCGGCTGATCGCGCTGGACTCGACATGCTCGCCGATCCGCAGGTTGCCGTTGCCATCGCGCTCGGCGATCACGACAGGAAGGCCGGCGTCGGTACCGCAGTCCTCCTCGCGGATGATCACGTCCTGCGAGACGTCGACCAACCGGCGGGTCAGGTACCCCGAGTCGGCGGTCCGCAGCGCAGTGTCGGCAAGGCCCTTACGGGCACCGTGGGTGGAGATGAAGTACTCCAGCACCGACAGGCCCTCGCGGAAGTTCGACTTGATCGG
>CAZJNU010000181.1:0-3480 GCA_964547485.1 uncultured Actinomycetes bacterium
GGTCTGCAAGGTGTCGGTGACTTGTTGGAATGGACCGCCATCGACGCTTTCGAACTGACCCGTTTCTGACTTGTCGTGAGTGTTCGGTGTTGTGATTACGCACCGTCGGTTGGGTCGTTTTCAAGTCTAGTGTTTCGGGTGGCTCGGTGGGCGGCGAGTCGGCGTTGGTGGGCGATTTCCATGCCATCGCGGCGGGCTTTGCGAATGGCGGGGCCGCGGCCGTTGTGTTCATCATCGGGGGTGACGTAGCCGATGCCTTCGTGTAGACGGACGGTGTTGTAGTGCTCGCGGACGATGACGAGTTCGGCGCGCAGAGTTTCGGGATCTCTGATCTTGGTCAGGTGCGGATATTCGCCCTTGATATGGCCGTTGAGCGATTCGATCCAGCCTTGATCTTCAGGGGTGCCCGGGCGGCCGAAGTATTGCAGGATCGAGGACATGGCCATGTATTCGGCGGTGTCCCCGGATCTCATTTGGGGGCCGTTGTCCGACATCGCCAGCAGCACGGGCAGCTGCGGTCCGTGCCAGCCTGCGGCGGCCTGAGCGGCGCGGTCGGCCAGGATTTCGTCGATGCCCTCGACTCTCAGCGCCCGGGAGAAACCCACCTCGACCTGGATCGAGGTTTCCTGCGAGGACACCACTGTGGACAACCACTTGCGACTGACCAGGTCCATGATGATCAGCACCGCCATCTGCGCGGCCATGAAATGGGTCGTATCGTAAATCCAGACTTGCTTAGGCCGGTAGGTCAGCCACCCCGGGAACGGCTGTTTACGGCTCTTACCAGGCCGCGGCAGAGCACGAAACCGCAGGTCAGCGTTGTTCAGGACACGCCGCACGGTCGCCGGGGAGGCCCAAAACCTGCCAATGTAGGACCCGCGGTGAGCGAGTTTGCGGTGCGACCGGTCCACCTCGCCCCACTCCTCGAACACCGCCAGGATCGCGGCCACCTCATCATCGAGCAGGCCATGGGACGGGTTACCACCCGGTGAGAGATCATCAAGGCGCCCGGCCCGGGCCAGCCACCGGTAGTAGCGTGCCGCCGGCAACTGCAGATAGCCCAACGCCGCTGTCACCGTCCAGCCCGCCGCCACCGCTTCCTCAACAAGGTCGAGCAACGCTTGTTTCGTGGCCGCATCCACACGCCGCGGGATCGGGCCACTTAATCCCAGCGTTCTTTTCCCTCCGCGAGAGTCAACCTGATCGCCAACTCCTTGACCGCCTCAGACAGCCGCGCATTCTCCGCTTTGGCCGCCTCCAACTCGGCATCCCGACGGCGATCCGCCGGCCCCGGCCGCGACGCAGACAACGCCGCCAACGCCCCATCGCGGGCCACCCGCGACAATCGCACAATCACCGACCGGTCCACCCCCGCAGCCGAGGCAGCACCAGCAATCGTGGTCTCCTGACGCACCAACTGCAACCAGATCTCATACTTCTCCGAAGGTGCCAGGAACTTCTTCCCAGAACGCGTAACCTTCATCGCAACGAACCTCCAATATCGGTGGACAATACCCACCAACAGAGGCGTAATACAAACCCCGAATCCCTCACGCTAAGTCAGACGCGAAACAAGGGTGAGGTGGTGGGTGATGTAGCTGGCGGTTTCCTCGCGGTCCATGCCGGGTAGGTGGTAGCGCACGGCGATGCGTTGGTCCAGGGCGGCGAAGGCGCCGAGTTTGATTCTGCGGCGCAGGGTGGGTTGGCCGATCAGGATTGCGGCGAATGGGCTGGCCGAGTCCATGTCGAGGTTGGTCAGGAGTCGTAGTTCTTCGAGTTGGTCGGTATCCAGCAGGTGGGCTTCGTCGCAGATGACCACGACCGCACGGCCGCGTTCGTGTTCTTCGGCGGCGAGCAGGGTGGTGGTTTGCGGGATCAGGTTGGCTTTGTGGAACCGGGGTATGCCGCCGAGCGCGGTGACGATCCCGGAGTACAGGCCGCGGGTGCCGGTGGCGGGGTTGGCGAGGTAGACGATGGTGTGGCGGGAGGCGTCCAGATCGGCGACGGCGGCGCGCACGGCGACGGTTTTCCCGGCACCGACCTCACCGGTGATCACGCTGAGGTTCTTCTCCTCGATGCACCAGCGCAGCCGGGCGACGGCTTCGGCGTGCCCACGGTAGCGGTGCAGCATCCCGGGGGCGAGGTTCTTACCGAACGGGGTGCGGGTGAAGCCGTAGTAGGAGCCCAGATCGGTGATACTCATACGGCACCGCCGTCAGCTGCGATGCCATACCCGGCGCCGGTGGTGCCGGATAGTTCGAGTTGGCCCGGGATCGACCCGTCCTCCGGTAGCGCACCGCCGCCACCGTCGTCATCTTCGTCGTGGTGGTCACTGCTGGTGAGGGTGGCGTAGTCGATGCGCCCGGCTGCGTCGCGTAGCTGCTGCTGGTGGTCTTCGGCGATCAGGTGCAGGTAGTCGATGCCGGTGGCCGCCACCGGTGCCGGCGCGGGGCCCTCGACGTTCGGGTGGACGTGGCGTCCGATCTTGTGGGGCACCGCGATGCCCATGTTCCGGCCTTGGTAGCGCACGGCCAGCACGGTCAGGTCCATCGGGTCGAACACGACCTCAACCTTTCGTCCGACCAGCGCCGCATCGACTTGGTAGACGTTGCCGTGCAGCGAGATGGTGGCGGTTTTGGTCACGGTGCGCGCCTCGGACCAGTGGAACGCCTCGGCCAGCAGGCCCGGTGCGGGTAGTTCGGGTGTGCCGTCGGCGAGGAACCGGGCCAGCGGTGCCTGGCCGGTCTCGGAATGGGTGCGGTGGTGGTAGACGGTTTCCACCCAGGCGGTGAACAGGGTGTTCAACGCGTCTATGTCCGGCACGGCTGCCAGCGCCTCGCCGCTGGCCAGTTCGATCAGGAACTGCTCACGCACGGTGCGGAAGAAGCGTTCGATTTTGCCTCGCCCGGCCGGCTGCCCGGGCCGGGAATGGATCAGCCGGATCCCCAACACGGCCAACGCCCGCAAGAACGGTGCGGAGACAAACGCTGACCCGTTATCGACGTATACGGTGGCCGGGATGCCGCGGGCGGCCAGCCCGGCGCGCAGCGCCCCGGACAGGTGCAGCGTGTCCTCGCCGTGGCCCCACCGGTAGCCGACCAGCGCCCGGGAATGGTCATCGAGGAACGCAAACAGATACACCTTGCGACCCCCGATCTTCGGGCCGTGCAACGCGTCCCCGGTCCAGCGCTCGTTGCGCCGTTCGGCTTCGAACCGGCCGAACGCTTTCGGCGGGCACCCGTCGGGGCGGGTCGTGAGCTCCAGGCGGGCGAAGTGGCGCTGCAACGTGCGCGCCGACGGTGCGTTCGTGCCGTTGGCGGCCATGATCGCCGCGACCTGGGCCGCCGTGCGCCCCGGGTTCTCACGTTTCAGCGCGACCGCCAACTCCAACACGTGCGCATCGGTGCGCGGCACCGCGCCACGCACGCCGGGCACCAGCGCATCGAACCCGCCGGCCCGCCACGTGCGGATCCAGCGGTC
>CAZJNU010000182.1:0-3455 GCA_964547485.1 uncultured Actinomycetes bacterium
CTGCTGCTGTCGGTCACCAGGGTGCCCAATTCCAGGATCGCCTCGAGGGACTCGTTGAGGAACTGGTTCTGGGAGCCCACGAAGGCCTTCGACTCTGGGCGGCCACCGTCGGCGACCACCGTTTTGGCGTGCACGAACATGGTTGCCGAGGGATCGATTGCGTTTGTCGGGTCAAATACGATATCCACTCCGGCGTCTCGCAACTGCTTCACAGTTTCCGGACTCTGACCGCTTGAATTGGCCACGATCCGCACCTTTACACCGGCCTTGGCACGGTCGATGACGTCGGGCAACATGAAAGAGGTCGGCTCGATGTACTCCGCGTAGATGTCCAGGGTCTTCTTTGCGCCGGACATCAGGTTCCGCAGCGCCGCCACGGAGTTTCCGGCCGGGCTGAACTGCACCCCGCTCGGGCTCCAGACCAAACTGGCGCGATTGGACACCGGCCAGGGCGAGTAGTCCGGCCAGTTGGCGTTGAAGTAGGCCGCGATCATGGCCACATCGGCTGGGTTTGAGTCGATTACCGCGAACCCGCGGGCGCCAACCGGTCCGTACTGGCTCGGTCCGAAGTAGCTGCTCTGCAGATTCCAGTCGGCGACCATCGCCTTGGCCTGGGGAGTGCCGGCGTCGATCACGATTGACTTCTCATGCCCGTAGTGGAACTCGGGTCGACTGAGGGCGGCCTGGATCCCCTTCGCCTTCAGCTGCGCGATCGTGGCCAGTTGGCTGCTGTTGCCCGTTGGCGGGTTGGGTGCACCGACAAGCTGCCTGGAGATCGACACCCGAACTGGTGTGCCGGCTTTGGCAGCTGCCGCCAGGGCGTCGACGACGGCGTTGAAGTTGGAGTCGATCCGATAGATGGACACGTCCACCGACTTGGTCGCCGACGAGATGAACTCCGCCACCGGGGTTGGGCCGTCGTTGGGTTGGATGTTGCTCAGCACGATGTCGCCCGATGGAGTCGTCACCGCCCCGCTGGGAGGCGTGTAGGTTGCGGTCGGCATCTCGTCTGAGGGGAGCGGCGAAGCCGAACTCCCAGTCGAGGCGGAGGATGAGCACCCCGTGGCCAGGAGAACCACCGCGGTCAGACTGACGCCAAGGTGCGCGCTGCGAGAGGACATAGCCGCAGGCTACCCGGGACGGAAGTGAAGCAGACGGGAAACCACGCTCGCCTTCCTTCGTCAGCGGATGGACACGTACGATGAGCGGACTCCGCACGCTGGTCCTTGTCTGCGCAACGGACCAAAGCTCAATCAGCAGCCAACGCCGCACCAATCTCCGAGGGACGACATAGATGTCAACAGGCTCTGCAGCACCGTCGAATGGAACAGTCCGGCGCTACCGGAGGCGCGGCAGACTGCTGGCGGGGCTGACTGGCGCCGCCCTGGTCGCCGGCGCCTTGCTCCCGGGTGCTGCCGCGGCTGCCCCGAGCGCCTCCGGGCCAGCTCGTCCCACCGTCCCCGAGCCGGTCGTGCCCGGAGCCGCCGCGGCCAGCGTGCGAGGCGAGATTAGCGGCCGAACCACCGTGCGGGTGGCGACCCCGGCACCCGGCCAGACCACGATCCTGCGCGTGATCGTTTCGTCGGCCAGCACGCCGAAGATCGCAGTCGCCGCGGCAGGGCCGAGTGCGGGCACTCGGGCCGTCACCGCAGTGGGCGGCGCCAAACTCCTGCCGAGCCGACGGGCGGCCGGCGCGGGAACTTACGCGATCACCGTGCCGATCATCAAACCGAAAGTGGCAGCAGCAAGTTCCCGGCCCGGCACCCTTGCCGTGTCGATCCTGGGTAGCAGATTGCGGGTGCTCTCCAAGACCGTCTACGCCAACACCACCACAGTGCGTGCGAATGGCGAGATGTGCCACGCCTTGAGCCCATTCGACCTCGCACACCGGCACCCGAAGGTGACGTTCGCCATCAACAAGGCACGGCTGTTCGGGCCCGGCGTCACGGGTTTCCATCACGCGCGCTACCTGGGTGTGTTCGCGGTTGTGCAGGCCTGCCAGGGCAAGGCGCCGCAGAGCTACCTGAACGCTATGCGAGGCACCAAGGCTCCGGCGCCGAATACGAAGTCCACGTTGTCGCTGCCACCTCGGATAGGGGTGGCCTCGCGGTCGGCCGGCGCGGCCGGCGAAGGTCGGACTCGTGCAACCCTGACACCGCCGGGCGATGCAGTCCTGTTGGTGTCAGGGTTCCTTTCGCAGACTCCGTTTACCACCCCGACGCAGCCCTGCAGCGCGGCGGGAATGTCCGCCGGCGGCACTTGGTCGGTGATGCGCGATGCCCTCGTCGCGGCGGGGTACCCGGTCTACACCGCGCCCGAAACCACCTACAACTACGTCAACGGTCAGCCTCAGCCGACCACGATAACCCCGGCGACGATGGGCCTCGGCACGTGTGGCGCCCAGCAACTGCCAGCGTCGATGACGATCAACACGATCGGCGACTTCGATATCAATTCGAGCATCCTCGCCAACTTCCTGCAGTACCTGCGCACAAGCCAGGGGGTACAACGGGTGTGGCTGGTGGGCCATTCCGACGGCGGACTGTGGTCCCGCGGGGCGCTGGACTACGCCAGTTCGCTCTCCGGGGTGCAGGTGCAGTCGATCACGACCATCGACACACCCTGGACGGGCTCATTCCTGGCCGACTTGGGGGAACGGGAACTATCCAACAACTGCAGCTGGTGGGATGTCGTCTGCCTTGGCTATGTAGCGGCACTCACCGACCTGGCCGACTACCTTGATGCCGGCGCCGCCGAGGGGCAGGCATTCCCCGAGATGACCTCCACCTCGATGGTCAGTTGGAACGCCCGGATGGCGGGAGTGCCGGGGCAGACGCCGTTCTACGCGGCGTCTGCGATCGGAATCAACGACCCCACCGTCTTTTCGATCTTTGGCGCGGAGGGGAGTTCTCCGTTCAGCAACCCGAATGATGTTGCAGTTGGGATCGCCAGTCAGCAGGCGCAGGGACTGGTGGCCAATGGCACGGTCAGCCAGTTGGCGTGCTTCGCCACCATCCCGGGACTGCACCTGGCGCTGCCTGCCAGCAAGTTGGCGTACGTGCAGGATGTCGACCTGATGAACACCTATCCCGGTTCCATCACGCCGGTCACCGAAAACCCGATGACGGTGGCCAATGTCGAGGCCGTCCTGAACGGTCAGCCGCCCACTGCCGCATGTCCGTCAGCCGGCTACCAGCAGTCCGGCCAGTATGCGCCGGGCCAGTTCGGCCCATGGCCGGACGATGCACCGTAGCGGGAGGGTCGGCTGATGGTGAGCGTGCGTGAGGCTGTTGTCGAGTTGCTGCAGAGCCGTGGGATGACGACCATCTTCGGCAATCCGGGGTCGACTGAGATGGCGTTCCTGAACGATCTGCCGACCGATTTCCGCTACATCCTGGGGCTGCACGAGGGTGCCGTGGTGGCGATGGCAGACGGTTACGCGCAGGCCACCGGCA
>CAZJNU010000183.1:0-3420 GCA_964547485.1 uncultured Actinomycetes bacterium
CAGAAGCCGCTGCTCGTGCGTGGCGAGCCCGGTACTGGCAAGACCCTGTTGGCGGAGGCGATCGCCGAGGCTGAGGGTGCGCAACTGTTGACGTGGAACGTCAAGAGCACCACCCGCGCGCAGGATGGGCTTTATCACTACGACACCGTTCAACGGCTTTACGACAGCCGATTCGGCGACAACGACGTCCGCAACATTCGCGACTACATCCACATGGGTCCGGTCGGCCGAGCCTTCCAGGCTCCGGAACGGGTCGTGTTGCTGATCGACGAGATCGACAAGGCCGACCTGGAGTTTCCCAACGATTTGCTCTACGAGTTGGACCGGATGCGCTTCACGGTCGCAGAGACCGGCGATGAGATTGTCGCCGAGCATCGACCGATAGTCATCATCACCAGTAACGCTGAGAAAGAGCTACCGGACGCCTTCCTGCGGCGCTGCGTGTTCCATTTCATCGACTTCCCCGATCGGGAATTGATGTCGCGAATCGTCGAAGTTCATCATCCTGGGCTGGATCGGGAACTGCTCGTTCAGGCGCTGGACGCGTTCTACACGCTGCGGGGAATGGAACGTCTGCGGAAGAGGCCCAGTACCAGTGAACTGGTCGACTGGCTGACGATGCTCCGCGCGCGGGGCGCAACCGGAGTGGAGTTCTCGGCCGAGACTCCCTACTTGGGCACCTTGTTGAAGAAGGAACAGGATCTGGAGGCTTTTGGCGACCAGGTGTCGGGCCGTGCGCGGCCGCGCTGGCGGCCTTAGGCCAATCGTGTTCACCGATTTCATCTACCGGCTGCGCAGACACGGGCTGCCGGTCGGAGTGTCGGAGACCCTGACCTTGGCGCGGGCCATGTCGGTCGGACTGCACGACAATTCTCTGGACGGATTCTACTTCCTGGCAAGGTCCGTGTTGGTCCACCACGAGGGCCACTTGGACGCATTTGACCAGGCCTTCGCGGAGGAGTTTCGCGGCGCCGCGGAATTGCCGATCGAAGTCGATGAGGAACTTCGGGCCTGGTTGGCCGCCGCAGGAGCGGAAGCCTTCGAGCGGGAGTCGAGCGACTGGGCCGGCGGACCGGACGGGGCGGGGCTCGAGCAGGTCGATATCGAGGCCCTGCTGCGCGCATTCGAGCAGCGCCGACGGGAGCAGACCGAACGCCACGACGGCGGCAACCACTGGATCGGCACGGGTGGCTCGTCCCCGTTCGGACAGGGCGGACAGGCCTCGGGCGGTATCAGCACCGGGGGTTCGGGCGGTGGAAGGTCGGCGGTCAGCATCGCCGATGCACGGCACTTTCGGTCCTACCGATCCGATGTGACGTTGGATATCCGTCAGTTTGAGATGGCGCTCCGGCGGCTTCGCAGTTTCGTGCGAGAAGGGGCCGAGCAGGAGTTGGATATCGAGCGGACGATCGACGAGACGGCGAGGAACGCCGGAGACATCGAGATCGTCCTCCGGCCACCGTCACGGCCGGACACGCACGTGATCCTGATGATCGACGTCGGCGGGTCGATGTTCCCTTACTCGCAGTTGATGTCGCAATTGTTCAGTGCAGCCAAGAAGGCGACACACTTCAAGGACCTGCGGACCTACTACTTTCACAACTGTGTCTACGGCAAAGTCTTCGAGACCGATCGATTCACCGAGCCGGTCTGGGTTCCCGACCTGATGCGGGCCTGTGGCGGGCACTACAAACTGATCATGGTGGGCGACGCTCTGATGGCGGACTACGAGCTGATGTCGCGGACGCCGATGGCGCTGGGTAGTGGTGCGACAGTGTCCGGGCTGGAATGGCTGGCCATGCTCCATCGGCACTTCGACCGCAGCATCTGGCTCAATCCTGAGCCCATGTCCAGATGGCGGGGGACGACCATCGAGGCGATCGGGGGAGTGTTCGAGATGTTCCCGATGACGGTGGATGGGATTACTGACGGGATGGCGCTGCTGAATCGGGGGTCGCGGAGTCTGCGGTGAGGGCCTGCCGGGGCCCCGCCTCGTGTGGGCCGCCGTGCCAGCCGGGATGCCCCTCCCCGAGACTGCTGCGCTTTACGTCTTCGGTGAGGGGCATCCCGGCTGGCACGGCTCCGCTGCGTGGCTCGGGGGTCATCGGTGTCATCTGGGGACTCCGCGAGCGGTCATTCTGGTTCGACACGCCGCGACACGCCGGCGGTTTTCCGAGGAACGGCGATCGTGGAGTGCAGAGATGACGCCCGACCGGCCCTGGCCTGGCCAAACCGGGGCGGTCAGGTGGCTGGGTGTAGTTGGGCGTCGAGCCAGTCGAAGGCGCGGGCGTGGAACAGTGTTCGGGCGCCCAACTCGCAGTGGTCTCCTGCACCCTCGGCTGCGGTGAAGGTGACGAATTCGGTGGGGCAGGTCAACGCTGCGACCAACTCGGGCGCGGTCGAGCTGATGTCGTCGTTCTCGCCATTGCAGACGAAGGTTGGACATTGAATCGCGCCAGCCCGGCCGACCAACGAGAACGGTTTCATCGCCTCGACGTACTCCAACGGTGTGGCAACGCCGTGCACCAGCATGCCGCGTCGCAGCGACCAGCCCGCAGTGGGTTGCTTCGCCAGATGATCCAGCATCTCCCGCACCGCCGAGACCGCGGTGTGGTGCCCCGCTTCGAAGCCAGACCGCAGCGGTCCGGGCAGTCGGCTCAGGAATGCGGCATACATGTCGAACACCCCGCAGTCGGCGATGCACGCGGCCAGCCGGTGCTCCGCGCTTGCCGCCCTGGGTGCCAGGTGAGCCCCGAGACTCGGTCCGATCAGCGCCAGTCGGGCAGGATCCACATCGGGCCGTGCGATCGCGTAGTCAACAACGGGAGTCACGACGTTTTCCCAGTCCGCGCGAAGGGGTATCTCCTGGTCGACGAGTACGGCACCCTGCCCCGGCCCGTCGAAGACGAGTGCGTTGTATCCCCGGGCAAGCGCGGCGGCCGCGTTGTAGAAGTAGCCCTCCTCCTTCGTGCTGTCGTACCCGCCGGTGAGTATGACGGTCGCCCGTGGTCGCTCGCTGCCGTCGACGGCGAAGAAGTAGCCCGGCAGGGTCGTGTCCTCGAACGGGATCTGGATGATTTCCGGTGGCTGATCCATCAGTGCCGCACCCCGTTGGAACGTGGCCGTCTGCCGATGGCTTGACTCCACCAGGCGTGGGTCCAGAGGTGCCGCCATTAGCATCACACCGGCCGTGCGGTAGTAGGACGACGCTCGCCAGTAGGCGAGCCGGGCGGTTTCGCGCATACCGGCAGCCTCAGCCTCGGTCGCCAACGCAGACACCCGATCGGCGAGGGCGTTCCAAGCACCGAACCAACTGTCAAGGTCGGTGCCGTGGATGGTGCGAGCCGTGGCGAGGGCCTCGCCGATATCGGCGCCCCCATAGGGCGCTGAGCCGATGGTGCGCAGCACCTGAGTATCGAG
>CAZJNU010000184.1:0-3413 GCA_964547485.1 uncultured Actinomycetes bacterium
CGAGCATGGAGCCAAAGGTCTCATTCGCGCCGAGTAGTCTCGCAACATGACTGCCCGACCAGAATCGACCTAGGCCAATCGCCGATGCGTCACCGAGACCGTCCATTTTCTGCAGATGGAGGAACTCACCGGAAAATGCACCCATTCCCACACTGACCCCTTTCTCGATTCCCGCAGCGATTTGCGCACCATTGTTGGTGCCGTAACCCAGGAACAGCTCGATGCGGAGAGCATTGGGCTGCGCGAAAGCTAGCGGTGATGGGGATTTCGCCCCCATCTTCTAATATCGCCGATTTCGTAGAAATCCACCGCCGCCTCTTTAGTGACATGTATGTCTAGGCCTGACAGTTCCGTACCGTCGATAGGAGCGCATGTGAGGGAGATGCCATCTGCATGCCAGGCCGGACTTCCGCAGATGATGGGCACACGATTGGCGGTATTTGTTCGCTGACCTGGGCATACGTGGTTTGACCGGTTGGGGGTCGTGTTACTACAAGGCCGTGTTCAACGGCCGGGATCGGTCTGGGGTGTCAGTCCTCGGTGGTGGGGGTGAAGCCGAGGAACCGTGGGGGTTCTTCCATTTCCAAGGCGGCCAGGATCGTCTTCTGCCCGCTGGTGGTGGCGGTGCGGTGGATGACATATCCGTCCGCGGACGCGAGGGTGACTTGGTGCATGCGGTCGAGTTCGTGGCGGGTATTGCGCCACGTATCGGTGGTGGCATTCTCCACCACCCGGATGAGCAGCAGGGCCAGCCAGCACAGCTGCACGTGGCCACGAATCCGGTCTTCACGATAGTGGAACACCGGCCGCAGCCCGAGGGAGCTTTTCATGTCCCGCCAGCCGCGCTCAACGTGCAGCAACTGCTTGTAGGCGGCGGCCAGATCCTCGCCGGTCATCGTCGTATCCGACGTGCGCAGCAACCATTTCCCGTCGTAGTGGGCTTCCCGGGCGACCGCAGCCCGGTCGATGCGCAGCAACCCGCCGGCGGTCCGCCGCAGGTACCGTTTCAGCCCTGGCGTGGCTTTCAGGGAGCCGACGAACTCGTCACGCCGCCGCGGGGTCCAGTCGTCCGAGCCGACGATCTTGGATTGCAGATGCTCAACGAGCTGGTCGCGTACGGCGGCATCCCGGGTCCCTTGATCAAGGTTGTGGCAGACCACGAAGCGTTGCGCACGCATCCCGCCATCGCCGTCACCCTCGCCGCCGGGAGCGACCGTGAGGTCTTTGATGCGCAAGTTCGGTGCCACCGTGCGATACCGGCCCGGGCGGGCCAACGCCGCCGCAGCCTCCGCATTGGCCCCGCGTAGCTTCTCGGCGTGGATGTAGTGCCCGCCGCCGCGGGTCAGATAGGCCCGGTTCGCGGCCGAGGCAAACCCGCGGTCGGCGACCCACACCAGCCGCCGCAGATTCCAGCCACCCAGGTCGTCTTTGATGGTGCGGATGATCGCCGTGTCGGCGGTGTTGCCCGGGAACGTCCAGTAGCGCACCGGGACGCCGTCACGGGTGACTGCCATCGCGATCACCACCTGCGGCAGATCCGTGCGATGGTCTTTGGAATGCCCGAACGCCCGGGTGCCCGATTCGGTCGGGCGCACCACACCGTTATCGGAATCGGTGTCAGCAGCAAGGTCGGCGACATCGTCGGGGGTGTCGCTCTCCCAATATGTCGAGGTCGTGTCGACGAAGACGATGTCCAAGTCCAGGTTCAACAGATGCGCCACACTCGCGAACACTTCCGAGGCGATCTCGGCCAACGCGTCGAGCAGGAAATCCATCGCCCGATACGCCGCATCATCACTAAACCCCTCGATCCCGGGCACCGCAACACGCTCGGCGACCCAGCGGGTGCCGGCCAGCTTCGAACCCGGCTCCAACGCCCGCTGCGCCACCAACGCGAACACCACCCGCTCCGTAGCCACCCCGTCCAGGCGCCGCCCCTCGGCGACCTTGCGGATCGCCTCCCCAATCCCGAGGCGACGCCACAACCCGTCCAACACATACACCCCGCCGTACCGGCGCGAGTCCAGCACCTCCACCTCGGCGCCCGACGCGGCGACCAGCGCCTGTTCCGGGGTCAAGAACCGCGAGATCGAACGCACCAGCCGCGCCAACGCCTCCCGATCCACCGTTTCAGCACGACCAAACGAGTGCACCACTTTGGCTACCGGCACCCCAGTCTCCGGGTTGCGCTCGTTGTGCGCCAACTGCAGATAGGACACCGTCGAACCGTCCCGGTTCTTGCGTCTGGACTCGCGCAGGTACATGACCACCACGCTAACCGCGCCCAGCGGTCAGGCCAAACGACACACCCAAAGTCGTGTGCCTACAGGAAATCGCGTTTCCCAGACCCCTACATGCCGCTGACCTGCACAAACGTAACGCAGACCTCCCTCATGTGCCCATCATCTGCGGAAGTCCGGCCAGGAGGCCACTTGTCGACCGGGAATGTACATTGTCGCTGTTGACCAAATCGAAGACAACAATCAGCGTGAGCGATCCTGCGATGAATTCATTTCCCGTCTCACCGTCCACTACGACCAACGCAACTACCTCCTCCACTTTCGGGAGGGTAACGGTCGTGTTCAGCAACTGCAGTGATCAAGGGTTGTGCGAGATGCCGGTTGGCCACTGGATTGGACCCGCTCGTATGGGGCGGTCAATGATGAAAATCGCCGAGTAGCAGCCAATGGTCGTAATGTCCTCCTGCTTGCAAGGATGTTCGACGCGTTGGTCACTCCCAAGCCGTCCGCTCAACAACGGGATCATGGCGCGACCAGCTTTTGCTGATCCCTGTTCTCCAGATTGGGCCACGACAGGAACGGTGAAGAAGGTTATAGGAAAGGTGTTGAGTCGAGAACTGCACTATCGTCCATCGCAAACGTCGAGCCTCTGACGCAAGATTTCAGTGGCCTTTCACTCCAAACTAACATCCGACGCCACCTGCTCCCGTTCAACCACTGCCCAGACTGCTCGCACGAACAAGCCCGCATCCTCATCGCGACCGACGAACATAGCACCCTAGGCGACACGCATCGCCTCCCTCACTACCGAAGACCTCTTGCTCATCTTCGGCGTCTTTTTCCACTTGACCTCTCTACGATCCACTGAGACCAGCACGCCAGATGAATCTGTATCAGCGATCTATTACACCAGCCGAGCAAGGCACACCGGTCATGAGCTTCAACGCACATTTGTCAGGTCAGGATCCCACCCTGAGCACACCACTTGTTGTGCTCAGGGTGTCACCTGAAATCTCCTCAGTCTTCGGGGGCAACTTTGTAGTCTGCCCGTGCTTCTACTGTCCCATCGGCTGGCATCCTTGCGCTAGCCAACTGCGCAGGAAGTGACAATGTTACCGGTGATAGTAACTGGCGCATAGCTGTTGTTGGTAGCGCGAGTCCAGGTATCCGGTA
>CAZJNU010000185.1:0-3369 GCA_964547485.1 uncultured Actinomycetes bacterium
CGGCATCCTCCAGCTTCGCTCCCGGAGTCCCGAGCGGTTCGATGAGGTTGTTGAGTTTGACGGCGAGCCAGACCCACAGGAGGCACCAGCCGAGGAACCAGACGTCGGCGACAATCTGACGGGCGCGGCGGCTCGGGGTGTCCGCGTACAGCTTCACTGTCATGGCTCAATATTGCCTATGGCAGCAAGACGTGGCGGTGTTGCCCGCCCAGACCCGCCTCCCGTCCCATCCCCTGCCGCCGCCGGTTAGGGGTCGAGGGGTGGGTCGGGTGCGTCTTGGTAGGTGAGGCCGCTGGGCATGGTCCAGGTCCATCCCAGTCCGGCCGTCGTGCCGACCGTCGTGCCGCCGGTTTCTGGTCCTCCCGGGTGGGGTTGGAGCCCGAACCCGAAGTGCGTCTTACACCTGTGGTGGCGTCTGCACAGCGGTCCAAGATTAGCTTCCGTGGTGGAACCCGTGGGCCAAGGAACGGTGTGGTCGAGGTCGCAGTTGATGGCGCGGCGCCGACAGTTGAGTCGGTCTGGGGCGCGGTGGCCGGGTTGCCCTGGCTTCGTTTCCCCAGACCGCTCGCCGAACCGGACGTGCGACTCTCACCGCATCCGGCTCTCCACGGATTTCCGTTGGGTGTGGTTATTCAGGCTGCCCATGGTGTGGCGATCTGGCCCCGGTAGCGGTATCTCCTGATGGGGATTGCTGCCGGGTTGAACAGAACGACACCGTCCGCCGTGATTGGTTTCCACCGCCCTGTGTGGTCGGTGAGCCATCGGCGAACGTCCTTCCATCTCCAGTGATGCTGTTCGCGTTGCCAGACCACGATCCGCCACCAGATGAAGTTCCGCAGGTGGCTGAAAGTGCGCGACGCGATGGCATGTTTGAAGTAGTTGGACCAGCCGCGAGTGAGCATGTTGATCCGCCCGATCACGGCTGCCAGGGGAACCTGTGATGTTCTGGGGGTCAAGGCACGAATCTTGTCCTTCACCGAACGAATAGGACGCTTGGCGATGAACGTGTAGACGTGCCATGTGTGGGTGCCCCTCTTGCGACGCCACTGGATGCGGAATCCCAAGAAGTCAAACCCCTGCGCCATGTGCACGATCTGGGTCTTTGCCGGTGATAGGCGCAGACCCAAAGGTTCGAGCACATGGCTGACTTCTTCGCGTAGATCTTCGACGTGGTGACGTTGTCCGTGCACGAGGACGACGAAGTCGTCGGCGTACCGGACAAGTCGCCAACATGGCAACTCTTTCCACCGCCGCCTCTTGCGGCGCATGGGAGTCGACAAGATGTTCCCCGGCTTCCACGCCGCATGCAGGTGCTCATCGAGCACCGACAACGCGATGTTGGCCAACAGTGGGGACAAAATGCCGCCTTGCGGCGTACCGGTGGTGGTGTCCTCAACTTCGCCGAGTTCGGTCATGATCCCGGCCTTGAGGAACGCCTTCACCAGCGCCAGCACACGCTTGTCTTTGATCCGGGCCCGGACACGGTCCATCACGGCCCCGTGGTCGATCCGGTCAAAGCACGCTTCGATATCGGCATCCAACACCCAGCGATATCCGTGGGTGCCGAACAGGTGTATCTCCGCGATGGCGTCGTGTGCCCGCCGCTTAGGCCGGAACCCGTAGGAGACGGGCTCGAAGTCCGCCTCGAAGATGGGTTCCAGCACCAGTTTCAGAGCCGCCTGAACGACTCGGTCCGTCACCGTGGGTATCCCCAGGCGACGAACTTTGCCCGACCCTCCCGGTTTGGCGATCTTGCGTTCCCGGACCGGTTCGGGCCGGTACGTTCCGGCCTTCAACTCGGTCCGCAGCCATTCCAGGAACGAAGGAATCCCGATCTGCGCTTCGATCCAGGCCACTGTGTGCCCGTCCGAACCCGCAGTGCGAGCCCCCTTGTTCGTCGCGACTCTGGCGAACGCTACCCGCAGAGTCGCACGGTCATACACGAAGTTGAACAGATCATCGAACCGGCGGCCACGATCAGCCACCGCCCAACGGTGAAGCTTGACCTGCATCTCCGATACCCGCTGGTGATCCCCTTGCGAGGAACGATCCAGCGGAGCGTCGCTATTCAACGGCGCATCTTCCAGCATTGCAGTGCCCTTCCGTCGCAAATCCGCTGCCGCCCTTCGCCATGTGGCCGGCTTTCCCGGCCTCGGACTACTACGGCGGCTCCGCCCCATTCCGGCCCGATCAGCCGACGATGAGCCCAGCCCCCGCACCGCGCTGGCCGCACGAGTGGGGGCAGAACCGGAACGGTTCCCGTGTTCACTTGTTGATCGCTCGGCGGAGCAGGCACCCGACTTTGCCCCTGCGACATCGCCGCGAGTACGCCGCAGACCTTCCTCGCGGCCTCCCCATTCGCCCCGGAAAACGTCCGGGAAGTTCTCGGCCACCATCGCTGGTAGCCCAGATGCGTCGCCTCCGACCCACATCCATCAGGTTCCGGGCCGGTGCCGGATTGAGAGGCGTAAACGCCGGTTCCTTGTGTATACCTTTCCGCCACGCTCGCCAGACCCGCCCCATCTGATGGTGCTGGCACGTCCTGGCTTTGTCAGGGCCGCTTGCCACCTTCCCCGGCATCTCCCGGATCAGGCTGCCCTCAGCTTCACAGACCTGCTGCGACAGGAATGAGACGAAGGTCTTTCACCTCCACTCGATCAACAAGCGCCTCACGGCGCACGCCCGGCATCCTGCAGTGCGGCTCCCTGGCCCGGATCAGCCGCGCCAACGCGGCACTGGGGGTGTAGCTGCGCCGCCCGGTATCGATCACCTGGCCAGTAGCAGCGTCGGTGATCCACGCCCGCCACCGTCCGTCGGCAGCCAACTCCCGGGCCTCGGCCGCCGGGATCGGCCCCACCCCCGCCACCTCGCCGGGGTCCTCGTCCAATCCGAGCAGTGTGGTCAGGTTCACCACCACACAGATGTCCGCCGGTGCCCGCCGACCCGACGGGGGCTGTGCGGCCCGTGTACGCCTAGTCGCGCCACGGCAAACGCCCGCAGGCGACCCGGCATCGGCCGCCCGGCCAACTCCAGCATCGGATCCGGACGCCGAACCAGCGGCAGATCCGGGTGCCGCGTCCGCGGTCGCTCCGGCCTCCGGGCCCTCGCTTGGGCCCTCGCCCGCGTCGGCGTCCGCGCCAGACTCGGAGCCGTCCTCAGCCTCAGCTTCTGTGGTGGCCCCGGCGCCTGTGGCGGTGGGTTTGCTGGTGAGGAGGGCGTCGATGAGTAGATCGGTGCGTGTGGCGTCCATGCCCCGGTCGGGGTCGTGGATGCCTTTCGCGATCGCCGTCAGCCTGGCATAGATCCGGGCCGCGTCCACCGCCGACATGTAGGCGCCCAACCAGGCCATCCCGTGACTATCCGGGGTCA
>CAZJNU010000186.1:0-3358 GCA_964547485.1 uncultured Actinomycetes bacterium
GCAGTTTCAGACCCTTGGGATTGGCTGGGCCGCAGCCGAAACAGTTCATTTCGGGGAGGAAGCGCTCCTGGATGCTGGGGTGAGTCAAGTCGGTCGGCACGCGGACCAGCTTAGGACTCGCGGGACCGAAGTCAGCGGCTGTACCCACAAGTGATCCTTGCCATGTAGGTGGCGTGCCCGCGACTTTCAACGCCATGGGCAAAGCCCGTTCCATCGCTGCAACTGCGCAGTGGCGAGATGGCACCAATTCGGGGGGCAGACCGGCCGCACGACCGTCACCTAACCTAGATGCGAGCGGCGTTGTCGTCCGCCGCCCCCGTTTCAGCGGAAGTTGAGGAATCGCCTTGCAGTTGAGTGACACCCGTCCGGAAGCACGCCAGGGACGTAGGAAAGGGAACACACACATGAAGGTGAAGCTGCTCCTGCTACCGACGGTCGCCGCCGTCATCGCGGCACCGCTCGCCTTCGTCGGTTCCGCCAGTGCTGCACCCCTGCCGACGGTTCAGTTGCAGTGGAATGTGACCAGTGACTGGGGTAGCGGATTCCAGGTCGCCGCGGTGCTGAAGAATACGTCGACCAAGGCGCTTAATCCCTGGCGGGTATCGGTGACTTGGCCACAGGGCGTCAGTTCAGTCTGGGATGCCACTGCGGTGCCCACTGCTTCGGGAACGACCTTCACCGCGGCTTCCTACAACGCGAACCTCGCGGCCAAGGGTAGTCAGCGTTTCGGCCTCGTGGCGACGAGCAAGGTTGCAGGTGGGCGAGTTCCGACGCGCTGCACGGTCGTTGGTTACACCTGCACAGTGACGACCAACGTCACGCCGACGCCCACCCCGACGCCGACGCCGACGCCGACGCCCACCCCGACGCCCACCCCGACGCCGACGCCCACCCCGACGCCGACCGGTAGCTGCGTTCCATTCGTTCAGCCCTACGCGGGTATGCCGGCCTACAAGGTGGGCGACAAAGTGACGTTCAACGGTCAAGGGTACGTGTCGACCTTCGCCCCCAACTGGTGGTCGCCGTCTGCCGCACCCCAGTTCTGGGCCACGACCAGCTGCAGCGGTGTCTCGCCGACCCCTACCCCGACGCCGACCCCTACCCCGACGCCAACACCAACGCCAACGCCAACACCAACGCCAACGCCAACACCAACAGTGCCTGCACCCGCGCCGCTCCCGGCGGGCTTCAAGGTTGCGCCGTTCGTCAACTTCACGGACTGGCCAAGCCCCGACATCAAGACCGCGATGACTCAAACCGGCATCAAGTCCTACAACTTGGGCTTCATCTCATCGCAGGGTCCGTGCTCGGCAGCGTGGGGTGGGTACCCGTCGCTGAGCCCAGATGCGACCGGAGCTCAGATCGATTACCTCAATGGTCAGATTGCCTACGTGCAGGCGAATGGCGGCAAGGTCGCCGCGAGCTTTGGTGGAGTAGCCAACAAGGAGCTTGCCGAGGTTTGCGCGGATGTGCCGTCACTCAAAGCGGCCTACAAGAAGGTGATCGATCGCTACAACTTGGACCGCGTTGACTTCGACATTGAAAGCGGAGCTCAGCACGACCGTGCAGCCAGCACCCGTCGAGGTCAAGCGATTGCGCAGCTTCAGCAGGAAGCGGCAGCCGCAGGCAAGACCTTGACGGTGACCTTCACCCTGCCAGTGATGCCATATGGGCTGACGAACTCAGCTCTGACAGTTATCCAAGACACGGCAACCGCTGGTGCTCGCATCGACCTCATCAATGTCATGGCGATGGACTACGGCACGGGGGTTACCAACATGGGGCAGGCCGCTGTCGATGCGGCGACCAACACAGCGAAGCAGATTGGCTTCCTGTACCCCGGGACCACCGATGCGCAGCGGATCAGCCGAGTTGGAATCACCCCGATGATCGGCCTGAACGACACCCAGCCAGAGACGTTCACCCTCGCGAACGCGCAGCAGGTGACGACCTGGGCGAAAGCTAACAATGTCGGGATGATCGCGTGGTGGGCACTGGTACGGGATCAACCGTGTGCGAACAACGCCGCGTTGGTCTCCGAGCACTGCAGCGGAACCGCCAACCCGACCTGGGCGTACGCGCGGGCGTTCAACAGCTGACGACCGGGCGGGCCGCCCAGGTGGCGGTGGGCCGCCCGGGGGTCGGTCACTACCGCTGGTCAGTAGGTAGGCTGCTGGAATGACTGAAGCCGCCGCCCCGCGCAAGTCCGCCGCCCCGCGCAAGTCCGCCGCCCCGCGCAAGTCCGCCGCCCCGCGGGCGAAGGCGGGGACGCCCGCCTCGTCGGTCGCCGATGGTCAGGATGCCTCCACGGAGCAAATCACGGCAGTTGTCACTGAGGACCTCGCTGATGTCGAGGAGGTGCTGCGCGAGACTGCGGCCAAAGCCGCAGCCCAGCGGGTGGTCAGGCACCTCAGTGTTGCCGAGCGCGAGAAGATCGGCCGAATAGCGCGCGCCCAGACCACTCGGGAGGAGTTGGCTGCGTGGGTGCCGGCGGCGGATCGGGCCAATCCGGTGGCTCTGCTGACCGGACAGGAAGCCTCCCGAGTCCAGTCCCTCGTGCCGGTCCGTCACGCTCGGATGGCCGCCAGCGCGTTTGCCTTCTACCGCGGTGGGGCGTTGGTGATGGCTGCTGATCTGGGCGCCGGGGTGTCGAGCAGACTGAAGGTGCAGCTCTGCGGCGATGCTCACCTGTCCAACTTCGGTATGTTTGGTGCGCCGGATCGGTCGGTGGTCTTCGATGTCAATGATTTCGACGAGACCAATCCCGGGCCGTTCGAATGGGATGTGAAACGATTGGCGGCATCGTTTGTGTTGGCCGCTCGGGACAATAATCTGCCGGCGGAGGTGGGGGCGGCCGCCGCCGCGACCGCTGCGGCGTCCTACCGGACATCGATCCGCGCTTATGCCAACGAGCCGGAACTGGAGATCTGGTACGACCGGGTCGACGCCTCTGTCACCATGGCCGCATTGCAGGCCGGCCGGTCTGCTGAAGAGTTGTCTGCCGCCGGCAAGAAGTCCAAGAAGGGCAGCAAGAAGTCCAAGAAGGTCGTTGCATCGGCCGGACGAATGGCGGAGGCGGCGGTCGCGCGGGCGGTACGCAAGGCCCAAGGCCGCGATGCCTGGTCGGCAATCGAGAAACTGACCGAGGTGGTCGACGGGCGCCGACAGTTCCGCGACGATCCGCCCCTGCTCACCCGGATGGAGATGGATGCTGAGGCCTTCGACTTGATCAATCTGATCTTCCGCGAGTACCGAGCAACCCTGCAGGATGATCGGCGCGAACTGCTGAAGCGTTACGAACTTGTCGATATGGCGCACAAGGTTGTCGGGGTCGGAAGCGTCGGGCTGCTGGCATTTG
>CAZJNU010000187.1:0-3292 GCA_964547485.1 uncultured Actinomycetes bacterium
ACCCAGATCACCCGCGGCGCCCGCCAGGCTGACCAGGTGGCAATCGGATCGTCGCAATTGACCACCACGGTCGTGCGGTCAGGGACGGACTCCAACATGGCCCGCCAGTTGCGGGCCACCATCGCGACTTCGTTCATCCGGTCGAGCTGGTCGCGGGTCAAGGCGCCGAGCAGCAGGGCCTGTGGCCGGGCAGCCGGCAGGATGCGCGGCAGATAGGCCTCATCGACCTCAAGCACCGCCAACGCCTCGGGCGTGCCGTGGGCCAGCGCGGAGAGGACACCATCGGTCATGTTCGCGCCGGTCGGCTGGGTCACGACCGGGCCCTGTTGCGAGACAGCGGCCGCCAGTAACCGGGTGGTGGAGGTCTTGCCGTTGGTGGCCGAGACAAGGGCCGCGACGCGGTCCCCTGCAAGATCGCGCATGGCCTGCGGCGATAGCCGCATGATCACTTTTCCGCCGATGATCAGCCCCTCGCCCCTGCCCGAAGCGCGGGACACCACGCCAGCGGCCTTGCCCGCGACTACAGCGGCCCGGGTTCGGGGCGGGATCTTGGTGGACACCCGTCAAGGATAGGCAAGGGGCGCCTCCGGTAGGCCGGGCGCCACGCGCACTCTTCCCACCAGCCTGGGTCACCACGGCCCCGCGCCGCGGCTGAGACAGCTACTCCGGGTCGTACCGCAGCCAGAGCGTCGCCAGCGGTGGTAGCACCATGGTGGCCGATGCGGGACGGCCGTGCCAGGGGTCCTCCCACGCATGCACCTTGCCCATGTTGCCGACGCCGGAGCCGCCATAACCGCTGGCGTCGGTGTTCACAACCTCAGTCCAGCGGCCGCCGAACGGCAGTCCCACCCGGTAGTCGTAGTGCGGGATCGCAGAGAAGTTGGCGATGCATGCCATCACCGAGCCGTCCTGGGCCCAGCGCAGCCAGGAGAAGACGTTGTTCCCGGCGTCATTGGCGTCGATCCACTCGAAACCGCCGGGGCTGTTGTCCTGCGACCACATCTGCGGCATCGAGGTGTAGGCGCGGTTGATATCCCCGACCAGCGAGAGCATCCCCATGTGGTCGGAGTGGTCCAGCAGCCACCAGTCCAGGCCGCGCCCCTCACTCCACTCGGACTCCTGGGCGAACTCGGAGCCCATGAAGATGAGCTGCTTACCCGGGTGCGCCCACATGTACGCGAAGAAGGCCCGCATATTGGCCAGCTGCTGCCAGCGATCGCCGGGCATCTTCCGAAGTAGCGAGCCCTTTCCGTGCACCACTTCGTCGTGCGAAATCGGCAATACGAAGTTCTCACTCCACGCGTACACCAGCGCGAACGTCAGCTCGTGGTGGTGGTACTGGCGATACACCGGCTCCCGGGTCATGTAGTCCAGTGAGTCGTGCATCCAGCCCATATTCCACTTCAGGCCGAAGCCGAGGCCTCCGAGGTGGGTCGGCCTCGTGACGCCGGGCCAGGAGGTGGACTCCTCGGCGATCGTGACCACCCCGGGCACCCGCTTGTAGACGGTGGCGTTCATCTCCTGCAGGAACGCGACCGCCTCCAGGTACTCCCGGCCGCCGTAGGCGTTCGGCGTCCACTCGCCCTCCTTCCGGGAGTAGTCCAGGTAGAGCATCGAGGCGACCGCATCCACCCGGAGGCCGTCGACATGAAACTCCTCGCACCAGTAGACGGCGTTGGCAACCAGGAAGTTACGGACCTCCCGGCGCCCGAAGTCGAACACGAACGTGCCCCAGTCCGGGTGCTCGCCGCGGCGGGGGTCCGGGTGCTCGTACAGGGCGGTGCCGTCGAACTTGGCCAGCGCGAACTCGTCCTTCGGGAAGTGCGCCGGTACCCAGTCGATAATGACGCCGATGCCCGCCGCGTGCAGTGCGTCGACCAGGTAGCGGAAGTCGTCGGGGTTGCCGAACCGCGAGGTGGGGGCGTAGTAGGACGTCACCTGGTAGCCCCAGGACCCGCCGAACGGGTGCTCCATCACCGGCAGGAACTCGACGTGGGTGAACCCCTGACCGACCACGTAGCCGGTCAGCTGCTCGGCAAGTTCCAGGTAGTTCAGGCCCGGCCGCCAGGAGCCGAGGTGGACCTCGTAGGCGCTCATCGGACCGTTGTGGGGGTCGGACGCGGCGCGCCTGGCCATCCACTCGGAGTCCCCCCATTCATGGCCGGAGGTGAAGACCACCGAGGCGGTGGCAGGCGGTACCTCGGTGTATTCGGCGAACGGGTCGGCCTTCAGCCGGCGGACACCGTCGCGGCCGAGGATTTCGTACTTGTAGCGGGTTCCGTCGCCGATCTCGGGGACGAATAACTCCCACACGCCGGACGCACCCATCGACCGCATCGGGGTGGCCGTGCCGTCCCAGTAGTTGAAGTCGCCGACCACCCGGACACCCTGCGCGTTTGGCGCCCAGACCGCGAACGAGACGCCGTGGATGGGGCCGTTGATCGAGTCATAGATGTGCTTGTGGGCGCCCAGCACCTTCCACAGTTGCTCATGGCGGCCCTCCGTGATGAGGTGCACGTCGACTTCGCCGAGAGTCGGTAGGAATCGGTAGGGGTCATCCGCGGGTAGCGGATCGCCGCCGTAGGACACCGACAGTCGGTAGTCGGGTACCTCAGGGTTGTCGATCACCGTCTGCCAGACCCCGCGGAACTCGTGCACCATCGGGATTCGCTCGTCGCCGATGATCACGTCCACCGAGGTGGCCGCCGGCCGCAACACCCGAATGGTGACACCGTGGTCGTACTGGTGTGGGCCGAGCACCTCGTGTGGGTTGGCGTGCTGACCGTCCACCAGGGTGTCGAGCACCGCGTAGTCGATCGGGTGCAGGTCGGGCGCGGACTTGGCCTTACTCCCCTTACCCTTGCCCCCCTTACCTCCCTTGCTCCCTTTGCCGCCCTTACCGGTAGGTCCGTCGCTGCGGGATGACATCAGGCTGCTCCTCGTCGAACGTGCAGGATGTGGGCGCACTGGGAGTGCGGATCCAGTCGGACATAGTTGTGCTGCCGCCACACGAACGTGGTCTGTCCGACCTCGTCGCGTACCCGGAAGGAGTCGTGCCAATCCATTCCCAGCGCGGGCATGTCCAACGTGACAGTGGCCTCCCGGGTGCCGAAAGGGTCCAACGTGAGGATGACTATCACGATGTCGTCACCGTCACGCTTGGAGAAGGCCAGAATCTGGTCGTTGTCGACCGAGTGGAACGTCAGATTGCGCAGCTGCTGCAGGCTGGGGTGGCGGCGGCGAACGTCGTTGAGCAGCGTCAGGTACGGGGCCAGGGATCGACCGGCGGCCT
>CAZJNU010000188.1:0-3261 GCA_964547485.1 uncultured Actinomycetes bacterium
GCGCCCTTGAGGGACTCCAGGCCAGCTGGTCCGAAGGTGTTCGGACGGGTGTGGTCGTGTCCGTTGTCCATCGTGATCATGGCGGCTCGGCCAGCCCCCAGCGGCAGGTCCAGGTAGCGGACCTTGAATTCGGTGCCGACCTCGGTCGGGAACTGCTCGGTCATGCGTTCGCACCCTTCGCGTAGTGGGGGTTCTCCCAGATCACTGTGCCGCCCATGCCCAGCCCGATACACATCGTCGTGAGGCCGTACCGCACCTCGGGGTGCTCGGCGAACTCCGCCGACAGGTAGGTCATCAACCGGATCCCGCTGGAGGCCAGCGGATGGCCTACCGCGATCGCGCCGCCCATCGGGTTCACCCGCGGGTCGTCATCGTCGATACCGTAGAAGTCGAGGAAGCTCAGCACCTGGATGGCGAATGCCTCGTTGACCTCGAACAGTCCGATATCGGAAATCGACAGGTCAGCCTTGGCGAGCGCCTTCTCAGTGGCGGGGACCGGTCCGTAGCCCATCACCTCTGGCTCCACGCCTGCGAAGGCGAACGAGACGAGGCGCATCCCCTTGGCCAGGCCTAGTTCGTCGGCAACCTCTTCGGCTGCGAGCAGAGCCGCAGTCGCGCCATCGTTCAGGCCCGCCGCGTTGCCAGCGGTCACCCGACCGTGTGGCCGGAACGGTGTCTTCAGCCCTGCCAGACTCGCCATTGTGGTTGCCGGTCGTGGTGGCTCATCTGCGGTCGCCAGCGACCAGCCGGCGTCCGCGGTACGGGTGGCTACCGGTACCAGCATCGGCTGGATCTTGCCGTCGGCATAAGCCCGCGCGGTCTTCTGCTGGCTGGCCACCGCGTAGGCATCGGCCCGTTCCTTCGTCAGGTGCGGTAGCCGGTCGTGCAGGTTCTCCGCGGTCTTGCCCATCAACAGGGCCTCAGGGTCGACGAGTCGCTCCGAAACGAACCTGGGATTTGGGTCGACGCCTTCACCCATCGGATGGCGGCCCATGTGCTCGACGCCGGCCGCGAGCGCGACATCGTAGGCGCCGATCCCGATGCCACCGGAAACTGCGGTGGTCGCGGTCAGGGCGCCGGCGCACATCCGGTCGACGGAGAAGCCGGGCACCGACACCGGTAGACCAGCCAGAATGCCTGCCGTCCGGCCCAGGGTCAGGCCCTGGTCGCCGATCTGCGTCGTGGCGGCAACCGCCACCTCGTCAATTCGTTCCGGCGGAAGCTCAGGATTCCTGCGGAGCAACTCGCGGATGACCTTGACCACTAGGTCGTCGGCGCGGGTCTCGGCGAAGAGGCCCTTCGGACCCGCCTTGCCGAAGGGAGTTCGGGCACCGTCCACGAAGACGACACTGCGACCAGATTGCGGCACGGGGGCCTCCTCAACTACTGCGTGAATCCGCCGCAGCGGATGCTGGCACTCCCGATGTTACTCGCGAGTAATCGATGCCTCGGCGGGGGTAGCCGGATCTTGCGGTTCGGCTGCCAGACCCGTCAGCACGTCGTCGAGAGCCAGGTTCAACTGCCAGTTGCGGACGCCCAACTCGGAGAGCGCTGCGGCTACTTGTTGGCTGTCCGACGGGGCAGGCTGGCCCTCACCAAGGCCCCAGATCAAGGTCCGCAAGGCGCGCGGGGGCATCAGATTCTCGCGATCGATGCCCAACTCGTCAGCGCGCTCGGTGAGGAGCGCCTTGGCCCGGTCGTGCCGGGCGGCGGCAGTCGGGTTCAGCCGGTGCCAGTTCCGGGGGTCAGGCGGTTCGTCTGTCTGTCGACGCGATGCCGGCAGGTCGGTCTCGGGTAGTTGAGCTGCTCGTTCGATCGCCGCAAGCCAGATCTGCACGGATTCACTGGTCTGCGACCTTGCCCGTGGCAGCGCCCGAAATCCGGCCAAGTCAGTCGGCGGGGCTTCGGCAAGCGCCGCAATGGCGGTGTCGTGGAGTAGCCGGGAAGGAGTGACGTCGCGGCGTCGGGCCAGCTCATCGCGGGCGAGCCACACTTCTCGGACGATGGCTAGGCCTCGACGGGATCGGGTCCGTAGCCCCTTCACTCGCCGCCAGGGTTCGGTGCGTGGCGGCGACGGCATGGCCGTTCGGACGAACTCGAATTCCTCGGCCGCCCACTCCGTGCGCCCTTGGGCCGCGAGCAGTTGGACCAGTTCGGTGCGCAGCTCGAGCAGCAGCTCGACGTCCAGGGCGGCGTAGTTGAGCCAGGATTCGGGCAGCGGCCGGGTCGACCAGTCCGCCGCCGAATGGGCCTTCGCCAGCGAGAATCCCAGCGTCTCGGCCAACATCGAGGACAGGCCGACCCGATCCAGTCCCAGCAGTCGCCCGGCCAATTCCGTGTCGAACAGGGATGGCGGGACCATCCCTACTTCGCGAAGGCTGGGGAGGTCCTGGCTAGCCGCATGCAGCACCCACTCCGCGCCGCCGACGGCAGCCAGGACTGGGCTGAGATCAGGCAGCGCGATCGGGTCGATCAGCCAACTGCCCGCACCTTCGCGCCGGAGCTGTACCAGGTAGGCGCGCTGGCTGTATCGGTAGCCGCCTGCGCGCTCGGCATCGACAGCCAACGGACCATCACCAGCGGCCAGCGCAGCCAGGCACGCTGCCAGACCAGAGGGGTCGTCGACCAACGGCGGCACCGGCTCGCGGGGGGACAGCAGCGGTACGACTGCGGCTGGTTCGGGCACGCGTCGAACCTACCCCGCGCAATGGCGGACTCAGGTAATGACGCCGGAACGCATTCCGATCGCCACCATTTCGGCACGATCGCCGGTTCCGAGTTTGCGGGCAATCCGCGCCAGGTGGCTCTTCACCGTCAGCCCCGACAAGCCCAACCGCTCACCGACCTGCTTGTTCGACAGGCCTTCGGCGACAGCAGTCAGGACCTCGACTTCACGGCTACTCAACTCGACTCCGCGGCCTGGCATCCGAGTGGTCGTGTGTCGGTTCCGAAGTGACGGCATGACGACGTAGGTCCGGACCCCTGCGGCGAGCGCTGCGCGGACACCGACGGCATCGTGACGGCAGGTCACCAACGTCACGTGCTGCCAACCCAGTCGCCGGATATCTCGTACGAACGTCAGGATGGGCACATCGCGGGTCACGCCGTCGATGACGCAGACGTCCGACGGGGCGTCGAATCGCGCCTGACCGAGCGCTGCGCTCGCCGATTCACACTCGACCACCGGGCGACCCCCGCGGGCCTGCGTTAAGGCCACCAACTGTGATCGCCGGAGCGGGTCCGGGGAGATCACCACTGCGC
>CAZJNU010000189.1:0-3194 GCA_964547485.1 uncultured Actinomycetes bacterium
CGTAGTGCCCGCCCAGCTGCGGGTACTCCCGACCGATGGTGTTGAGGCAGTGAGGGCAGGTGACGACGATTTTGGTGGCCTTGATCTCGTTCAGCACCTCGACGTTCTGCATCCCCTGCATCTGAAACAGGAACTCATTGCCGGCGCGGCGGGCCGGGTCGCCGGTGCAGGTCTCCCCCTCACCCATCACCATGAACTTGACGTCGGCCATGTGCAGCAACTCGGCCACCGACTTCGTTGTCCGCTTGGCGCGGTCCTCGTAGGCACCGGCGCAGCCGACCCAGAACAGGTAGTCGACGTCGTCCGGGATGACGTCCTCGCCCTCTGCACCGAATACCGAAACTTCGAAGTCCATCTCCGTGATCCAGGCGTTGCGCATGGAGGCGTTCATGCCCCACGGGTTGCCCTTCTGCTCCACGTTCTTGAACAGGCCGGCCAGTTCGGTCGGGAACTCCGACTCGATCATGACCTGATTGCGGCGCATGTCCATGATGTGGTCGATGTGCTCGATATCCACCGGGCACTGCTCGACGCAAGCGCCACAACTGGTGCAGGACCACAGCACGTCGACGTCGATTACGGCACCTTCGTGGGAGCGGTGTCCGGCGGCGTCGTAGCCGTCGTCCACCCGCAGCGGGTCGCCGTCGCGGGAACCAACCAGCGGCCGCGAGATCTCGGTGGCGACGCTCGCCCCCACCAACTCCAAGGCCCCCTCGCTCCGCTCGCCCATCTCATCCGGCTTGCCCGCGCCCACGGTTGCCATCAGGTAGGGCGCCGACGTGAAGAGATGGTCACGCAGGTCCATCATCAGCAGTTTGGGAGACAGCGGTTTGCCGGTGTTCCAGGCCGGACACTGGGACTGGCAGCGCCCGCACTCGGTGCAGGTCGCCATGTCGAGCATGCCCTTCCAGGTGAAGTCCTCGATTCGGCCGACCCCGAAGCTGGCATCCTCGGCGGGGTCTTCGAAGTCGATCTTCTCGCCGTTGGAGTACATCGGCAGAAGCGGCCCGAGGGCGTTGGGTCGACGCGAGAAGTACACATTGATCGGTGCCATGAAGATGTGCAGGTGCTTGCTGTAGAGCACGATGATGAGGAAGACGAGGATGACGCCGATGTTCAGCCAGATGCCGATCGTCTCGAGCCACTCGTTGGCGGACAGGCCGAGCGGCTCCAGCCACTTCGCGACTATCTCGGTGGCGAAGGCGCCACCGGAGTTGTAGAAGGGGAAGCTCTCATTGCCGGTGAACATGCTGACGTTGTACTGGGCGGCGCGATAGAGGAACAGCGTCCAGACGACGTTGAAGATCATGAACAGCACGAGCCATGCTGCACCCGTGTGGGAGCCGAAGAAACGACTCTTGCGGCCGTCCTTGGCAGGATTGTGGGAGAGCCGGATGATGGCAAAGATGATGATGCCGACCAGCACCAGCACCCCGAACAGATCTTCGAAGAACCCCACGACGGCCCAGCGGCCGATGATCGGAATCGCGAACTGCGGGTTGAACAGGGCGCCGAAGGCTTCGATGATTGTCAGCCCCAACACCAGGAAGCCCCAGAACGCGAATACATGGGCAATGCCCGGAACGGCCCACTGCAGCAGCTTCTTCTGCGCGAGCACCTCCGTGCCCTCTGCCTGTACCGCCTTGTCCACCTTGGCGGGGCGCCCGACCGCGGGCTGACCGGTGCGAATCAACTTGAACAGCACGAGGCCGCGGCGGGCGGCGAACGCCAGCGCGACGACGGTGATCAGCAGGCCCACGATCAGCCGGATCATCAACTGCGTCGACTCGTCCACTGCGTACCTCCGAGGTGATCGAACACGGTGTGGGGCATGGCTCCCCTCCGATACTACTCGCGAGTAACATCGTTGCCCGGTAAGGGGTATGGGTTGTTGCCGTGTCTGGATTGCGTCCTCCCGCTGGGTCCACCGCGGGTTGGCGGGCCACTCGCGGCGCGGAGTCGGCTGCTGTGGCCGTCCGGGTGGCTAGGTAGAGTCCGGTCCATGTCTGTCGCAGCCGAACTCCGTGTTCTGGCGGATCTGGAGGCGGAGGCGATCTGGGCCATCCGGGAGACGGCCGCCGCCTTCAACCGCCCAGTCCTGCTCTACAGCATCGGCAAAGACTCGACGGTGCTGCTGCATCTGGCCCGGAAGGCATTCCATCCCGGACCGATCCCGTTTCCGGTGATGCACATCGACACCGGCTGGAAGTTCGGCGAGATGATCGCTTTCCGCGACGCCACGGCCGAGCGACTGGGCCTCGACCTGCGGGTGGTGACCAATGAGGAGGGGCGCGAGGCGCAGGTGTCGCCGTTCAGCCACGGGGCGCAGGAATACACCCGAATCATGAAGACGGTCGCGCTGCGCGCCGGCTTGGACGAAGGTGGTTTCGACATCGCGATCGGGGGCGCGCGGCGGGACGAGGAGAAGTCCCGAGCCAAGGAGCGCGTCTTCTCCTTGCGGGAGGTCGGGCACAGGTGGGAACCCCGCAAACAGCGTCCGGAATTCTGGCGAACGGTCAACTCCGCCCTGGTCGGCGGACAGACGATGAGGTCGTTCCCGATCTCCAACTGGACCGAACTCGACGTCTGGCGCTACATCGGGGCCGAGGGGCTGGACGTCGTCCCGCTCTACTTCTCGGCCGAGCGACCAGTGGTGTTCCGCGACGGTGTGCCGGTGATGGTCGACGACGATCGGTTACCGCTGGAGCCTGGTGAGGAACCGCAACTCGTCCGGGTCCGGTTCCGCACCCTCGGCTGCTACCCGCTGACCGGTGGAGTCACCGACGAGGCCACCACGGTAGAGGAACTGATGACCGAGTTGGCCGCTAGCAACCTCTCCGAACGGGCCGGCCGGATGATCGACGGCGATGGCAGCGCGTCGATGGAGCGCAAGAAGCAGGAGGGCTACTTCTAGTGAAGACCTTGATCAGGGTCGTCACCTGTGGCTCAGTCGACGACGGTAAGAGCACCCTGCTCGGGCGGCTGCTCAGTGAAACCGACAGCCTGCCCTCAGATCAGGTCGAGGCGGCCCGCCACACCAGGCGCCCGGGTTCTGCGGTTCCGGTCGGCGAGATCGACTTCTCACTCGTCACCGATGGGTTGGAGGCCGAGCGTGACCAGGGGATCACCATCGACGTCGCCTACCGACACCTCTACCTGCCCTCGGGCCGACGGGCGATCCTGGCTGATGCGCC
>CAZJNU010000190.1:0-3117 GCA_964547485.1 uncultured Actinomycetes bacterium
GGGGAAACGGAGCGGGAGCAATCCCGGCACCGCGCCCCAGGCCGACTCAACCGATCGTCGGCGGTTTCTCGCGGTGCGCCGATGTGGAGGGCGCTTCCTGTGTGGGGGCGTGATGGGGTCCCGGATCACTGTGTGTCCGGTGTTGTCCACGTGATGTGCGCTCTGGCCGGTGGTGCCGGCGGGTGGTCAGCTGGAGGCGATCGGGGGTGGTCCGCAGGTGGCATCGAACAGGGCCTGCCAACCGGTTTGCCAGGGCCAGCGAGCGGGTAGGTGCAGGCGTCCTCGGCGCGCCGAGGTCGCGATGCGGGCTGGGACGTTGATGATCTTCGCACGGATGGTGGCGGTCGTGGCCCGCGTCAATCCGGTTCCGGTGAGGGTGGCTGCGGCACGGGTGAGGTTGAACGCGATCGAGGCCAGCACCAGCCATGCCGAGTTCGCGGCAAACTTCCCGGATGGCAGATGTGCCAACGCGGAGTTCTTCAGGTCGGCGAACACTTGCTCGATGATGGCATGGCCGCGGTGGACCTTGTCCGCGGTGACGGTGTCCAGCTGGGCGTGTTGAATTCTTTGTGTGAGGTTCCCGCGACATAGGAAGGAACCCTGATGACGAAGATGATGAAAGATCCCCGAGATGACGCCCGTGGTTCGCTGCTGGACGAGGCGGTGCTGGATCGGTTGATGGAGCAGGTGGACGCCGAGGGGCTGCAGCTGTTGGGCCCGGATGGTGTGCTGACCGAGTTGACGTCACGGTTGCTGAGTAAGGCGATGGCGGCTGAACTCACCCAGCATTTGGGCTATGAGCACGGTGACGTGGCCGGATGGGGTTCGGGTAACTCCCGTAATGGCACCTCGGCGAAAACCGTGCTCACCGATGCCGGCCCCGTCCCGGTGGAGGTGCCGCGGGACCGTAACGGCTCATTCGAACCGAAGCTGGTGGGTAAGCACCAGCGCCGCCTGGACGGCTTCAACGACATCGTGATCGGGCTGGTCGCTCGAGGCATGTCCACCCGGGATGTGGCCTCCCATTTGGGCGAGGCCTACGGCGCGGACGTGTCCGCGGAAACGATCTCGAAGATCACCGACGCGGTACTGCCCGAGCTGCGCGCCTGGCAGTCACGCCCGTTGGACGCGATCTACCCGATCATGTACCTGGACGCGGTCGTGGTGAAGGTGCGATCCGAGCATGTCGTGGCCAATCGGCCGGTGTATCTGGCCATGGGAATCGATGTGGAAGGCCGCAAGAATGTGCTCGGAATGTGGCTAGGCAAGGGCGGGGAAGGCTCCAAATTTTGGCTCGGAGTCCTCACCGAACTACGCAACCGCGGCGTGGGCGATGTCCTCATCGTCTGCTGCGACGGGCTCACCGGATTCCCCGACGCGATCGAAACGGTATGGCCGCAAGCGACCGTGCAGACATGCGTGGTGCACCTGATTCGAAACTCGATCAAGTACGTCACCTGGAAGGACCGCAGAGCCGTGGCGGCGGCTCTGAAGCCGATCTACACCGCCCCCACCGTCGCGGGCGCCGCGGACGCGTTGGACACCTTCGAAATCGAATGGGGCGAACGGTATCCCGCGATCGTGGACCTGTGGCGACGCGACTGGGAACGGTTCACCCCGTTCCTCGCCTTCGACCCAGCAATCCGGCGGATCATCTACACCACGAACGCGATCGAGTCGCTGAACTACCGGCTGCGCAAAGTCACCAAGACCAAAGGCCATTTCCCGACCGACGACGCAGTCCTCAAGATCCTGTACCTGGCCATCAGCCGCATGAGCACCGATCGAGGAGGTGAAATCGGCACCAACACCCAAGGGTGGAAACAAGCACTCAACGCCCTGACCATGACCTACCCCGGACGACTCAACCTCAACTAGGAAAACTCCTTACACAAAGAACTTGACAAGCCCGTCCAGCTCCGAGGTGGTGAAGAATGCGTGGAACCGCCACACATCGAACAGGCTCGCCTGGCCGGGATCCTCAGGTGGGTTCAGATCGGGGATGCGGCGCACCACCAGCCGGCCAGGAACCTGACCGGCGGCAGGTGCAGACCCGAACGCGGTGAACGCAATTTCGGCTACCTCAGCTCGGGACACCCACGTCCCGGTCCGCTGGTCGAACACGGCGTTCGGATAGTCGATCGGGGTCCAGGAATCCTCCGGGATTGCGGCGATCGCAGCTTTGACCTGGCTGGTTTTGCGCACCGTGATCGATACCGCAGCACCGGCACGGACTGCGGGCAGGATCGTGGGCCGACCGAAGTAGGCGGCATCGGCACGCAACAACACCATCCCCGAAGCGTCGGCTGAGCGCAGCTTCGACACCGTCGCCAACGCATCCGCGACGATGCGTCCCGCCCCCCGCGGGGACCCGGTGGAACCTTTGCGCAGCCGCGTCGCCACGATCACCGGTGCCGTGCCGGCGGTGGTGACAGTGGCCGCGACCGCGTTCAACCCACGCACACCCGAATAGCCGAAACCGGCGCCCTGCTTAGCGTAGCCATGAACCTCCACGATGGTGTCGTCGACATCGACCAGTGCCACCTCGTCGATGCCGGCCACGATCGGTGTCCGCGCCGCCAACCCGGCCAGCACCCGTGAGGCGACCGCATCCAACTGGCGGACGTGGCCGAACGTGAACGAACGCAGGAACGACCCCAACGTCGAGGGGGCATAAGTCGAGTCGAAGATCCGTGACATGCCGCCGTGGCGCAGGATCGCCATATCGTCAATCGAGTCCGCGCCCGCGGTCATCCCCGCGACCAGCGACGCCACCTTCGCCCCCGCGTTGGCACCCTTGTCGCCAGACACACTCAGATGATGATCAGCCAACTCGGCCAACCCTGCGGACCCGGCCAGCGACATCACCGGAACCAGCCCGGCGGACAACACCAGGTTGGTCTCATCGAAGCTGATTGAACCGACCGGACGACCGTGAGATAGTTGCATCCGCGAGATGCCCTTCCTGTGTTGACGAACGAGACCCTAGACAAGTCCCATTCTTCAACAACAGCAGGGCATTTCGTGTCTCAAACCACCACCACAACCCGGCCAGCACCCTCACCCATCGGTTGAGTCGGCCTGGGGCGCGGTGCCGGGATTGCTCCCGCTCCGTTT
>CAZJNU010000191.1:0-3049 GCA_964547485.1 uncultured Actinomycetes bacterium
GGATCGACTTCAGCACGGCGGCCGCCGACCGGCCGCTTGGCTGCACGAACGCCAGGACCAGCACACCGACAATCACCACACCGAAGCGCACGGGCAGGATCTGCACCTCGCGCGGCACGATGTCCACCAGGGCGCCGCTGACCACGACATCCGACGGTAGCTGCAGCACAGTGGATTCCTGGGTACGAAGCGCAGTGAGCACCGCCTCCGACGACGCCAACGCATCGCCATCGCGGACACCGATGGAACCAGCCAACTCAACGCGACCATTACGCACCACCAACAAGGCGGCCGCGTCGCACTCGGTACGCATCGCCAGTTCATCCAGTGTCGACTGCGCCAACGAGTCGATCTCCAGGTGGGCGGCCAACGCCTCGGAGACGGCAGTTACACCGTCGGCAACCTGATGACTGGTCGCAAGTCCAGTGACGAGTCGATTGAATGAGGCGGCCGCTTCGCCGAGTTCGTCCGCCGAGTCGACCGGCACTTTGCATTCCTCGGGGTCACACGAGGACCAGTCGCCCTCATACGCTGCCTCGACTAGTGCAGTCTCGACCTTGCGCATGCTGGCAGCCAACGCTCGCAGCCTCAACCCCACAACCGCCCGAGCCAGAGAGGCATTGACGGCCGCCACCATCAATCCGGCGATCAACGTCGCCAGGAAGAAGACCGGACGCAGAGCAATATCACCGGGAACGCCGAGCCACGTCACCACGAACGGAAAGAGTAGGCCGATCAGCAACCCGAACGCCGTCATCCAGAGCGTCAGATCGGTCATCACCCTCTTGGTCAATCGCGGCAACCAGGACTGATACTGCTTTGCTGCCGGCCCGGTCTTGCCCTCGTCAGTCACGGCCCTGAGCATAGCCACCCATCCGACACCCAGGCGGCCCGAAGCGCCTGGCTATCTCGCCTGCTCTCCCTCTCCGCGTGGACACGCGATTTGCCACCAGCCCGCCGGAAGGCGAGACTGACGAGGAAGTTCGCCGCCGCATCTGGCGGCCTCCACGCTTTGTCGGTAGCGCGCGGGGCGCCAACCCAGGGCGAGCCGCCCGCACAGGTCGAGTCGAAGGGCCAGACACATGGTTGGCGCCGCCGAGCGGAACCTGGGCGATCGCATCTCCGACGCACGCGACTTCTTCCAGTCGATGATGCGCGGCACCCCGGACACAGCCGCCTTCTATTTTGATTCCGACCTACGCATTCTGATCGCCGGCGGCCCCAAGTTGGCAGACATGGGACTGAGCCAAGCGGCGTTGGAAGGCAAGACAATTCGGGAGGCCTTCGACTCGACCGTGGCGGCCGAGCTCGAGTCCGCCTGTCAGTCAGCCTTGACCGGACGACCCTGCACGATCGAAGCCCAGTTCAAGGGCCGTACCATCCGACAATTGGTCAGTCCGCTGCCATCCGAGTCGGGCGAGATCCTCGGCGGACTGGTGGTCAACGTCGACGTCACCCGAGATCGGGATCGCGATCGCCATCTGCGTGACTCGGAGGAGCAGTTCCGGGTGGCCTTCGCCCATGCGCCGATCGGGATGGCGTTGGTCGGTCTCGACGGGCGGTTCCTCCAGGTGAACAACATGCTGTGCGACATCACCGGCTACCGACAGGAGCAATTCACTGAATTGACCTTTCAGGACATCACCCACCCTGATGACCTCGACGCTGATCTGGATGAGGTCGAACGACTACTGACCGGTGAGACGAACGCCTACCAGATGGAGAAGCGCTACTTCGATGCAAAAGGCCACACCTTGTGGGTCTTGCTGTCCGCATCGTTGGTGCGGTCGATAGACGGATCGCCGCTGCATTTCATCTCCCATATCGAAGACATCTCCGGACGTAAACGAGAGGAGCAGGAGCTGCGTCGGATGGCAGAGCGCGACAGCCTCACCGGCGTCTTCAACCGGGGAAGATTCGACACCGAGCTCGCCCGACACCAATCGTTGGCGAGTCGCTACGGGCATCGCGTCGCGGTTGTGGTTCTGGACGTGGATGGACTCAAGTCCACAAATGACGGCAAAGGCCACGCTGCCGGCGATGACCTCCTACGACAAGTGACTGCCACCATCGGTGAACGTCTGCGCTCGACCGACATCTTCGCCCGAATCGGCGGCGACGAGTTCGGACTCCTGCTTCAGAACATCGGGGCACGGCAGGCGCACGAAGTCGCCGCCGACCTGGTGCGTCGGGTCGCGTCCCGGTCCGGCGCAACCATCAGTGCAGGGGTCGCGATGATCAAATCCGATGCTTCTGGAGCCGAACTCGAACTTGCGGACGAAGCGATGTACGAGGCCAAGAGGAGTGGTGGCAATCGCGCCGAGGGTCCCTTCAGCTCCGACGAATCGAAGGAGGCACCGCCCTGACTCGGCTGATTTCCGTGACTGCTAGGCGATCGCGGCGAAAAGTGTCAGGCCTTCTTGGCCGGCCGCTTCCGGGTCGCTCGTTTGCGGGCAGCCGCCTCCACCATGGGCTGGGCCAGACCCTCCAGAGCCGCTTTGGCTTCGGCGCCGTCAGCACTCTCCTCCGCTGTGAGTCCACCCGCGGCGATTGCCTCTGCGAACAGCGCAAAGTCCTTCTCCACCTGGTCGGCGTAGGCCGCAGAGAACTCCGCGATTGCCCGTTCGAATTTCCTACCCGAACCGAGGTACGCCGCAATGGCGATCGCATCGCCGGAACGGGCGTGGGCCCGCGCGAGGGTGTGGCCGCACAGCGTCGCAAACGGCTGCATCTTGTCCGCAGTCAGATCGGCCGGATCCGGCGACCACTTCATGTCGCGAAGCTGCCGGACGTAGAAGGCGCGCCCGTTCGGTCCGTCGATCCAGCCGAGGAACGAGTCACTCGCCGCCTGCATCAGTCGCTGCCCGGTGACCACTCGGTGGCCGTGCTTGCTGAAGGCGGACGTGGCGGTGAAAGCTTCCAGCACCGAGGCCTGCGCTTCCTTGACCTGGATCACCATCAGGTCATCCTCATCCCGCCCGCGCATCAGCAACACAAATGCCAGCAGCCCGACGCTTCCGACCCCGACAACCTTGTGCGCCATATCGAC
>CAZJNU010000192.1:0-2922 GCA_964547485.1 uncultured Actinomycetes bacterium
CGGAGTTCCCGTACGCGATCCGGCAGGTGTCCGAGGCACTGAGCTCCAACGGTTCCACCTCGATGGGTTCGGTCTGCGCCTCGACCCTTTCGCTCTGGAACGCCGGCGTGCCGCTGAAGGCACCCGTCGCCGGTATCGCCATGGGTCTGGTCTCCGATGAGGTCGACGGGGAGACTCGCTACGTCGCCCTCACCGACATTCTCGGCGCGGAGGACGCTTTCGGCGATATGGACTTCAAGGTCGCCGGCACCCGTGACTTCGTCACTGCGCTGCAGCTGGACACGAAGCTCGACGGGATCCCTGCCTCGGTGCTGGCCTCGGCCCTCACCCAGGCTCGTGGGGCCAGGATCGCGATCCTCGAGGTGATGTTGGAGGCGATCGACGCCCCCGACGACATGAGTGAGCTCGCGCCGCGGATCATCACAGTGAAGATTCCGGTAGACAAGATCGGCGAGGTAATCGGGCCGAAGGGCAAGATGATCAACCAGATCCAGGAGGAGACCGGCGCCGACATCACGATCGAGGACGACGGCACCATCTACATCGGTGCCACCTCCGGTGTCGCCGCCGAGGCCGCTCGGGACACGATCAACCAGATCGCCAACCCGCAGATGCCCAAGGTCGGCGAACGCTACCTGGGAACGGTCGTGAAGATCACCTCGTTCGGTGCCTTCATCTCGCTGGTCCCCGGTCGTGACGGTCTGCTGCACATCTCCGAGGTGAAGAAGTTGGTGCCGGGTAAGAACCGGATCGACAGCGTCGAGGATGTGCTCAGCGTCGGCCAGAAGGTTCAGGTGGAGATCAAGGAGGTCGACCCCCGCGGCAAGCTCTCGCTGGCCCCGGTGCTCGATGACTCCGATGGGTCCGACGCTTCCTGAGCTTTCGACAACCGACTGACTGACGGACTCGCTGTGATCGAGATCCCCGCCGCCGGGGAGCAGAAGCCGGGCAGCACCCGAACCCTGATGGTTGACGCCGGGGGACGGGTGCGCCGCTCGGTGCTGGAACCTGGCGTGCGGGTGATCTCGGAACAGATGAGTGCGACCCGGTCAGTCTCGTTGGGGATCTGGGTGCCAGTCGGCTCCAGGAATGAGACCCCTCGCTATGCGGGGGCGTCCCACTTCCTGGAGCACCTGCTGTTCAAGGGCACTGAGAAGCGGAACGCCTTCGACATCTCCTCGTCGATCGATGCCGTCGGTGGTGAGCTGAACGCTTTCACCACCAAGGAGTACACCTGCTTCTACGCCCGCGTGCTCGACCGCGATGTGCCGCTCGCGGTCGAGGTGCTGATGGACATGATGACGGCCTCGTCGGTGACCGCCGCCGACGTGGACGCCGAGCGGGCGGTCGTACTCGAAGAGATCGCGATGCACGACGACGATCCCGCAGATGCCGCGCACGAACTCTTCTCCGCCCAGGTCTTCGCCGGTACCGCGTTGGAGGCGCCGATCATCGGCACCGAGGAGAGCATCTCGGCGATGCCGCGGGCGGATGTCTGGCGGCACTACCGCCGCTGGTACCGACCGGCCAACCTCGCGGTCGTCGCGGCCGGCGGGGTCGACCACAAGGTTGTCACCCGCGCCGTGCGCAAGGCGCTGGCGAAGGTGCCGGCCGGCAAACCCGGCACCGCCCGACCGACGAACAAGGCACGAAAGCGCACAGACGAGGTGGGCTCCTACACCGTGCGCCCGCGGGAGATCGAGCAGGCGAACGTCGTGCTCGGGATGTCCGGGCTGGTCCGCAACGACCCGCGCCGCTGGGCCTTGGGCGTGCTGAACGCTGTCCTGGGTGGCGGGATGTCCAGCAGGCTGTTCCAGGAGGTTCGGGAGAAGCGTGGCCTGGCCTACTCGGTGCAGTCGTTCCGGACGGCCCACGCCGATGCGGGCGCGTTCGCGATCTACACCGGGTCGATGCCGGCCAAGGTGGACGATGCCATCGAGGTGATCTCGTCGGTGCTCGGCGACTTGGCCCGTGACGGGATGACCGCTGCCGAGTTGGAGCGGGGTAAGGGACAGCTCCGGGGCGGGTTGGTGCTCAACCTGGAGGAGTCGAGTTCGCGGATGGTTCGGCTCGGCGAGGCGGAACTACTTACCGGGACGCTGCTGTCGGTGGAGGAGGCGCTGGCCGCAATTGACGCGGTCACCCTCGAGCAGGTCCGATCGCTGGCCGCTGAGCTGTTCGCGCGACCGCGCCACCTGGGCGTGGTCGGGCCATTCGATGCCGATCGAGAGTTTCGGAGTAGCTGATGCGGGTTGCGGTGGTCGGAGCCGGGGGCCGGATGGGTACCGAGGTCTGCCGGGCGGTGACCGCCGCGGGCGACCTTGAACTGGTCGCGCAGCTGGACGTCGGTGATTCGCTGCAGCAGCTGATCGAATCCGAGGCGCAGGTGGTGGTCGATTTCACCGTGCCTGACGCCGTGATGCCGACGCTGGCCTTCTGTATCGCCCACGGCATCCACACTGTCGTCGGCACCAGCGGCTTCGACGAGGTCAAGTTCGCCGAGCTACGTCGACAGTTGGCCGATTCCCCGACGACGGGCTGTCTGGTGGCGGCCAACTTCGGTATCGGGGCCGTGCTGATGATGAAGTTCGCGACGGCTGCGGCGCCCTACTTCGAGTCCGTGGAGATTGTCGAACTGCATCATCCGAACAAGGTCGACGCCCCCAGCGGGACGGCCGCCGCCACCGCCAGGCGGATCGCCGCGGCCCGCCGGGAGGCAGATGTGCCGACGGCCCCCGATGCGACCACAACGGCCCTACCGGGGGCCCGTGGCGCCGACGTCGACGGGGTCCCGGTACACGCAGTCCGGCTGCGCGGAATGCTCGCCCACCAGGAGGTACTGCTCGGCACCGCCGGAGAGGTGCTGACGATCCGGCACGATTCGCTGGACCGTCAGTCCTTCATGCCGGGGGTGCTGCTGGC
>CAZJNU010000193.1:0-2906 GCA_964547485.1 uncultured Actinomycetes bacterium
CGCGTACCGTCTGCGAACTGCGCGGCTTGGTTGCGGTTGCCATTCCGACATCCTCTCCCGAGTCACCGGTGACGGCCACCGGCGCCCCCGGCCGAGTGCCGTCCGCGCGCCCACAACGGTCTGACCATCGGCTCGGTGACCGCGCACCTACCCGTTCAGCTTCGACGCGGGCGGGTTACCGACCAGTAGCCGGAACATCGTCTACCCCAGAGGGTACGTAGAGTTCCGGTTACCGATCGGTAACCAGCGCGCGAGACGGGCAACTCGCCGCTGACGCGCTACCGTCGATCCTCGTGACGACTCCAACCGCAGACCCATCCACATCAGCGCTGGCGGCAGACCAGGGCCAGCCGACCTCCGAAGGCAGGCCGGCCTCCGACGGGTTGGCGCGACCATTCGACTTCGACGCCCGCTACGGGGCCGGCGCCAAGCGCGGGCTGGTGCTCGGCGGTGGCGGAATCTTCTTCATCGCCTGGCAAGTCGCCTACCTGAGGGAACTCGAGGCGCGCGGCCTTGACCTGTCCGAGGCCGACATCGTGGTCGGCACCTCGGCCGGCTCGGTGGTGGCCGGGTTGCTGACGGGACGAAGGTTGAGATGGTTCTCCACCCAGTTGGAATTGCTGTCCAAGGCGCCAGGGCTGATGTCCGCGCTTGCGCCCGCGTCCGACCTCAACCCGAGTCAGCAGCGAGCCTTGGACCTCTTCACCGGCGCCACCGACAATCGACCTGAGACCATTCGCGCCATCGGCTACGCGGCGTTGGCCGCCGATGCCGCTCCGGCGGGAAAGATGCGCAGGTCCGTTGCCGCTGCGCTCGCGCTACGCGGCTGGCCGTCGCCGGCGCTGCACATCTCCACGGTCGACACCTACACCGGCGAGCGGCTGATCCTGACGGCCGCGGCCGGTCTTCCTGCGACCCACGCAGCGGCCGCCAGCAGTGCCGTGCCTGGGCTGTTCAGCCCGCAACCCATCAAGGGTCGCAAGTGCATGGACGGCGGCGTCAGCGGCAGCGGCATCCATTCGGACGTCGTCAGCGGGGCCGGCCGGGCGCTGATCCTGTCCTTGGGAGCGATGAGCCAGATGCCGGTGGCGACGATGACGATCCAGCCGACATCGATGGCCGACGAGGTAGCCGCCTTGGCCGCAAACGGCACACCTGCGCTGCTACGCGGCCCGGAACCGACCGACGTCTCCAAACTGATGTCCCCTGCGGCCGTTCCGGAAGCGATCGCCATGGGTCGTCGACAGGCTGCCGAACAGATCGGCGAGCTGCTCGCGTTCTGGCACGGTTAGCAGACCAGAGAGTTGTTCGCGTTCGGCACGGGTGACCCATTGCCGAGTGCGACTAGGCTGAGCCCATGCCCGATTTTCACTATGTCGACATGTTGCCGCTCGGCGAGGACACCACCTCCTACCGCCTGCTGACCACGGATGGCGTCGGGGTGGTCGAGCTGGGCGACCGCACCTTCCTCACGGTCGAACCGGAGGCGCTCCGCCTGCTCGCATATGAGGCGCTGCACGATATCCAGCACCTGCTGCGCACATCGCACCTGCAGCAACTGGCCAATATCCTCGATGACCCGGAGGCGTCGGCCAACGATAAATTCGTCGCGCTGGATCTGCTGAAGAACGCGAACATCGCCGCCGGCGGCATCCTGCCGATGTGTCAGGACACGGGCACGGCGATCGTGATGGGTAAGCGCGGCAGTCAGGTGCTGGTGAACGGCCGCGACGAGGAAGCCCTCTCACAGGGGATCTACGACGCCTACCGCAAGCTCAATCTGAGGTACTCCCAAATGGCACCGCTGTCGATGTGGGAGGAGGTCAATACCGGCACCAATCTGCCGGCACTCATTGAGATCTACGCCGACACAAAACCGGCCCACGCAAACGAATACGAGTTGCTGTTCATGGCCAAGGGCGGCGGCAGCGCGAATAAGTCGTTCCTGTTCCAGGAGACGAAGGCGGTGCTGAATCCCACCGCGATGATGGCGTTCCTCGACGAGAGCCTGCGCAAACTCGGCACCGCAGCCTGCCCGCCCTATCACCTGGCATTGGTCGTCGGCGGGCCGAGCGCCGAGTACGCGCTGAAGACAGCCAAGTACGCCTCCGCCCACTACCTGGATGCCCTTCCGGGCGAGGGTTCCCGCTGGGGCAACGGATTCCGCGATCACGAGATGGAACAGCAGGTGCTGGAACTCACCCGCAAGTTCGGCATCGGCGCACAGTTCGGCGGCAAGTACTTCTGCCACGACGTGCGGGTGATCCGACTTCCCCGGCACGGCGCCTCGAACCCCATCGCAGTGGCCGTCTCCTGCTCGGCAGATCGGCAGGCGCTGGCGAAGATCACCCCCGAGGGGGTCTTCCTGGAGCAACTCGAACGCGAACCGGCCCGGTTTCTGCCCGAGGTCACCGACGACCACCTCGATGACGATGTCGTGAAGATCGATCTGAACCGTCCGATGCGGGAGATCCGCGATCAACTCTCGACCCTTCCGGTGAAGACGCGGGTATCGCTGACCGGCCCGTTGGTGGTGGCGCGGGATATCGCGCACGCTCGGATCAAGGAGATGCTCGACAACGGTGAGCCGATGCCCGACTACCTGCGCGACCAATGCGTGTACTACGCAGGTCCGGCCAAGACACCGTCCGGCTACGCCTCCGGCTCATTCGGGCCTACCACTGCGGGTCGGATGGACGGCTACGTCGACCAGTTCCAGAAGGCGGGCGGCTCCTTCGTGATGCTCGCCAAGGGCAACCGGTCGGCAGCCGTCACCAAGGCCTGCAAAGAGAACGGCGGCTTCTATCTCGGGTCGATCGGCGGCCCGGCGGCCCGACTCGCGCAGGACTGTATCCGCAAGGTCGAGGTGCTCGACTTCCCGGAGAACGGGATGGAAGCGGTCTGGC
>CAZJNU010000194.1:0-2903 GCA_964547485.1 uncultured Actinomycetes bacterium
TGGTGCTCGACGAAGCGCAGGCGGTGAAGAATCCGGACACCCGCGTCGCCCGGGCCGCCCGCGCACTCACCGCCACCCACCGACTCGCCGTCACGGGCACGCCCGTGGAAAACCACGTGGGCGACCTGTGGAGCCTGATGGCATTCGCAATGCCGGGGCTGCTGCCGGCCCGCGCCACGTTCCGTCGGCGGTTCGGCCAGGCAGCGCCGGACTCGCCCGAACTGCAGTTGCTGCGAGATGTGACCGCGCCCTTTGTGCTACGTCGGTTGAAATCGGATCCTGCGATCTTGCCCGACCTGCCCGAGCGGGTCGTGGTTCGCGACGACTGCGCGCTGACCAGGGAACAGGTGGGTGCGTACGAGGCGGTCGCGCGGCAACTGCTCGACACACTGGACGATGAGGCCGGCCAGTCGGGTGCAGCGGGCGCGGCCGGTCTGACTCGGCGGGCGACCGTGCTCGCCGCGATCGGTCGCCTCAAACAGGTCTGCGTCCACCCCGCTCTGCTCACCGAGAATCGGCGCGGACTGCGGGGCCGGTCGGGCAAGGTCGACCGTCTGACAGACCTCTGTGCGGAGATCATCGACGAAGGTCAGGCGGTGGTCGTCTTCACCCAGTTCGCCTCGTTCGTGCCGGATCTGGCCACTCACCTGCAGGAACACCTGGGCACCGAAATCGCCACCCTGGTCGGGTCGCACAGCCGCGCGCGGCGGGCCGCCACCGTCGACGCCTTCGCCGCCCCCGATGGACCGCCGGTGCTGGTGGCCTCCATCAAGGCCGGCGGCACCGGGCTGACCCTCACGCGGGCAAATCACGTCGTCCATCTGGATCGCTGGTGGAACCCGGCCGTGGAGGACCAGGCCTCCGATCGGGTCTGGCGGATCGGTCAGCAGCGCAACGTCGTCGTTCACACCCTGGTCTGTCCAGGAACCTTGGAGGAACGCATCGACGCGATGCTGACCGCGAAGCGCGGTATCGCAGACGCCGTCGTGCGCTCGACCGACACCGCCGTGACGGAACTGTCCACCTCGGAGTTGGCCGACCTCGTCACGCTGTCGCGCGATCGGACGCTGCGATGAGTCCGCGACGATCGGGCCGCGATCCCTGGGCACGATGGGACGGCTGGGAGGCGAAGCCCCGAATCGCGGTGACAGGTGGCGTCGAGGTCGCTCGCCCCGGCAAGGTCTCCAACGTCGACGCCATGGCGATCATCGCGTTTGCGCTCGGCCATTCCTCCGCAGCGATCCCAGGTCGGGCACGCACCTACGCCCGACACGGTCAGGTGGTGAACGTCTCGATCGACGACGAGTCCGCCGAGGCTCAGATCCAGGGGTCCGACTCGCGCCCCTACCAAGTTGCCGTGCGCCGGACGACGCCGACGACCTTCGCGGCCGACTGTTCGTGCCCGTACGGGTGCGGGCCGCGGTCCTGGTGCAAGCACGCCGTCGCGTTGGCGTACGTGGTGGCGGAACTGGTGGACAGCGATCCGGCGAGCGCGGCGCGTTGGACCGGCTCGGTCGATCCGGCTGCCGCGGCGGTGGTGGCAACCGCGGTGCCGGTGGAGGTGGCTCCTGAACTGCTCACGAGCCTGGCCGCCCCTCTGCCTGACCTCGTCCAGTTCGACGTGCTCACCCGTGCCGCCGAGGTCGTACCGCTGCCTCCGACCTGAGTCGGGGACCTCACAGGGATTCGTCCTTCGGCGGGTCGGCGGACTGCAAGCCGCAGTAGGCGTCGGCGCGGTGAGCGATACGGACGACCTCAACGATGTTGGGCGATTCATGGATGCGAAGGAGAACTCGATAGTCACCCCTGCGGGCAACCCGAAACCCCGCAAGCTCGCCGCGCAGGGACTTGCTGGCGCGCTGCGGGTTGAGGAGCAGTGCCGACGTGATGAACTCGACCACGGCCGTCGCCACTTTGGGTGGCAGCCGGTCAAGTCCCCGAGCCGCCTCGCTGCTGACACGAAGGTCATACGGGGAACGGCTCAAGTGGGAAGCCCGAACCTCTTGCGCAGGGTGTCGCTGTCGACGGCTCGACCTTCGGACAGGTCGCGGGCGGAATCCCGCAGGGAGTCGCGGATCCCGGGTTGGGATAGCCAGAAGATTGTCTCCTGCAGTGATTCGAGATCACTTTCGGACATCAGCACGACCGCGGGCCGCCCATGCTTTGTGATGTGGATAATCTCGTGTGTGCTGACTGCGTCATCCACCAGGCTGGAGAGCTTGTCCTTCGCTTCCGTGAGGGGAACGTAACTCATGGTCAGAAAGTAGCAGGCAAACTAGCCAATGTCGAGATTGCGCGGGGCCGTGGCGGGCCCACCCGGCTCGCCCGCCGGGTCCGCGGGCTCCTGCCGGTTGCAAGGCTTGCGGCTGGGCGGGTTTCGGGTCAGGACTGTCCCGATTTCGGTGACCGCCGGGGTGTCGGCGTCCTCTGTGCACTCCATGAACGTGGGATCGGTTGCGACACGCCGCGACACGCCGGGGGCGAGCGGCACATTGGGCGACAGCGGAGTGCACAGGTGACATGAGGCCGACTGGAGTTGCCCTGACTCACCCCGAGTTGCGCTCGGCGGGGACCGGAGTCGCCCACCACCACTTGCGGTCGCCCACCCCGATTGTGCCGGGTCCGCCGCTGGCCGCTGCGGACTTCGACACTGGCCATAGGATTCAGCTCATGGTCTTCGAGCAGCCGGTCCATCACATTACGTTGAGTGTGGCCGATCTTGACCGCAGCGTCGGATGGTACTGCGAAGCATTCGACGCCAAGGTGTTAGCCGAGCGCGCTGGCGACGGTTTCACGCGGACCCTGATCGTGCTTCCCAATGGGCTCGTGCTGGGCCTGACTCAGCACGGGGGAACACTCACCGGAGATCGCTTCGACCGACGGCGGGTGGGCTTGGATCACCT
>CAZJNU010000195.1:0-2877 GCA_964547485.1 uncultured Actinomycetes bacterium
TAAGGACCACGCCGAGGCTCCCCGTATCATCGTGGTCTAGAAGTAGGATCACTGAACGCCAGAAATCCCCTTCGGGGACCTCTGGCGTTGCCACGAGGAGTTCCCCCGCGGTCGGGCGACCCGGATCGTTCAGCCCGCTGCTGGTACGTGACACGTGGACAGCTTGGCAGCACAACCGGACCGCGGCAATCGTGTCGGATGAGAGAGGACAGGCGGATGGTCAAGTTCCTCGGGCGCTTCGTCGCCGGCATGCTCGGCCTCGCTCTGCTCATGGGGTCCCTGGTGGGCGGGTACTGGCTCGGCGCGGATTGGGATTTCGCCTCGCGGGCAGTCGCCTCCCCGAATGGCCAGCTGCCATCGAATCTGCCGGGTGATTCCCAGCCAGAGTCGGTGACCGAGGAGCCGAGCACGCCTCCGACCGAGACCACCACGCCCACGCCCACGCCCACGCCGACGCCCACGCCCACGCCCACGGTGCCCAAACCAGCGAAACCCACCAAGCCGCCGACACCCCCGAAGACCGTCTACCTGACGTTCGACGACGGGCCGGACCCTGAGTCCACCCCGAAGGTGTTGGCGATCCTGAAGCGATACGGCGTGCAGGGCACGTTCTTCCAGCAAGGTGCGATGGTGGAGGCCTACCCCGACGTGGCCAAACAGGTCGCAGCGGACGGTAATCGGATCGGTAACCATTCCTGGGACCATCCGAACTTGACCAAGCTCTCCTACAACTACCTGGTCACCGGCCAACTTCAACCCACGAACGCGAAGATCAAGGCCGTCACCGGCCAGACACCGACGTGCATGCGACCTACTTACGGCGCGGTCAACGACCGAGTCCGCGGCGCCATTGCCGACGAGGGGATGGATGTCGCCATGTGGGATGTCGACCCGCGCGACTGGGCGAGGCCAGGTTCCTCCGTGATCGTCTCCCGAGTCCTCGACCGCGTGTACCCCGGAGCAGTGGTGTTACTCCACGATGCCGGCGGCAACCGGACTCAAACGCTGGAAGCCCTGCCGAAGATCATCGAGTCGCTGCGGTCCCAGGGCTACGCCTTTGGCCTGATGTGCCGAGCCGCCTGACCTGGCTCACCCCGCCTGACCCGTCCCACCCCTACCCTGATGGGAGCCCAGCGATGAGCACCGTGAACCTGACCACAGACACATTTGCTACGACGGTCAAATCGAACGATGTCGTATTCATCGACTTCTGGGCAGCCTGGTGCGGCCCCTGTAAGCAATTCGGGCCGATCTACCAGGACGTGTCCGAGGACAATCCTGAGATCGTGTTTGCCAAGGTTGACACCGAGGCAGAGCCTGCTCTCGCGCAGGCGTTCAACATCACTGCGATCCCGACGCTGGTGGCCATCCGCAGCGGGGTCGTCCTGCACAGCCAACCGGGCGCGCTGCCCAAACCCGCCCTGGAGAAGTTGGTGACCGCGGTCAAGGCCGTGGACATGGCCGCCGTGAACGCCGGTCAGTCTTCGTCCGAGCTCGAATAGCCCGCGCTCGATTGGCGGAGCATAGTCCTGCCGCAACTGATTCCGAAGGCCGATGGCGGAATTGTGGACGGTCACCTATTCCTCCGATTTGTCAAGGTCTTCCTTTCATACTTTCGGCTGATGCCGGTCACGCCCATCGGATGATGTTCCGACCACCCCCCACGGATAGCGTTTATGCAGGTCAGCGGGCAAATGCGTTCGCTGCGCAGAGTACGCAGGAGTCACGACTGGCGTGGCCCCGACCGCGACGGGAGATGGCATGCCGCAACAACCGCTTTCGCAGGTACCGGCCGACGCGACCTGGGAGTGGCAGGAGGTGGGTGCTTGCCGCGAAGCGGATCCCGATCTGTTTTTTCATCCGCAGAATGAGCGCGGACTAGCCCGCATCCGGCGCGACCGGAGCGCCAAGGGAGTGTGCGCCAGCTGCTCGGTTCGCGTCGAGTGCGCCGACTACGCCATCCGGGCCCGGGAGCCATACGGAGTGTGGGGCGGCCTGACAGAGGAGGAGCGGGAGCGGGTCTACGTCAAGGTCGCGATCGCCCAGTTCCCGCGAGGCCGCGGCGAAGGCGCGCGGTTGGGCGCAGAGGAGATCGCCCAGGCCGTTCAGCCCCGAGCGTTGGGCATCGTTTCCTGACCAAGCACCCAGCCGGCAACACCTGACATCACCCCGTACCGCTACCCAGCGGTGCGGGGTGATGTCATCTCCTCACTCCACGACCACCATTTGTCACACGCACGCCCGGCGTGTCGCGGCGTGTCGCCCCGAAACTCGGACTCATGGAGTCCCCAGATGCCCCCACCCCCGCCCGCCAACCCCAGCCGCCGACGCCGAATGCCCTCCCCGGAGACGTAAAGCGCAGCAGTCCCGGGGAGGGCATTCGGTGTCGGCGGCGGAGCCGCAGGCAGGCAGGCGGCGGAGCCGCAGGCAGGCAGGCGGCGGAGCCGCAGGCAGGCAGGCGGCGGCGGAGCCCGTCGCAGCGGGCGGCGGAGCCGTAGGCAGCGGCCCCTACTCGACCGCCTCCAGCCGCGCACGCAGCGAGCTCAACTCATCGCTGAGACCCGCCGGCACGCGATCGCCGAACTTCTCGAAGTACTCGCGGGTCAGCTCCGCCTCGGTGATCCAGGTGGTCGGGTCCACCTCGAACAGTTCCGCCAACTGGGCCTCGGAGAGGTCCAGACCGTCGACGTCGAGGTCGCCGGGCAGCGGACGACGGCCAATGGCGGTCTCCTCCGCTTCCACTGCCCCATCGACTCGGTCGATAACCCAGGCCAGCACCCGCGAGTTCTCCCCGAATCCGGGCCAAATGAAGTTGCCCTCGACATCCTTGCGGAACCAGTTCACCTGGTAGATCTTCGGCAACTTGTCGGCATCCGT
>CAZJNU010000196.1:0-2845 GCA_964547485.1 uncultured Actinomycetes bacterium
ACCTGGCCATCGTGGTCGGTGACGATTATCCGGGCAGCCTCATGCAGCCGAAGGGCCCGGCGCGGGTAGCCCAACCGGCCCCAGGCCCTGATCACTTCGGAGCCGGGTTCGGTCGCCAGCTGGGCCGGTGTCGGCCACCGCTTCAGCCACTGCCGCCAGATCGGCTCGACCCGCGCAACCGGGGTTTGGGCCAACATCACTTCGCTGACCAACACCCCCCACGGTTCCGGATCGCCGCGCCAGGGCAGATCACGCGCGTTGCGGTCGAACCAGTCGAGGACCCGCAACTGGATCCGGTCATCGCCCACGGATACGGATGCTGGCACGCGGCCGTTTGGTCGCGGCTGCCCGGGGCTATCGTGTGGTCGCATGGACGGCTTGCTGCATCCGGTGGGGCCCGAGCCGGCGTCTGTCTACTGGCGGCGCCGGGCGGTGGTTGTCGGTGTTCCTGTGGTGCTGGTTGTCATCCTCATCTGGCTCCTCTCGTCGGGTTCCTTGGACGAACCGCAGCCGGCGGCAGCCCCGGCCGCGAGCTCCTCCTCGGAGTCCGCATCGCCGACCGCTGCCAGCTCGTCATCGGCATCAGCCAGCCCGACGGCGGCCGAACCTTGCAAGGACGCCGACCTGGCGGTGTCGGTCGAGCCGTCCGCTCCCTCCTACCAAGTGGGTGGCCAGGCGGTGTTTGTGATGAAGGTGCAGAACAAGTCCGGGGTGGCTTGCACCCGTGACGTGGGCGCGAAGAACAACTCGTTCCTGGTGACCTCGGGCGGATTCCGGGTCTGGTCCTCGGACGACTGCAGCCCTGGCGGAGCCTCGCAACTGGAGGTGATCCCGCCAGCTCAGGCTTTCGGGGTGCAGGGGACCTGGAATCAGACCATCACCTCGCCGGGCTGTCCGTCCCCGCAGGATGCCGCCCAACCTGGGAGTTATGAAGTAGAGGCCAGCAACGGTGGTGTGACCAGCGCAACGGCACGGTTCGGGCTGGACGGCTAGACCTGGCAGTTTGGCTCCGGTTAACCGGAGCTCTGAGTCAGCGTGCGCGGCGCGTACCTGATGAGCGCTTCCAGGGCACCGTCCAAGTCGGAGATTTCGACCATCCGAGCACCCGCGGGTATCACCACCCGGTCCCGGGCATGGGGTGGCACCAGAATCGTTCGGTAGCCCAACCGGCCGGCCTCGGACACTCGCTCAGGCAGCATCGGGCACGGCCGGACGTCACCGGAGAGCGACACCTCGCCAAGTGCGATCACGTCGGGGGGTAGGGCGGCTCGCCAGACGGCTGAGGCAACTGCCAGGCAGATGGCGAGGTCGGCGGCCGGGTCACTCACCTTGGCTCCGCCCACAGTGGCCACGAAGAGATCCTTGTCGGTGAGCTGCAGCTCCCCGTGGTGAGTGGTGACGGCGGTCAACATCGCCACTCTGGAGGCGTCCAGGCCGTTGACGCCGCGTCGTGCGTTGGGACCCGTGGCCTTCACGGTCAGGGCCTGGATCTCCGCCAGCATCGGGCGCCGACCCTCCACCGTCACGGTGACGCAGGTACCGGGCACTGGGGCATCTCGGCGGCCTCGGAACAGTTCGCTGGGATCGGGGACCTCCCGCAGGCCGTTCGTGGCCTGTTCGAAGCACGCGACCTCGTCGGCTGGGCCGTACCGGTTCTTGGCCGCCCGCAGCATCCGCAGGCTGGTGTGGCGATCACCCTCGAACGTCAGCACAGTGTCGACCAGGTGCTCCAATGCGCGCGGACCCGCAACGGAGTTCTCCCGCGTCGATTGACCGATTATCACCAGCGGCATACCTCTTGACTTTGCAATCCGGGTGAGCGCCTGGGTCACTTCGAGTACTTGCGCGACGCCGCCCGGGCGGCCCTCGATCTGCGGCGATGACAACGTCTGCACCGAGTCGATCACCACCAGTTCCGGCCGGTGGGCCTCGATATGGCCGACTATCGCAGGCAGTTCCTGCTCGTCAGCCACCAGCAGGGTGGCCGCATCGGCCCCGATCCGACGTGCCCGCACCCCTATCTGCTCCGCCGACTCCTCCCCGGACACATAAAGACACACACGCTCCCGTGGTGGCTGCGTCCCCCCGGAGACGACCCCGCCAGCCATCGCGTTCGCCACTTCGAGCAGCAGGGTGGATTTGCCGACGCCGGGTTCGCCGGCCAGCAGCACCACCTGCCCGGCCACCAGGCCACCACCGAGCACCCGGTCGAACTCTGCGATGCCGGTCGCGGTGCGCCGGGTCTGCTCGGCGGCCACCTCGGCCACTGGCCGGGCGGCCCGTTTCGGTTTCTCGGCGGCGGCGCCGCGCACAACCGTGATCGGCGCTACTTCGGCGACGGTGCCGAATTCCCCACACTTGAGGCAGCGGCCTGCCCACCGGAGGCTCTCCGCCCCGCAGTCCGCACACGCATACCGGGCGGTGTTCCTTCGTGTCGATTTGGCCATGTAGGTGAGGCTAGGTGAGGCCTACGACAGAATGGCCGCCCCGCGCTGATCGCGGATCGACTCGCTCAGGCCTCGGCGACGGGATCGGCCGGGTGCGGCAAGACACCGGTGCGGGATCCGAGCAGCCGCACGAGCTCGTCGTAGCCCGGTTCACCCATCAATGCCACCAGGGTGGCCCGCTCACTGAGGTACACCGGGTCCGCGCCCACGTGCGCCTCGGGTGCGCCGGAGCAGTACCAATCGAGGTCGTGGCCGCCAGGCCCCCACCCCCGGCGGTCGTACTCGGAGATGACAACAACGTCGCTGGTGCTGCCGTCTGCCCAAGTCCGGGTCTCGTACTCCCGCCGGATCGGCAGTTGCCAACAGACGTCCGGCTTCACCGATTGCGGATCCTCGCC
>CAZJNU010000197.1:0-2825 GCA_964547485.1 uncultured Actinomycetes bacterium
GGCCGAGTCGGTTGGTACGCCCGCCGGGGGCTCGGCAACAGCCGCACCCGCCGCGGCAAGTCCGTGGTCAGCGCCGCTGACCACGCCGCTGAGTTGATCGCCCTGCTGACCAGGGTCGGCGAGACAGCGCCGATGATCTTCGTCGGTCACTCCTACGGGGGGCTGCTGGTTCGCGCGGTCGGTACCCGCTACCCGGCGCGCACCGCCGGAATGGTGTTGGTGGATGCGTCCTACAGCAAACAGTGGCAGACCGACAGCAGGTACTGGCCCGAGGGCGGAGGGTGGATCGACATGTCCGCCACCGGCAATCTCGTCTACCGGAAGCCGCAGTTGGGGGGCAAGCCGCTCGGGGTCGTTTCGGCCGGCATCGACAGTTCCGACAATTGGCGCGCCAACCAGGCATATATGGCAACGCTGTCCCGCAATTCGTTTCACGTGACCGTGCCGAATGCCAGCCACGTGGTGATGGCAACGCACCCGGGTTCGGTAATCAGGGCCGTGAATCGGGTCCGCACCTCAGTCCGACACCAGCGACCGATGCCGGCCTGTAACGCACCGTCGCCGACCTTCTGGTCACAGGTCGGGGCCTACTGCGGGTCCTAAGGCTTGGGCTGCTCGCCGCCGACGGCCATCCCGGGCTTAGCCAGGACCTGGAACGAGTCCCGCTTGTAGGACTTCAGGAAGCGGTCACAGCCTTCCTGGATGTTCGGGTCGAGCTTGTGGCATACCGGCGCACCGTTGGCATCGTGGGTGAAGTAGAAACCGGCCACCCACCAGTCATTCATGTCCAGCACCATCGCGCGCGCGACACCCGCCCGCACCAAGGTGTCGGCCATCGATTCCGCTGACAGCCCTGGAGATCCGACGTAGACGACGCTGCCATCTTCGCGCTGGCCGATCGCCGAACGCCAGGCGAGGTTCTCGCCATGTGTCGTCGCCCCCCAGCTAAAGCCGTCAGAGGCCTTCGACACGCCGCCGTCGAGCAGTAGGTGCAGGTTCTGTCGCACGACCGCGACCTCCGGGGTCATGGTGAAGTCACGCCCCCATTCACCGACCTTGATGCTGCCGTCCTTGTAGATAACCGTCGACGCGATACCCTCCTGCAGCGGCGCGACCTCGGTGCCGTTGTAGTAGTAGCCACCGCCCGTATCCTGCAGCCGGAAGGCGCCGTTGAAGTTGGCCAGCACCCGACTCCACTCACTCTGGGGTAGGGCGCCCTCGGTCGGCGACTCGCCGCCCGGCTCCTGATAGCCCGGGATCATCGTGAAATCCGCGAGCTTCGGATCGAACCACATCAGGCTGGCGAACTGACTTGTGTAGACATCATCCGGTCGGATCCGGGTGGCATAGACGGCCGGTACCCCGTCGACGCTGGACGCCACCGGCTGCCAGACGCCCTCCCCGGCGACTGTCTCAGCGGCCGGCGACGTCATGTTGGCTGGCGGGTTCAGATGGGGCGGTGCCGACGCAGAGCCGTCGGGTACCGCATTCGCTGCGGATTGGCCCTCGAGTTCAGCCGAGATCTCCGGAGCTCCGCCAGCCTCGACGGTGTCGATATTGCCGTAGTAGAAGTCCTCTGCGACCGCGACGACTCCGCCGAGCCCGTGGTCGCGGGCCCAGGTGGCGGCGATGACAGTTGCCGGCTCACCTTCGGAGTTCGCGAAATACCCGCCCAGGGAGTAGCCGAAGGCAAAGATGCCCATTCCCACGACGGTTGCGGCCGCGGTGGCGACCAAGCGGCCACGCCGGGTCGGTCGCAACTGGCCGTCGGGACCCTCGCCGTCAGGCAGGGTCGCAGTCTGCACTGGATCGGTGATCATCGTCATCTGTTCTGGTTCGCCCCTCATGGTCGTGCTGCAGAATCGCCAACCGGCCCGAGCCATGTGGCCCGAGCCGATTTCTGCCTCCATTGTCGCATGCGAGGGCCCGTGGTTCTGGTAGGTGCCCGGCACGTGTGAGGGGTTGTGGCGAGAAAACTCCCGCCACAACCCCTCACACGGTGCTCGTCTTCCCGGCTGCTGGCGACCCTAAACCTCGGTTCGCCAGCGACCGGTGCGGTGCGTCGGTCAGACCGCCCCGACTGGCGCGGACGGGTCCGGACCGTACTGGTTGTCGCCCGGCTGGCTCGGCTGGATCCACCAGACGAACAGCATGATGATCGGGCCGATGCAGCAGAGGAAGTAGAGCAACAGCCACCACGCCGTCGCCCCGCGGTCGTGCAACCGACGCGCTGCGACGGCAAGGATCGGTAGTAGCGTGGCCAGCCACCAGAGGGACGTGAGAATTCCCACGCTGCTGGTGTACGTAGTTATTGTTGCGCCGTTGGACAGCTCGGTGGTGGAGGTGTCTCCGCCCATCGTGAGACCGAGCAGGTTGTCCACCAGCGCTGCCACCATTGCGACGATCCAGACGAAAAGCATGAACCACCAGAACTCGCTTCGTCGAGCCCGACCACTGAAGGTCACGTACTTCTTGAAACAGGTAGAGATTGCCTCGCCGAATCCCATGGCTACCTCGCTTTGTGAGTGTGTGTCGACGCCACAGTGAGTGGGCCGGATGTGTGGTCCACCTGGCGGCGGTCCGGTGAAAGTCTGGCAGACCCGCAGCAGCGATTTGTCCGGTTTCGGCGCTTTCCCCTTCTTTCAAACACAAATGGCTGAATACGGCGCCTCGGCTGCGGGCCGCTACTCCGCCCGGTCAGGGGGCGACGTCGGCTGGCCAAAGGGCGACGATGGCGGGGCAGCGGGCCACGGCTGCGGTCCGCCGCCCGGGTAGGGCCCGGTGTCGTCGCCCGCGGTGCCCGGCACTGGTCCGTACTTGTTCGG
>CAZJNU010000198.1:0-2800 GCA_964547485.1 uncultured Actinomycetes bacterium
CAGGCAACCTTCCAGTCGAGGTTGCATCTGAGGACCCACCGCGCACCGTCGTCAATGTCAGCGCAAAGAGGAGCCCCCACCGGGGTACTTCACCAACCGAAGGACAACGACCATGAGTATCACGACCGACGACTACCGTCGGGCCCGCCACATCACCGACCCCGCAGCGGACCTGCTGCAGGCGGCGATCCGCCCCGACGCCCGCGGCGGCCCCGGACTGCACCCGCGAGTGCTGCTCACAGGGATGCTGCTCTCCATCAACACCCGCGGCACCGCCACCGTCGCCGACATCCACGACGTCCTCACCCGCAACCTGCCCCGAAACCTGCAATGGCACCTCGGCGTCCTGACCGGTAGCCACCAGAGGCCCCGCACACTCAGCATTAACCAGCTCTACAAACTCACCCAACGCATCTCCGCCAAGCTGGACCACACCCAGGGCCGAGCCCCCCACGCGAGCGACGCCGCCCGCGCCGCCCGCCGGGACACCCTGGCAGGCCTGACCACCGCCCTGCTGGCCACCACATTGCTTCCCCGCCCCGAGGGCGCCGCGGACTACGCCCTGGATGGCACCGGCATCTGGGCGGCCGAACGCGCGCCCGCACGCATCCCCGACACCACCGACGACGCCGAGCAGGCCAACGTCGACCTCCTCGCACACGCCGTCACCGCAACCGCCGGCCCCGGCAAAGGCAGCAAAGGCCCCTCAGATGCCGCCTACGGCGGCAAGACCGGCAAGGACGGCAGAACCGAGATGTTCTACGGCTACGACGCCGAAGCCATCATCCGCATCCCCAACATGCGCGGGAGCGGCGACGTACGCCAAGAACCCAGCCTGGTCGAGGAAATCGTGGTGCTGCCCGCCTCCACCCACATCACCGAACCCTGCCTGACCCTCATCGACCGCATCATCGCCTCCGGTCAACCCATCAACCACCTACTCGTGGACCGGCACTACTCCTACAAACTGTTCGACGAGTGGCTGGCCCGCCTGCTCGCCCGAGGTATCACCCAAGTCGCCGACGCCCACGCCAACGACCAGGGATTCCGCGACTGGGACGGCATGCGCGTGGCCGCCGCGAACTTCCACTGCCCACTGACCCCCGACCACCTCGGCACCATCCCCACGCTGAGCCCCAACGCCACCGCCGAAGAAACCAGAGCCACCTACGCCCTCATTGAGGAGCGCCGCGCCTACGCCATGCAATACGTCGAACGCATCAACGCCGACGGACGGATGCGCGTGCGCTGCCCCGCCCGCAACGGCACCATCGGCTGCCCCCTCGCCGCCGGTACCGTGCCCGCCGCTACCGCCGCCGGGCTGCCCACGGTCAACCCCCCGACCGGCTTCGACCCACCCAAAGTCTGCTGCCAAGACACCGTCACCCTCCGACTGCGCACCGACGCCCAAAAGACCGCCATGAAACTCGCCCAACCCCAATACTGGGGAAGCCCCGAATGGCGCCGCAACTACTCCCGCCGCACCTACATCGAAGGCTGGTTCGGCGTACTCAAATCCACCTCCGCCACCTCCTGCCACCGCGGCATCCACCAATTCCGCGGCCTCGCCCTCGTCACCCTCGTCATCGCCAGCGCCGCCGCCGTCACCAACATCCGCGCACTGCGCTCCTGGCACAACGAAACCGGCCTCGGCGACACCACCCACCCCCTCCTACAACCCGACAAGGAGTTCCACGGCTTCATCGAACTCGACGCCGACAGCGCCCACGCCATCGACCGTGAGCACGGCGAAGGAGTGGCCGCTGCGGCTGCCTGAGCAGGGGGTTCACACGGCCGCAGACGGCCACGAGTCTGGCTAACGTGTGCGATTCACCGCCCGGAACGGCCCGCTTACTCGCGCGCTGTGCCGGGGTCGTCCTCCGCGCCACCTTGTTGTGCACACTGAAGAACGAACCGTGCCCACGCAACTCCAACTTCGGCCAGCAGCCTCGCGTGTGCATCGAGCAGCCACGGATCCCAGACAGGAGATCCATGACCGCCCGTACCGTCGATTCGGTTTCGAATAGGGCCGAGCTGCTGGACCGATTCAGTCAGGTGGCTGAAGAACAGGGACATCTCCGCTGGGGCAGCTGAGGGAACCTGACCCGCGAGTTGCTCGCCCACGTCGTGCACCAGCGGTCGGAACTTTGGATCCTTCGGGAGGGGACCGATGACCCAGGGATACGCGAATTTCGCCGATCCCTCAACCAAGTTCTTGGCATAGCCGACAGCGCCATGAACATCCCCCACATGGAGCGCGTTATCCAGCCGCGCTAGCTCCTGGGAGATTCCACCAGCGTTGGTCAGTGAGGGCATGGTTCCGAAGTTGGCGGAGTCGACTAGTGGACCGTAGCCGTTTGGTTGCCAACCGACGCGTTTCAGTTCCAGTTCGATTGCCTCCCAACTCGTTGGGTTCTCCGCCAGAAGCGGTTCGCGCAGCCTCTCCAGAATCTCGCCCAACTTCAGTGGGGGCACGTCAGTCCAGGCAATCCGCTCAAGCCAGACCGTTGCCCGGGCCCGTCGCTGGCCCAACCTGGGGATCAGATCGCTTTCACGAGTTTCGTGCTTGGGCGCCAGAGGACCCAACTCCGCAGCGAAAGCCCCGTCGATCACACGCAACGGCAAACTGGCGCACGCTCCACGTATCGACTCCGCAACGCCTTGCCACGGCGGGCGCGCCCATCGCACAGCAGAGTCGACCACACGTCCCCCTCGGATTGAGCAACAGCAGGCCTGAAAACAAGGAATCGGGTTAGCCGAAAAGACGCATCTTTTCGGCTAACCCGATAGCGGTTTTTCG
>CAZJNU010000199.1:0-2773 GCA_964547485.1 uncultured Actinomycetes bacterium
GGGGCCGTCATCTCCGGCCACCTCCCACGTAACCGGGTATCGGGGACTTCTGTCCCAATCGAGGACGAGGCAACCGCACCGGTCCACGCAACCGGCCAGGATTCGGTGGGTGCGCTGGCAGACCTCACCCGCATGCTCGAACTTGGCCTCATCAGTCAAGAGGAGTTCGCAGCCAAGAAGGCCGAGATTCTCGATCGCCTGTAACCCTTCCACTACGGTGAATACTTATGCCGCCAGATGCAGAGGTTTCGATGGCTGCGCGACCGGGTCCGCTGGTCGGCCGGACAGCCGAGCAGGCGCGCCTGCGCGCGGCAGTGGACCGGCTCGGCGAGGTGCCGCTGAAGGCAGTGGAGCTGATCGGCGAACCCGGAATCGGCAAGACTTCCCTGCTGGATTGGCTGGCCGCCCATGCCAGTGAGCGAGGCCTGCTTTGTCTGCGGGCATGCGGCTCACGAGCGGAGCAGGATCAGGTGTTTGGGGTGCTGGTCTCACTACTTGAAGACGCGTTGGCAACAGAGCAAATGGTCGCCGCATTGGACCCGAAGCAGCTGACCGATTTGGCGACCGTTCTTCCCGGACTTCGACGATTTTCCCCGGACAATCTCGATCCGAGCGATGTCGACACCCTGCTTGTGTGTCGAGCGACTCGGCAGGCGTTGACCACCCTGACGGCCTCCCATCGCGGCCTGCTGCTGGTGGTCGACGACATGCAATGGGTCGATGAGGCGACCGCGTCGGTGATCGGATACCTGATTCGCCACGGGTCACCGGTCCCCACCTTGTGGGTCACGGCTCAACGCAGACAACAGGGTGGCGTCGGCCTCGTCGGAACAGAGCAAATCAGATCGGGTGAGGTCGAAGTGATGAGGCTCGGCCCGATAGCACCGGAAGCCGTTGATCTGCTGTTGACCGAGGTTCCGCCTGCCGAACGCGAGCCCCTCGTTCAATCTGCCGGCGGGAACCCCTTCTTCGTCACTCAGCTTGCCAGTCACGCGAGATCCCTTCCCAACGCTCAGGAGAGCCTCGAGGCGCGTCTGGACTCCCGCTACCCCCCTGCTGTGACCGCAACCATCGTCGACGAACTGGCGGCCACTCCCCCGAATGCGAGGCTGTTGGCGCACGCTGGCGCGGTTCTGGGAGAGCCTTTCGAAGTCGTGCAGGCAGGCAGATTGGCGGGACTCGAAGACAGCGAGACATTTTCCGCCATCGATTCCTTGCTGGCACGGTCGTTGGTGTCGCCAGCGGACGAGCGTGGCGGTTTCAGATTTCGACATCCGGTCATCGCCAGTGTGATCTACGAGTCCATCAGTCCGGGCTGGCGGTTGGCGGCTCACGCACGCGCAGCGATCCAGCTGTCGGCCGCCGGGGCCGGACCAATCCCGGTCGCGCGCCACCTCGAGCGCAGCGCAACCATCGGCGATATCGCAGCGATCGACGCCATCTCCGGAGCCGCCGCCGAGGCCCGCGCACTCGCTCCCAGGGCATCCGCGCGGTTGTACCGTTCAGCCCTGCGTCTCATCCCCGACGAGGGCGCCCTGGCCGACCGACGACCGCTGCTGTTACTCGGCCAGGCCGACGCGCTGATCTTTTCTGGGGAGTTCGCCGCCGCCCGTGAGTTGCTGCAGGAGGCCCTTGCACTAATTCCGCCGGGCGACGAACTGGTACGCGGCGCCGTGATGTTCAACATCCTGCGAGTGGATCGTTGGCTGGGCGAACGGACAGCGGTCGCGGAGCGACTCGTCGATGTGCTGGCCGAAATTCCCACCGAGCCCTCAGTGACGCGGGTCTCGCTTGAGTGCCTGTTGATTCTCGCCGAAGGCGACCGCGCGAATCTGACCGCGGTGCGCGAGCTTAGAGAGTCGATTTCGACCTCCGCCGCAGAACTGGATCTGGCTTCGTTGGAATTCTTCCTGGAGTCCGCGGTCGCTATCGCCGAGTCCCACTTTGGCAGCGCAGAACTCGGCGTGGCCGCGTGCCGCGCGGCCGGTGCCGCCTGGGAGGCCTTGCCGGCCGACGAGCAACCCGTGGCGGTCGAAGGACTTCTTCTCCTAGCCTCCGCCGAGCATCTGTTGGAACTCTGGCCGGAGGCCCTGGACCACGCCAGGCAGGGTCTGAGGATTGCCCGGTCCTACGCCAATCAGGAGGCGAGAATCTGGTCCTGCCTGGCCGCCGAGGCGGCCACCACACAACTAGGGCAACCAGGCGCGGGCGTAGACCTCCTTGACGAGGCGGAGCAACTGACCCGGATGCAGGGCAATCCTTCGCTACTAGCTCTGGTGCTCGCGCGACGATCGACTGCCGCCGGGCTGATCGGCGACCTTGCGAAGGCTCTGACGCTGGCCAGGGAGGCCGAGATCTACCTGGAGTTAGCCCCCGATCCCTGGATTCGTGCCACGGTTGCCCTCCTGCTTGGCTCGGTGTACAACTCTGCCGACCGACCGGAGCGGACAGTGGAGCTGATGACCGACTTCGCGGGTGGCGACTCCATGGCTGCCGCGACCAAACCCATCCGCGCGTTGGCATGCGAGTTGGCTGTGCATGCCAAGATCGCCCTGCAGGATATCGACGCCGCTCGCGAATGGGCTGAATACGCCGTAGTTGCTGCCGCGGATACCGGATTGGTTATGTCGCAGTGCTATGCCCAACGTGCATTAGCGGCCGTGGCCCTGGCTGACGGGGATGCATCCGCGGCCGTCGAATTCGGACGGCAGGCCATGGCATCGGCAACGGCTGCCGGGGCGCCGATCGAGGCCGCCGTCGCCAGCATGCTCAC
>CAZJNU010000200.1:0-2763 GCA_964547485.1 uncultured Actinomycetes bacterium
ACCAGGCCCGCAAGATGGGGGCGATGGCGCTGTTCGGAGAGAAGTACGGCGACCGAGTCCGAGTGATCAGCGTGGGCGATTGGGCCCATGAACTGTGCGGCGGCACGCACGCCCAGCGCAGCGGCCAACTCGGCGTTGTGACGTTCCTGTCGGAGGGTTCGATCGGCACCGGCGTGCGCCGGTTGGAGGCGCTGGTGGGCACCGACGCCTACCGGTTCCTGGCGCGGGAGCATGTGCTGGTCAATCGGCTGACCGAGCTGGTGAAAGTGCGCCCGGAGGACTTACCGGATCGAATCGAGTCCCTGCTGGTGAGGCTGAAGGAGTCCGAACGGGCCATCAACCAGCTCAAGTCGGAGCAGCTCACTGCCAACCTGGACGGGATCATGGGCACCGGGGTCGATATCGGCCCCTATCGGCTGTGGACGTTTACCGCACCGGAAGGTGTGCTCGCCGGCGATCTGCGGGAGATCGTGCTGAAGGCACGCGGAATGACCCGCGCCGAAATACCCGTGGCGATCGTCGGTGCCACCGTGGCGGACGGCAAAGTCGCGATCGCGGCCGCGGTGAACGAGACCGGTCGAGCCAAGGGGCTGTCCGCCAACACCCTGCTGAAGGCGGCGCTGCCGGCCGTGTCGGGTCGGGGTGGCGGAAAGGATGATGTCGCCCAGGGCGGCGGCACTGACGTCGACGGTATCCCGGCGGCGATGGCCGCAGTGGCCGCTGCGGTGCACCAGGTCGCGGGGGCGACCGAAGGATCGTGACCGAGGGGTTCCGGCGTGGGGTGCGGCTCGGCGTCGATGTCGGATCGGTCCGGATCGGGGTGGCGCGCTGCGACCCGGACGGCATTCTGGCCGTGCCCGTGACGACGGTCGCCAGAGGAGATGGCGATATCGCTCGAATCGTCGAATTGGTGCACGAATACGACGCGACTGAGGTGCTGGTCGGGGACCCGATCTCGCTCTCCGGCCAGCCCGGAACCGCTGCGGCGGTGGCGCGGGGGTTCGCCGCGGAACTCGCGCGGGTGGCGGGCGTACCGGTGCGGCTGGTCGACGAGCGGCTCAGCACCGTCAGTGCGGCCCGGTCGCTGCAGTCCGCCGGTCGCGACACGCGGGGGAGTAGGTCCGTGATCGACCAGCAGGCTGCCGCTGTAATAGTCCAGACCGCAGTAGACGCAGAGAAGTCCACAGGCCGGGCACCCGGCCACGTCGTAGGGATCACATGAGCAACGTCGGGCTGTCCATGGGTTCCTCCGGCACCTCCGCCCCGAGGCCGCCGAAGTCCAAGCGGCGAGTCGGTGGCGTCCTGATCTTCGTCATCCTGCTGGTGGCGGCACTGTTGCTGGGGGCTGCGTACGTCGCTTGGACCTTCCTGAAACCGGCCCCTGACTACTCCGGGCAGGGTTCCGGAACCGTTATCGTCACCGTCTCGCCCGGCCAGTCCATCAGCTCAATCGGCGACGAACTCGCGGCCAAGGGAGTGGTCCAGTCCTCGGCCGCGTTCGTGGCTGCGGCCTCCTCCGACGACCGGGCAAAGAACATCCCGACCGGCAGCTTCGAATTGCGCAATCAGATGAGCGCAGTCGCGGCGCTTGACCTGCTGGTGGATCCCGATTCCAGAGTGGTCAACAAGCTCACAGTGAAGGAGGGTGAGCGAGTTGATGAGGTGGTTGCCGAGGCGAGCAAGGTGACCGGGATACCGGTCGCCGAATTCACGGCGGCGCTGAAGTCCCCGAAGCTGGGACTGCCGGACTATGCGAAGGGTAATGCCGAGGGGTTCCTCTACCCAGCCACCTACGAAATCGAGCCGAAGTCGACCGCGACGTCGATCCTGTCGATGATGGTGACGAAATTTAACTCGGTCGCGGACTCGATTCAACTCGAATCGAGGGCCAAGGCCCAGGGCCGATCGCCCTATGAGATCGTCACCATCGCCAGCCTGCTCGAAGCTGAGGGAACACCCACCGACTTCGGCCAGATCGCCCGAGTGGTCGAGAACCGGCTCGCCAAGGACATGCCGTTGCAGTTCGACTCGACAATCAACTACGCGACGAAGAGCAGCAACATCCAGCTCTCGAAAGACCAGTTGGCGCTTGACTCCCCCTACAACTCGTACCAGAACAAGGGCCTGCCGCCAACGCCCATCGGCCAGCCGAGCAAGGCCGCGCTGGAGGCAGCGCTGAAGCCGCCGCCAGGGAACTGGCTCTATTTCGTGACAGTGGATCCCGATGCCAAGGTCACCAAGTTCACCGACAACTACCAGGAGTTCCTGACGTTCGTCGATGAACTCAACTCCAACCTGAAGTCGAGTTGATGCGCGCGGCCGTTCTCGGTTCACCGATCGCACACTCGAAGTCGCCCGCGCTGCATCGAGCGGCGTACGCCGCGGCCGGGCTGGACTGGCAGTACGACCCGATCGAAGTGACGGCCGAGGAGTTGCCGGCCTTTCTGACTGGGTTGGGCCCGGAATGGGCCGGGCTTTCGCTGACGATGCCGTTGAAGACGGCAGCAATCGCGCTGCTACCGGAACTCTCGGCCACCGCGGCCGCGACCAGCTCCGTGAACACGGTGGTGTTCCCGTCGGCTCCCGGCGCGGCGGGTAGTTCAGCGGCGGCGCAGGGCCTGGCGGTGGGGCACAACACTGATGTCGACGGGATCGTGGCCGCGGTGCTGGCAGCGTCGCCGTCGGCCACTGCTGCGCCGGTGGCCACTGTGCTCGGGGCCGGCGCCACCGCGCGCTCGGCGGTCGTGGCGGCCGCCGAGTTGA
>CAZJNU010000201.1:0-2703 GCA_964547485.1 uncultured Actinomycetes bacterium
TCCCGGTCGCTGCCGCCGACGGAGTTGGCGATGATCTCGGCCATCACCTCGCCCAGTTCGGCGGTCAGCACTGCCGAGAGCAGGGTCGGCAGGTCCTGGTACTTGCGGTAGAGGGTCATTCGGGAGATCCCGGCGCGCCGGGCCACTTCAGTGAGCGTCGCCCGGCGCGGGCCGACTTCCAGCAGGATCTCGTAGGCGGCGGACAGGATTGGGTCAGAGGCCACTGTGCGAGAGCGGGCGACCGTGTCACCGACAGTGGGAACCGCAGGGGAGCCGACGGTGGGGGCCGCGGTGGAGCGCGTCGGGCGTCCGGCAGTTGAAACCACCGGGGGGTCCGAGGCTATGTTACGCTTAGGCATCACATGTAACAGTGTAACAGGGAATCGAGATGCGCGGAATCCGACCGGGGTCGAGTTGCCGGTGCACTTTCGGGGCCACTGGGCTAGACATGGGGCGCACTACCCACGAGACGAGCAGGAGTAGACATGAATCAGAACAATGCAACGGGATTCGCCATCGGCTCTGATCCGACTCGTTGGGGCGCGACGGAGGCGACCGAGTTGCCCGCCGGCGCGCGGGACTTCCTGGCGCGGGAGGTGGGCATCTCCGCCGGTCGAGCGCAACCCCAATGGGGCGAGCTGGTAGCCCCGGCCAGCAGGTTCAACGAGGACGCCTTGGCCGGTCTGCGGGCCATCGTTGGCGGCGAGCATCTGCTGATCGATGATGAGGCCCGATTGCGCCACGGTGGCGGACTGTCGTACCTGGATATTGTTGCCCGCAGGGAGGGAGCGATCGTGCCGCCGGATGCGGTGGCGCTGCCCGGCAGCTCCGACGAGGTCGCCCGCCTGCTCGCCTGGTGTGAAGCCAACGGCGTCGCCGCGGTGACATTCGGTGGCGGCACCTCGGTCGTCGGTGGGTTGCGCACCGGCGGCATCGACCGCGCGGTTCTTGCGGTGGCCACCACCCGACTCGATGAGATCCTCGATATCGACGAGGAGTCACGACTGGTGCGAGTCGGCGCCGGGATGACGGGACCGCGGTTGGAGAGGTTGCTCTCGCCACGCGGTCTCACGCTAGGCCACTACCCGCAGTCCTGGCACCGGGCCAACCTCGGCGGCTACGCGGCCACGCGGTCGGCCGGGCAGTCGTCGACCGGATACGGGCGCAGCGACGCGATGATCGAGGGGGTGCGGGTGGTCACCCCGCGCGGAGAGATCGAGGTCGGAAAGGTTGCTGCGAGTGCCGCCGGCCCTGACCTGCGGGGTGTCTTCCTTGGCTCGGAGGGGGTGTTCGGGATCATCACTGAGGTGCTGGTGCGGGTCCGCACCCGGCCGGCCGCCAGCAGTTACACCGGCATCATCTTCCCCGATTACGAATCTGGGCTGGCGGCGCTGCGGGGTCTAGTGCAGGGGCGGGTGGCGCCCGACGTCGTGAGGCTGTCCGACCCGCAGGAAACGGCCGTGACGTTGGCTATGAGTGGGCCGTCCGGGCGATCCGCGGACGTGCTGGAGAAGTACCTCGGTCTGAGGAAGGTGTCTGAGCCCTGCCTGGCGATTCTGGGTTGGGATGGAACGCGGGCCACGATCGGAGCGCGGCGGTTGGAGGCGCAACCTGCGCTCCGCGCGGCGGGGGCGGTCTCGTTGGGGTCCAAGGTTGGTCGCGCGTGGGCGCATGGCCGGTTTGATGGCCCGTTCCTGCGTGACCTGTTGATCGATGAGGGCTACCTCGTGGAGACGCTCGAGACCGCCGCCCACTGGTCCAAGGTGCCGGCGCTTCGACATGCGGTGCAGGCGGCGCTGCGTGGATCGCTGTCGGACGGCGGCCCAGGTCCGTACGTGATGTGCCACGTCTCCCACGTCTACGAGACCAGCGCATCGCTCTACTTCACGGTGATCGCGCGACAGGCCGATGACACGGCCGACCAGTGGCGGCGGGCCAAGACCGCGGCGATGGACGCGATCGTCGCGTCGGGCGGCACCATCACCCACCATCACGCCGTCGGTCGCGACCACGCGCCCTGGCTGGCCGCAGAGATCGGCGACCTCGGGATGGACGTGCTCCGGGCCGTCAAAGCCACCCTCGATCCTGCCTGGGTGCTCAACCCGGGTGCGCTGCTTGCCGAGGTGGCGCCGCCGGCAGCTCCGTGAGGCACCCTCGGTGACGCTCAGCGACCGCTAAGGCACCTTCGGTGACGCTCAGCGACCGCTAAGGCACCTTCGGTGACGTCCAGCGACCGCTGAGGTGCGGTGCCGGATCAGGGCGGCAGCTACTCACCGGTAACCGGAACCGGGTGTACGCCAGGAGGTATGCCAGGTTCCGGTTCGTTGCCGCGCGGCAGTCAGTCGGCTGGTTGTGTCGTCGCCGTCGTCAGCGTCGTCAGCGTCGTCACGAGTCGGATCAGCTCCAGCGTCTGACTGCCGTCGTCGTTCAGGGCCACCTCCCGAGTCGCGCCGTCGGCGGCGAAACCGGCGCCGGTCAGGAAGTCGGCGGTCGGCGAACCTCGGGGCAACCAGCAGACGCCGGCGCCGGCGAAGCCAGCACGTGCGAGGTCGGCCCAGGCTGCGAGTAGCCGGGAGCCATGTCCCTCGCCGCGACGGTCGGGGTCCACAGTGAATTCGACAATCTCGACATCCCGCTCGGACAGGTCCGGGTCCTCCGCCCGCGCCCAGGCGAGGAATCCCACCAACACGTCGCCGTCTTGTG
>CAZJNU010000202.1:0-2676 GCA_964547485.1 uncultured Actinomycetes bacterium
TGGCAGGGTGATCGATACCGGGCGGCGCAGCTACACCCCCAGCGCCGCGTTGGCGTGGCTGATCCGGGCCAGGGAGCCGCACTGCAGGATGCCGGGCTGTCGCCGACGCTCCATCAACTGCGACCTGGACCACACCGTTCCTTGGCCGACGGGATCCACCACGGAAGCTAATCTTGGACCGCTGTGCAGACGCCACCATCGGTGTAAGACGCACTTCGGGTTCGGGCTCCAACCCCACCCGACCGGACCAGAAAGCGGCCCACCAGAGGCCAACGGACCGGGGACGGCCGGGCCGGGATGGACCTGGACGATGCCCAGCGGCCTCACCTACCGCGACACACCCGACCCGCCCCTCGACCCCTAACCGGCTACCGGGGGTGGGACAGGGGGCGGGCCCAGCATGGACGCGAATAGATAGGGGAACGTGGGTGCCGCTGGGTCGACCGAAAGTGGATGGTCGGCGCGTTTTGGTCCGGGCTCCAGACCCCCGATTACCTTCGGCGACCCGCGGGCGCTGCCAGCACCTGTGGCTGCACCACGATGGTTGCCGCGCTGTGCAACCAATAGGGGTTACTGGTCCAACCATCGGTGAATACCCCGACTGCCACTCGATAGCTGCCGGGGACAGTTGGAGTCCACTGGCGCCGGTAGATCCGGGTCTGGCCAGCGGCGAAACTCTGTCCGGTCGACCAGCGCTGGAATACCTTCAGCCACGCCGACGAGTAGACCTCGACGTCGACAATCCGCGCGGTCACAGGAGCGTTCGCGACGGTCACCTTGGTAGTGATGGTCGTCGGTGAACCGACCGTGACCGTGGCCGGGGAGGCCACCGAGGTCGCACTGTAGGTCGGCACCGCGGGTGGCGGCGGGGGTGGGGTGGGTCGAGGGAGGACCACGAGCGTCACGCTTTGGGCCGGGACCGTCAGTGATAGCCTCCCGTCCGCATAGCGCGCGTCGGCGACCCGCTGGGTCGAGCCACCGGCCAGCTGCCAAACCTGTGCCGCCGTCGGAGTCGACGGTAGTCCCGCAACGGCGAGATTGATGGGGGTGCTGTTGCTGAGGTACTTGTTCAGCAGCATCACGGTGGTGGTGCCGTCGGGGCGTGTAGCTGCGAAGGCGGCGACGTTGTCCGGGTTGGTCACTGTCGTCTGCACGCTGGTGGACCCGAAGGTCGAGTGTTTGCCGTCATAGTTCCGGAACAGCCGAAACGCTTGATAGGCGGGCGATCCGGCCGCCGGTGTGGTCCAGCGGGTAGCCAGGTCTGCGCCTTCGCGTCCCAGGATGCCCAGTACGTCGGCCTGCGCCACCGCGCCACTCATGTGACCTTCGGCACCCCAGTTGTACTCGGTCAGGCCGACTTTGGTGCCGGGGTAGTTGGCCGCCACCCAGGCCTTGAGCCTGGGGATGAGTTGTACCCGGTCATTGATCCAAGACTCATCGGTGTAGTTCGGATCCCACAGCGATCGGGTGGATCGATTGCGCCGCAATTGCATCGCGGTGCTGACGTCGTTTCCGAATTCGCCGCCCTGCGGGTACCAGTGCGCACTCGCGACGTCGAGCAGTCTGACGCCGGTGGCCTGTTGGTGGGTTCGCAACCGGGACAGCAGCCACGGGAAGTAGTCGACGTTGCCATGGGCCGCGCGGTCCGGGTAGCCGGTCCAACCGTGGGAGGCACCCCACTGTTGGTCGTAGCCGCTGTAGATCAGCCCGCCCCATCCCCACTCCTCCGGCCCGACCAGCAGCGCACCAGGATCTGCGGCTCGGAGTTTGGTGCCGTAGTCGATCACCTTGTTGGCGTACTCGTCCATCGTCGCGCCGACCGGGTGCACGTCGCGATGGGCGCCATGCCAGATGCTCGCCTCGTTGTCGTACAGGTAGTAGCGCGGGTTTGTCGCCGTGGCGGCTCCTGCAGCCGCGACGATGTGGTTGACCCACGCCTGCTGGTAGGTGGAGTTGGCCGGCATGTTGGCGTCGGCTGGGTTGTTCCCGGTGATCGCGCTGCCGTTCGTCCGCAGCCCGTTACCCGCGTCGGAGAACCATTGATCGGTTGCCTGCTGCGGCCCATACTTGGCCACTGAGAAGCTGGCCAATCTCGCCCGGCCGGGTCCGAGTTTGGCCACCTGTCCGATCATCGGGATCGTCACCATCGACTGCGCCCCCGCTGCCTTGTTACCGGCCATGAAGGCGTCGATCCGCGCACCTGGCACGGCACTGGCGTCGCCCAGACTCTCGAAGAACCAGTCGCTGCCGCGGTTATCGGCGTTGAGTTGCCAGTTGTAGCGCGTCGCCGGATTGCCGCCGGAGCGGTTGATGGTGGCACCCAGGTCTGTCAGAGTCGCGGCGCCGGCGAAGGCGACACCGTAGATCCGGGGGTCAATCGCGTGTCGCCCGCGGGTGACGTCCACTGAGACCGCGGCCGCCGGGTTGACGGCTGCCGGTATGACTGCGGCGGACGTCGATGCGGCCTGGCTGGCGCTGGCGGCGGACATGGGCACGGCGATTGCACACGGCGCAGCCATCACCAGTGCGGTGGACAGGACCAGCGTGGGACGTTTCATGGTCCGCACCTCTCGAGGAGTTTCCACCCCCGCGGTCGTCCCAGTGTGCCCGTGGTCGAGTCCCGCTGCCAAGGCCTTGCGGTCAGCGGGGTCCGATCGGCTTAGATGGAGGTATGTG
>CAZJNU010000203.1:0-2668 GCA_964547485.1 uncultured Actinomycetes bacterium
CATCCTTGCGGAACCAGTTCACCTGGTAGATCTTCGGCAACTTGTCGGCATCCGTGGCCGCGCCGACCTCCAACCAGTGACCCCAGTAGTCAGCCATGTTGTAGCCGCAGAACGGCAGCATTGCGAATGGGTCACGACGAAGCGCTCCGACAGTTCCCTCTGCAGCGGCGGTCTGCTCGGAGGCGATTGTCGCCCCGATGAAGACGCCGTGCTGCCAGGACAGCGACTCATTGACCAGCGGCACATTCGTCGCTCGTCGGCCGCCGAACAGGATCGCGGAGATCGGCACCCCCGCGGGATCCTCCCAGTTGTCCGCAATCGACGGGCACTGCGACGCAGGCGCGGTGAACCGGGAATTGGGGTGGGAGGAGGGCTCCGGTGACTCCGGCGTCCAATCCCGACCCTTCCAGTCGATCAGGTGGGCGGGCTTCTCATCGGTGAGTCCCTCCCACCAGATATCGCCGTCGTCGGTCAGCGCGACGTTGGTGTAGATGCTGTTCGCGTAGAGGCTCTTGATCGCGTTGGCATTCGTCTTCAGACTGGTACCCGGCGCCACCCCGAAGAATCCGGCCTCCGGGTTGATCGCATACAACCGACCATCATCGCCGTAACGCATCCAGCAGATGTCGTCGCCGACCGTCTCGACCTTCCAGCCCGGCACCGAGGGCTCGAGCATGGCGAGATTCGTCTTGCCGCAGGCGGATGGGAAGGCCGCGGTGAGGTACTTGATGTCACCCCGTGGCGATGTCAACTTCAGGATGAGCATGTGCTCGGCCAGCCAGCCCTCGTCCCGGCCCATCGCCGAGGCGATCCGGAGCGCGAAGCACTTCTTGCCCAGCAGTGCGTTGCCGCCGTAGCCGGAGCCGTACGACCAGATCTCCCTGCTCTCCGGGAACTGCACGATGTACTTGGTCTCGCTGCACGGCCAGGCGACATCCGGGCGGGCGGTGCCCTCAGCGTCCACCAGCGGGTAGCCGACCGAGTGCAGGGCCGGCACGAAGTCGCCGTTCTCACCCATCAACTCCAAGGCGGCAGTACCCATCCGGGTCATGATCTTCATATTCACGACCACATACGGCGAGTCGGAGATCTCCACCCCGAGCTGGGAGATCCGCGAACCGAGCGGGCCCATCGAGAACGGGATGACGTACATGGTCCGGCCACGCATGCAGCCGGCGAAAAGGTCCTTCAGGATGACCTTCATCTCAACCGGATCCATCCAGTTGTTCGTCGGCCCGGCGTCGACCTCACGCTGGGAACAGATGAACGTGCGGTCCTCGACCCGGGCGACATCGGTCGGGTTAGACCGGGCCAGGAAGGAATTCGGACGCTTCTCCGGGTTCAACCGGATGAAGGTTCCGGCTTCGACCATCTGAGCTGTGAGGCGCTCCCACTCGGCGTCGGAACCGTCACACCATTCAACTTTGTCGGGCTGAGTGAGCGTTGCGACTTCCTCCACCCACTCCAGCAGCTTCTTGTTCTTCGTAGGTGGATTCTCAAGACCAGAAATGGTCATCTGCAAACTCCAATACGCCATCGACGTCCGTTACAGGATCACTCCAAGACTGCCAGCAGCGGACCGCTGATGTAACACCGGGCAGCGGATTAGACACAGCTCCGCGGCCATAGTCCGGGCATGGGTTCGACTCGGGCAATACCGTAGGGGCAGAACGCGGACTCCACATCCTCGATGGAAGGTGACTCATGGCTGGCGAGAGCTTCTTCGAGACAGTGGTGGAGAACGAATCCCTGCTGACCGACTCCTTCTCGGGAACGTACCTGGCGACCGACCACACCACCAGTCCATGGCACCCGGACTACCAGCACGGGGGACCCGTCAGCGCCCTGTTGGCCCGAGCGATCGGGAAGCTGGAGATGCCGATCGAAGACCCGGTCATCAATCGCGTCACGGTAGACATCATGGCGCCGATCCCCAAGGGTGCGATCGCCATTTCCGCCCGGGTGGTGAAGGCCGGTCGACTGACCACGTTGGTGGAAGCGGATCTGAGTACCGCCGCCCTGGAGTATCCCGTGGTGAGGATGTCCGCCTGGTGCACCCGTCGCCTTCCTCGCCCGCTGACCCATGCCCACGGACAGTTCCTGTCCGCGCCGCAACCCGGGACGCCGGCCCTTCACCCGCAACACTGGGGCAGCGGGTATCTCGACGCGATCGAGTGGCGAAGCGTCAGCGGCGGTCTCGACCTGCCGGGGCCGGGCACGGTGTGGGCCAACCCTCGAATCCCGCTCGTGGATGATCAGCGCGCCACCGGGACTTCGCTGTTGCTACTGATCGCCGACGCCGGGGCCGGGGTGTCCTACCTGGCCGACCCCACCGAGATGCTGTTCCTGAACACGGATCTCAGCCTGAACGTCATCCGGGTTCCCGGCGATGGGCCGATCTGGATGTCTTCGGAGTCCTGGATCGACGTCGATGGGATCGGCCTGGCTTCCTCCGTGCTCGGTGATTCGACGGGGTCGTGCGCGGTCAGCAGCCAATCCCTGTTCGTCGCCGAAGCCGATGAGCTCAACTGGGATATCCAGCTGCGTCCCCACATCGCGTCCGACCAGTAGTCAACTTGCGCCAGCGGAACGGATTGACAACGTAGGTGTCACGTCGAGGCTGGGTTCTGTTCCTGTCCCTCTCCGTCATCTGGGGACTTCCCTACTT
>CAZJNU010000204.1:0-2665 GCA_964547485.1 uncultured Actinomycetes bacterium
AAATCATCGTCGACACCTACGGCGGGATGGCCCGCCACGGCGGCGGCGCCTTCTCTGGTAAGGATCCTTCCAAGGTGGACCGGTCCGCGGCGTACGCCATGCGCTGGGTGGCCAAGAACGTGGTCGCGGCCGGACTGGCCCGGCGCTGCGAGGTGCAGGTTGCCTACGCGATCGGCGTGGCACACCCGGTCGGGTTGTTCGTCGAGACCTTCGGAACCGGTACCGTGCCGGATGAGCAGATCGCCGATGCGGTGCGTTCGGTCTTTGATCTGCGTCCCGGCGCGATCGTGCTGGACCTGGACTTGTTGCGACCCATCTACGCACAGACCGCTGCCTACGGCCACTTCGGTCGTGAACTGCCGGAATTCAGCTGGGAGCGCACCGATCGCGCCGACGCACTCGTCGCCGCGGTCAAGGGTTAGACCCGCGCCGCGCCGCGTTGCCGGCGCTCCGGCTATGACGGCGCACCCGCAATGACGGTGGCGCCCTCCGGCGATGACCGGCTGGTCGTCGGGGTGCTGATCTCCTCGCCGCTGCCGCAGTTGGATCGGCTGTTCGACTACGCCGTACCTGCCGCGCTGGCGTCGGCCGCCCGATTCGGTGCCCGGGTCCGGGTGCGTTTCGCCGGCCGGTTGACCGACGGATTCATCCTCGCGGAGGCCGTCGGCAGCGATATCGCCGAACTCAGCGACATCCTGGCGGTCAAGGGACCGCCGGTGGTGACGTCCGAATTGGCGGCGCTGGCCGAGAGGGTGGCGAGACGCTACGTCGGCCTCCGCTCCGATGTGCTGCGATCGGCGGTTCCGCCTCGGCATCGGCGGACAGAATTGTCGCTGGTCGACAGCGAGGGACTGCTTCCGCCCGCCACTGAGATCCGCCCGCTGCCGGGGGATGAGGACGCTGGCTCGCAGGATCGGGCTGGTTGGCGAGGCTGGCACCAGGCGCTTGCTGCGGTGGCTCGGCGCGAGCCGATCCGCGGTGCGCTGGCCGTGCCGGCAGGTGTCGACTGGACGACGATCCTGGTGGAGGCGGTGTCTGCTGCCCGGGCGGCCGGTCGGCGATCGATTGTGGTGCTGCCCGACGCCGGCGACGTGGCGGTCGCGCTGGCCGCGCTGGCGGCGGCGATCGGTCGCGAGCACTGCACCCGTCTCACCGCCGACATCGGACCGGCAGCCAGGTATCGGGCCTATCTGCGCGCCCTCAGTGGTGACGTGGACGTGCTCGTGGGTACCCGGGCAGCCGCTTTCACACCGATGCCGGACCTCGGCCTGCTGCTGCTCTGGGAGGATGCCGAAGAGTCGCTCGCCGATCCGCAGGCGCCCTACTGGCACGCCCGGGAGGTGATCGGGATGCGCGCGGATGCTCAGCGGGTGCCGGTGATCATGGCGGGGCGGCTCCGGACGCCCGAGGTGCAGCGGCTGGTCGACATAGGTTGGGCTCGAGAGTTGTCTCCCGACCGCGGCGTGTGGCGCGGCTGCGGGCCGTTGATCAGGGCTCCCGACGAATTCGATCTCGCGCGGGATGCGGTGGCGTTGAGTGTCCGGCTCCCCCGAGCCGCGGTGGCACTGGCCAAGGAGGGACTCGAACGCGGCTCGGTGCTGGTTCAGGTGGGTAGCAGGGGGTACCTGCCGGTGGTGGCCTGTCGGCGGTGTCGTACTCCGGCGGTGTGCTCGGAGTGCGGTGGCGCGCTGGCGCTGCGGCGTTCCCACGGGATCGCAGAGTGCGGTCGCTGCGGGCGACTGGCTGGCGATTGGAGCTGCCTCGAGTGTTCCGACGTGCACCTCCGAGCAGTTCGGATCGGCAGCACCCGCACCGCTGAGGAACTCGGTCGGGCGCTGCCGTCAGCAGCGGTGGTGACCAGCGATTCCGACGTTGGGGTGGTGGCCGAGGTTGGACCGGAACCCACGCTGGTGATCGCGACACCCGGCGCCGAGCCGAGGGCAAGGGCCGGCGGCTACGCGGCCGGGCTCCTGCTGGACGGAGACCGGGCGTTGGCCCGACCCGAATTTCGGGGCCAGGAAAGGGTGTTGTTGCGATGGTTGCGAGCGGTCTCGCTGGTTAGAGAACGGTCCGCCGGCGGGGTAGTCCTGATCGTCGCCGATCCAACCTCGGCGGTGGCACAGGCGACGATCCGGGCCGATCCGATCGGCTGGGCGAGCGGCGAACTTGCCGTCCGGTCCGAAGTCGGGCTGCCGCCTGCCCGCCGGATGGTGAGCGTCACCGGGGCTCCCGAGTCCGTCCCGGACTTCGTTGGTCAAGTGGCGGCCAAGGCCGCGGAGCTAGGTATCGAGCTGGCGGATCCGCTGGGACCCGTTCCGCTCGACGGGGGCCGCCAGCGATGGCTTTACCAGCTGGAACATCGTGACGCGGCCGCCGTTGCCGAGGTGCTGCGGGAGGTACAGGTCAACCGCGCCCGCGGCCGGCAATCGGTCGTCACTGTGCGGGTGGATCCGCTCGATATCGACTGAGGTACAGCGATCTGATGTCCCTCCACCTCGGTCGGCGAGATGGGGCATCGGCATGGGTGCTACGTCAAGTTTCTTTCAGCTGCGCGGCGATGGTCGTTGACACGCTGTCCCGTGAAGCGAAAATGTCGGACGGTCGTGTTAGTGTACAGGTGTTCGAGTAAATGGTGGCTTGTGGAGATGGTCTCGGCCCGGGTTGT
>CAZJNU010000205.1:0-2656 GCA_964547485.1 uncultured Actinomycetes bacterium
CGGCCAGAGCGGGGGCGCTACCCGTCATCGCCAAGGCGCCCGCGACGACCCCCAGTGCCAGCACCCCGACAGTGTTCGCACGCATTCGAGTCTTGGTCATGGCGTCCTCCTGGATCCCGGCATTGCCCTCCGCTGTCTTAGATAGGAGGAGGCCACACCGTCACGCCAACACTTTTCCGCGGTGGATTCCGCACAGTCAGCCTAACCCACGTGGGGGAGCTAGGCAAGGCTTCGCTGGGCCGGACGCGCGGCGAGCGCCACCCTGCCGAGCGTCGGGCCCCGCAAGTGCCGCTAGCGCCAGCTCACCGCAAGACTCGTCGCCGCCATTTTTGCCAAGTCTTCCCGGCTCAGGTCCAGCGCCGCGGCCAGAGCCAAGTAGTTGTCCACCACATAGCCGCCGAAGTAGGCCGGATCGTCGGAGTTCATCGTCACCGCGATGCCGGCCTCGAGAAAGCGCTTCGCGGGATGCTCGCGCAGATCGGGGGTGACCTGCAGCCGCTGGTTGGACAGGGGGCACATGGTCAGTGCGATCCCTTCCGCCGCCAGCCGCTTCATCAGTTCCGGGTCGTCGATCGCCCTCACGCCGTGATCGATCCGCACGGCCCCGAGCACGTCGATGGCCTGCCAGATGTACTCCGCCGGACCCTCCTCACCGGCGTGCGCCACGGCCTTCAGCCCGGCCGCGCGCGCCTCGGCGTAGACCTTGGCGAATTTGACCGGCGGGTTGTCATGTTCATTGGAGTCCAGCCCGACACCGTGCAGGTCGGCCAGGAAGGGCTCCGCTTCCGCCCAGGTCGCCAGCGCGTCCTCCTCGGACAGGTTCCGTAGGAAGCACATGATCAGCCGCCAGCTGATCCCCAACTCGGCCTCACCGCGCCGCAGTCCCGCAGTGATCCCGCCGATGACCTCCGCCATCGCAACTCCGCGCGGCAGGTGGGACTGCGGGTCGAAGAACGGCTCGACGTGGATCACGCCGTCGGCCGCCGCACGCTGCAGGTAGGCCCAGGTGAGATCCTCGAAATCCGCAGCGGTCTGGAGCACGGCTGTGGCCGCGTAGTAGAGGTCGAGGAAGGCGCCGAGGTCCTCGAACTCGTAGGCCGCGCGGGCGTCTGCCACAGAGGCGTAGGGCAATTCGACGCCGTTGCGAGCGGCGAGCTCGAACATCAGCTCCGGCTCCAACGTGCCTTCCAAGTGCAGGTGGAGTTCGGCTTTGGGCAGTCCGACAACGAACTCCCTCAGCTCACTGGGCGTGGACGGAGTACGGGTGACAGATTCAACCATGCACGCATCCTGGCGCAGCCGGGCTGCGGAGCCAACCTCGGACTGACTCAATGCCTCCGTACGCGATTCAATCCAGCGGATCCCTCAGCGGGGCCGGTTCCCCGTCCGGTGTGGCTTCGAACTGTCTGCGGCGCCACGGGGCAACCCCTTCGATCTCAACATCCAGCGAGAAACTCAGCAGCGTCCGGACGAGTACCAGCACGCCGAGGATGACCACGTTCTCGAGGGTGGTCGCGACGCTGACCGTCTTGATGATGTCCGCCGCCACCAAGATCTCCAAGCCCAGCAATAGCGCCCGCCCGAAGTCTCGGCGGATCCCGACATACACGTTGCCGCCCCGACGCCAGTTGCCCAACGCGCGGACAAAAGCCCAGACACCGCCGAGCACCAGGACCGCCACCCCGACGGCCTCGAATGAGCGGCTCGCGACCTCCATCACAGCCTCGAACTCCACAACGCGCCTCCTTCATCCTGGCTCTGCCGTCAGACTAGTGCGGCTGAGCTCGCTGTTGGCCGGATCACAAACCCGTGCGGGTGCAGCGCAAGGCTGTCGGTTCCTCGTGATAGGCAAGGCCCATGAAACACACAGGTCGGACTGCCACCTCGATGATCCTGCTCGCGCTGCTCGCGAGCGGAGCAACCGCAGCTTGCTCGTCGAACACAGCTGCCCCGCCAGCCAGTTCGAGTCCCTCTGTGACCGCCACGCAGTCCGCATCGGTGTCTGCCTCCGCGACGGAAACGGCGAGCGAGAGCGCCGAACCGGAGGAGAGCGCCAGCCGATCGAGTCAGGAGCCGACGCAGTCAGCGACCTCCGCTGCCTCCGAGACCTCCAGCGGCGGCCTGAGCGCAGAGGAATGCAACGACGTGCAAACGCTCGTCTCCCAGAACACGGGCAGCATCGGCCAAGCCAGACGTGCGTTGGAGAGTGGCGATACCAGCGGTGCGATCGAAGCCCTGAAGGGCGCGGAAGCCTCCGTCTCGGCGATGTTGGGTGGGCTCGGCGGCGACGCCCCCGGAAGTGGCCAGTCGGTGCTCGAGGGGTTGCAGAGCATGTCGGCCGAGGTCGCCTCAGGAGCTGACAACGGCGATACCCCTGAACAGATCCTGTTGAAGATTCAGGCCATCGACAGCGAGTCTGCGTACCAGGCAGGTTGGGACGAGCTGCGGTCTGCGCTGGAAGCCAAGTGCCCCGGGCTGACCTTCTGACCGATCGGGTGTCACTGGTGGTCGGGGCGGTAAGTCGCCAGAATCTGGCGGCCACCGGTGCGCTAACCTTGTCGTCGGTCGTCTCGGCGACCATGCGCCCGTAGCTCAACGGATAGAGCATCTGACTACGGATCAGAAGGTTGGGAGTTCGAATCTCTCCGGGCGCGCT
>CAZJNU010000206.1:0-2630 GCA_964547485.1 uncultured Actinomycetes bacterium
GCGCGCCCGCGTAGGCAGCGGCCAGCGCTCGGTTCTTCATCACCGAACGGGTCCGAGTGGCGGGCGCGACGTTCAGCGACACGCGAGTGCCGGCAGTCCGGGCCACCACCGCCCGCCAACGTTGGAGGCGCTTGGCCAGCACGTAGTTGGGACCCTGTTGCGGAACGAGGCAATCGGCGATTCCCAACTCGTCGCCAGCCTCGGTGACAATCGTGTCCTGGTAGTTCCGGTTGAACTGGCCCAACAGGTGAAGAGGCGGCTGGATCAGCTTCGTACGCCGGTGGGACCAGTTCTGACGGGACCGCTCCACGTCACTCCACGGCACGGCGAAGGCATCGGTGGGCGTGGCCAGATACGCGAGGGTGAGTTCCTCCCGATCGGCCAAACCGGCGGCGAGTGCATCTGCCGCCATCGACACCCGGACGTGCAGGCCACTGTCCGCGTACAGGTAGTTCCCCAGCACGAGCGGGCCGGGGATCCCGCGTAACCATCCCAACACCTCAGGGGTGGAGCTGATCAGGTTGACCCCGGCCGAAGCTGCCAGCTCAGCATCCGTGGCCGAGGCCGGGCAGTCCAGCGGTACCGGTATCTCCAGCGAACCGCCGGTCCGACGGGCCGACTCGATCAGCCTGGTCCACACCTCCGGCCTGGGCAGGTCGACGCCTACCACCCGGCCGCCCCATCGGAGCAGCGAGAAGAGCGGCCCCATCTCCGAACCGGCTCCGAGCACGACCACCGTCTGGTCGGACAGCTCGAGCCAGTCCGGATTGCGGGCAACCAATCCGATCGCCTCGGCGAATCCGGGTTCGACCACTCCGTCCGCCGCCCACCTGTCCAGTTGCCGGAGGAGTTCGTCGCCCCGCAACCGCTTGCCGGCATACGGCACCACTAACTCCGTCACCGGGGCCTTCTCGCCGGTGATCAGGGAGCCACGAATCGGCGGATCCTCATTGGCCGTCAGATCGGCCACTGGAATCGACTCGCCACCGCGGTTGAAGACCATGGTGTCTCGCAGGTAGCCGAGGCCCGTCTCACTGACCGCGAGGGCGGCCTCCGGGCTCCGGGCGGAGATCTCGGTCAGCCGCCGGAAGGGCGTGACGTAGTCCTTCCGCCAATTGGACACGGCCGCGATCCGGGCGGCCTCGCGCTTGTCCACCGCACCGGCGGCGGCCGCAGCTGCAGCCCGGCCAACCGCCGTCGTGCTGACCTTCCCCGCCAGGACGGGGAAGTCGATGCCGCTATCGGGATCTGCCGAGCTGAGTTCCGCCATGTCCATAACTCCACAATGTTGTTGATTGATCGACCGGGTCAGGATCCCAGAAGTTTCACTTTGGCCGCGTCGAATTCGGACTCCGACAGCAAACCCTGCGCCTTCATGTCGCTGAGTTTGGTCAACTGGGCGACGACATCGTCGCCGGCCGGCGCGGCCGGCTGCTGCGCCGCCGCCTGCTGTTGCTGGGCCTGCTGGGCCGCCTGCTGCTGCTGATCCTGCTGTTGCTGGGCTGCGGCCTGCTGCTGCGCCTGCTTCTTCTGGGCGTGTCCGGACACCGCACCGACGGTCGCGGTCGCGGTGCCGGCGATCACAGCCGTTCGCGCCATTGTCCCCAGCAGGCCCGGCCGGCCCCTACGTCCTCGTCGCATCATGATGGTTGCTCTCCTCGCGGTGGTGGTTGCTGATCAGGACTCGTCGGTTGCGGCCAGGGCGGCGGCCACGACCTCGGCGGGGATTCGCTCGTCCAGCAGGAGCTCGCCCTTCGAGCCCCGAACGGCGGACAGTAGCCGCGTCGCCCAGGCATGCTCGAACACGACGGCCACTGCCGAGGACCCCAGCTCGAGGCCCTCACCGATCACCTCGATGTCCTCATCGCTGAGCAGGTCGACCCGGGCCGAGAGTCCGTCGCTGAGGATGGCTAGTTGCGCGTCATCGAAATCCTCGAGTTCGACCACGCTCACTTCATCGGGTGAGGTCCGCCGGATGAACACCAGGTCCAGGATCCGGACGTCACCCTGTTCCACTGCTGCCAGCAGGGCGGGTCCAACTTCCCCGTTGAACTGACTCCCCGGGAATTTCACGACGACAACATCAACCGGCCCTACCGACATTCCAACCCTTTCGCTTAGTGACGATTCCATGAACGTGCACCACCATAGGCCCCTGCGCTGGGGATGCCGGGCCATCGACGACGGGGCCTCGCACGGGCGAACCCAGTCGCCGCCCGACCGGCTAGCCGGCTACTTCGCCCCAGCCGCCCGATAGACCTCGACTGTCCTGGCCGCGATGGTGTCCCACCCGAAAGCCTGGATGGCCCGCTGCCGACCCCTCCGTCCCATCTCCGCGGCGGCAGCCGGGTCGGCGGCGACCTGATTCACGGCATCGGCGAATCGAACCTCGAAGTCTTCGGTGTGATCGGCATCGAATGGCACCAGGATGCCCGTCTCGCCATCCACCACTACCTCCGGGATACCACCGACCGCACTCGCCACGACCGGGGTCTCGCAGCCCATCGCCTCCAGGTTCACAATGCCGAGCGGCTCGTAGACCGAGGGGCAGGCGAACAGCAGCGCATGACTGAGAAGTTGAATCACATCGGAGCGCTGCAGTTGCGTGTCCAACCAGTAGACGCCACCTC
>CAZJNU010000207.1:0-2628 GCA_964547485.1 uncultured Actinomycetes bacterium
CGCCGGCGTTCACGCGTGCATCCCGCACTCGACCTTCGCCAACCCGGCCCAGCGACCTGATCGGGGGTGTTCGCCCTCGGCGACTGGCCTGGTGCACGGTGCGCAGCCGATCGAGACGTACCCGACCTGGCGGAGCGGATTCTCCAGCAGCGAATGCTGCTGCACGTAGTCGTCCACTCGGTCCTGGGTCCAGAAGGCGAGCGGATTCAGCTTGAGCATCTGCCGGCGCGGATCAGCCATCACCGGACGGACATCGCCGCGGGCGTTGTGATCATCGCGGCGAAGCCCCGACGCCCAGCCGTCGTATTCGCGCAGGGCAGCTGAGAAGGGAGCCACCTTGCGGATGGCGCAGCAGGTGTCGGGATCCCGCGCGTAGAGGTCGGCGCCATGACGTTCGGCTTGGCTGTCGACGCTGAGAATCGGCAGCAGGGTGCGAACGTTGACGTCGTAGACAGCCTCGACCGCATCGCGTAACCCGATCGTCTCGACGAAGTGGTATCCGGTGTCCACAAACAGCACGTCAACCCCGGGCACCGCCCGCGCGGCCAGATGCGCCAGTACCGAATCCGCGAACGACGAAGCGATCGCCAGCCGACTGACTCCAACAGCCTCCGCGCCCCACGCGAGGATCGATTCCGGCGTCGAATCCGGACCGAATAGGTCGTGTCCCGTGGCGACCAGTTCCGCCAGCGCCTCCGGCTCGTCGAACATCCTCGGGGCGGGCAGGTCCAACAGCTCCGTGGCCTCGGTCCCGCGGGTCCGCTCGCCGTCAGCCGCGCTCATCGAAGCTCCTCCTCGTCCGCTTCGATTGCCCATTCCGCGAAACTGCGTCCGCGCCCGTCCGCTGTGAATCGACGCAGTAGCCGCTCGACGTAGTCGGGTAGCTCCTCGGAGGTGAGTCGCAGTCCTCGCGGGGAGCGACCGAAACCGGCGTCCTGGCCGAGCGATCCGCCCAAGTGGACTTGGAACCCTTCCTGCTGTGCGCCACTTTCCGGGTCGCTGACCAGGACGCCCTTGAGACCGATATCGGCCACCTGAAACCTCGCGCAGGAGTTGGGACAGCCGTTCACATGGATGGCGATCTGCTGATCCAAATCGGGCAACCGCTGCTCGACCTGCCCGATCAGTTGGGCAGCTCTGCCCTTCGTCTCCGCGATCGCGAGTTTGCAGAATTCGATCCCGGTGCAGGCCATCGCGGCCCGCCGCACAGGCGACGGGTGAACCTGTAGTCCAAGGCGACCGAGTTCCTCAGCGAGGTGTTCGGCGGACGCGGGATCGACGTCCAACAGCACCAGGTTCTGCCAGGCCGTCAACCGAATCCGACCGCTGCCGAACTCGTCAGCCAGGTCGGCGACACGACTGAGCGCCTCGGCATTCGTGCGTCCAACGGTGGTGGCGGCACCCACCGCGACCCGTCCGTCGCGTTGCGGCTGAATGCCGATGTGATCACGATGGCCGTCGGCGGGCGGCGGAGGCGGCGGTCCATCGAGCAGGGCACGCTGCAGGTACTCAACCTCGAGCACCTTGCGAAAGCGTTCGACTCCCCAATCCTTCAGCAGGAACTTCAGTCTCGCTTTGCTGCGCAGCCGTCGATATCCGTAGTCACGGAAGAGCCCCAGCACCGCACCGTAGACGTCGGCAACCTCACTGGCCGGCACCCACGCCCCGAGTCGCTGCGCAAGCATCGGGTTGGTCGAGAGTCCGCCCCCCACCCAGATGTCAAAACCCGGGCCATGCACCGGGTGGACCACCCCCAGAAAGGAGACATCGTTGATCTCGTGGGCAACGTCCTGCCTCGGCGAGCCGGACACGGCACCCTTGAATTTGCGAGGCAGATTTGCGAACTCGGGTGTGCCGACGAAGCGTCTGACGATCTCCTCGATGGCCGCCGAACCGTCGACGATCTCGTCCGCGGCCACTCCCGCCAGCGGCGACCCGAGCACCACCCGTGGTGTGTCGCCACAGGCTTCGGCGGTCGTCAGTCCGACCAGCTCTAGCCGACGCCAGATTTCCGGGACGTCCTCGATCGCTATCCAATGGAGCTGGATGTTCTGCCGGTCGGTGATATCTGCGACTCCTCGCCCGAACTCCGCGGCGATACCGGCCACCACGCGAAGTTGGCGGCCGGTCAGCGCCCCGCCGTCGGAGCGCACCCGCAGCATGAAGAACTCGTCGTCGAGTTCCGACGGTGCCAGGGTGGCGGTCTTACCTCCTGGAATCCCAGGCCGACGCTGGGTGTAGAGACCCCACCACCTCATCCGGCCCCGAAGGTCGTCTTCGGGAATCGCTGCGAACCCTTCCTTCGAGTAGACGCGTTCGATTCGCTCCCGCACGTTCAGGCCGCCGTCCGCGGCCTTGAACTCCTCGTTGGGGTTCAGCGGAGTGGTCGAGCCCAAGGCCCATTGGCCCTCATCGCGAGGTGCTCGACCTCGCGTTCGTGCTGCCCGCGACGTCGCAGCCGCGGGGATATCGCCGTCGGCCGAGGGCGCTTCGGTGGTGCCGGTCATGGGTCCTCCTGGAACTCGGAGGACGCGCCACCCGCTACTCAGTTCGAGTCAGAGGGCAGAAGTTGCATGGCACGCGGTCACGGGGCACGCGCGGGCCGTTGGCAACCGCGCGTCCGGGGGT
>CAZJNU010000208.1:0-2626 GCA_964547485.1 uncultured Actinomycetes bacterium
GCGCAGTTCCCGCAGGGTGGCGATCCCGTCCAGTTCGGGCATCTCCAAGTCCAGCACCATCACATCGGGTTGCATCAGGTCCAGTCGGTCCAGCGCCACCCGCCCGTTGGCGGCGATACCGACAGGCACGAGCCCGTCGGCCCGGTTGAGCGCGGCGACGACGGCCTGCCGCGCAACGGCGGAATCGTCGACCACCATCACCCGGATCGAGTCGGAATCCACCTCCCCCGCGGCCACGTCAGGAGCCCAGACCCAGCAGCGCCAGCTTGCCCGTCAGGGCCTCTTTCGTGAACGGCTTCATCACGTACTCATCGGCACCGAGATCGAGCGCCCGCGCGATTTGGGCCGCCTCTGTTTCGGTGGTGACCATCACGACGCGACCGGAGAAGTCGAATGGCGGTTTGCGAACTGCGGCAAGGAAGTCGATGCCCTCCATCTGCGGCATATGCCAGTCGACCAGGATCAGGCTGGGCAGCAAGCCGTCCGTGAGTTTGGCGAGCCCGTCGAGGCCGTCGTTCGCCTCATGGACGTCCATCCCCAACTCGGTCAGCATCCGGCGCAGAATCAGCCTCATCGCCCGCGAATCGTCAATGACCAATGCCTGCACGTGGCTCGGCCTCCTCCGTGTCCCCGGCGTCGAGAACCTTATCGATGTCTAGCACGAGCAGCAGTTCATGGTCGAGTTGGTAGACCTCGGACACGTACGGTCGGATCCCTGCGGGGACAGTATCCGGAATCTCCTCGCGCTGGAATTCGGCGAGCGAGAGGACCTCTCCCTCCAGATCGACCAGCAAACTCTCAGACTCCGCGCCGGTGCGAATGATGAAGTGGGCGGCACCCGACTGCGAGACCGTGTCGTGCCCCGGCGCCGACTGGAGTGGGGGGAGACCGAGTCTGGTCCGCAGATCGGTCACGGCCAGGATCTGACCGCGCAAGTTGAGCAGGCCCGCAATGGCCTCGGGCGCCTGCGGCACGGGCTCGAGCAGTTGATCGCGAACGACCTCCTGGACCCTGGCGACATCTGTGCCGAGCAGCATTGACGCGATCCGGAAGGTCGCTACGAGTTCGCTCGACGACTTGCTGTTCATGTGCCCCCCCGAGGTAAGCCGAGCTTCGCCAGGGCGTCGACGTCAAGCACCAAGGTGACGTGCTCGTCGACGATGAGGCGACCGGAGATCCCCGGTCGAGGGACTACCTCGGGTAGGGCGATACCGGCGAGGGTGATGTCGTTGATCGACGACACCAGGAAGCCGACTGTGCCGCTGCTGGTGGCGCAGACCGCGGTGTCGACGGTGTCCTCGGCGGCGGCGGGCGAGCCCGCGGGGCCGGTTTCGGCAGCCGTCTGCTGGTGGTTGGGGTGTGCCTCGGCCGGGAGCTGGTCCGACACCCGGACCAACGGCAGCATCCCCCCTCGGTATTGGATCACCGACATTCCGGCGCTGTGCTCGATGTCCTGTGACCGGATTCGCTCCAGTCGCCGCACCCGGACGAGTGGCAGCGCGAGCCGCGCGTCGTCGTCACCGCGAACTAGGAGGAGTTTGGTGCTCGCGTCGGGCGCAGTGCCGTCGGGTGCCCGATCCGACTCCTCGACGTGATGCTGGATCACGCCGGCGGACGTCGCCGGTGAGAGGACATCGAGAATCAGGGAGGGTTGACCGTCACTGAGGACGGTGGCGCCAACGTATTGCGGGATTCCGCGCAGCGCACGGGGCAGCGGCTTGACCACTGCCTCCACGTTGTCGCCTACCGTGTCGACAATCAGGCCATAGGTGCGATCAAGTCTGGAGACGATCACAATCGACAGGCCGTCGTCGGCGGTGCCGGCGGCGATCCCGAGGTGATCGGCGAGGCTGACCAGTGGGAGCAGGTGGTCATTGCGCCGAAGGAAGAGAGCATCCCCGATGGGTTCGACCTGATCGTGAATGGCGTCGTTTTCGACGCGGACGACGGCTTGCACATCGACTTGCGGAATCGTGTAGCGGCCGGGCCCGCAGGTCACCACCACGGCGGGGATGATGGCCAAAGTCAGCGGTACGTTGATGCGAAACCGGGAACCTTCCCCCGGCACGGAACGGACGCCGACGCTGCCGCCGATGTGCTCCAGATTCGACCGCACCACGTCCATGCCGACGCCGCGGCCGGAGATCGTCGTAACCTGCTCGGCAGTGGACAGGCCCGGCCGGAAGATCAGGGCGAGGGCGTCCTCGTCGGAGATGGCGGCGGCTTGCGCCTGGGTCAGCTCACCGGTCGCCACCGCCTTCGTCACCAAACCCGCGCGATCAACGCCGCGGCCGTCGTCGGAGATATCGATTCGTACCCCGCCACCGACCAACGAGGCCTGGATTCGCAGGGTGGCCTGGGCCGGCTTCCCGGCCCGTATCCGATCCTCCGCGGACTCGATCCCGTGGTCGATCGCATTTCGAACCAGGTGCGTCAGCGGGTCGCGGAGCACCTCGTTGATGGCCTTGTCGACGGCAACATCCTCACCCTCGATCTCGACTCTGACCTGCTTGCCCTCGGCCGTGGCGAGGTCCCGCACGACTCGCCGCATCCGCCCGATTACCGCACCGATGGGTTGAAGGCGGGCCTCCATCACACTGTCCTGCAGTTCCCGGGTGATGAGGGT
>CAZJNU010000209.1:0-2613 GCA_964547485.1 uncultured Actinomycetes bacterium
GCCGGATCGGCAGTTGCCAACAGACGTCCGGCTTCACCGATTGCGGATCCTCGCCTTCCCGGAGGGCCAGCAGGTGCAGGGCGCAGCCCTCGCCGCCGGAGAAGCCCTCGCGATTGAGGAAGATGCACGCCCCGTCCACGGTCCGTGTCTGTTTCTCGCCGTCGGCGTCGCGCATCACGATGCCGTCTCGCTGTCCCTCCGACTGGAACTGCCAGGTCTCCTCCGTCAGTCGGGCTGCCATCTTGCGGGTGTGGCGCCGGTCGTCCTTGTCTGAGAAGTGCGCTCCGAGGGTGCAGCAGCCGAAGTCGGGGGCCGTTGCGTAGATTCCTCGGCAGCCGGCCCCGAAGATGCAGGTCCAGCGCGACGCCAGCCAGGTGGCATCGCAGCGGAACATCCGGTCGGGATCCGCCGGGTCGATGAACTCCAGCCAGGTCCGCGGGAAGTTGAGGCCCACTTCGGTCACCGCAGCACTCTACGCACGCGGTGGGCGCTACCCTGGCACGCGTGCGTCTCGGAGTGCTGGATGTGGGTTCGAACACCGTCCACCTATTGCTGGTGGACGCCCACCATGGTGGCGCGCCGGTGCCAGCCCACTCCCACAAGACTGAGTTGCGGCTCGCGGAGAACCTGACCAAAGACGGTCGAGTGTCGGCCCGGGCGATTGACGCACTCGCCGGATTCGTGTCCGAATCGATCGTGATCGCCGAGGATATGGGGGTCAACGAGATCCTCGGGTTTGCCACCTCTGCCATCCGGGAAGCCCCGAATGGAGCTGAGGTGATCGCCGCCGTGGAGCAGGAGACCGGGGTGCGGCTTTCACTGCTCAGTGGTGAGGACGAATCCCGTCTCACCTTCCTCGCCGTTCGGCGTTGGTTCGGTTGGAGTGCGGGGCGGCTGTTGGTGCTGGACATCGGCGGTGGCTCGTTGGAGTTGGCCGTCGGGCTGGACGAGGATCCGGACGAGGCGGTATCGCTACCCCTCGGTGCCGGCCGGCTGACCAGGACGCTGCTCACCGGTGATCCGCCCTCGGGTAAGCAGCTGCGGGCGCTTCGGAAACATATCCGCGCCGAAATCGCCGGTGCCGTCGGGTCCATCTCCCGGCTGGGCGAACCTGAGATGGCGGTCGCCACGTCGAAGACCTTCCGACAGTTGGCTCGGGTCACTGGTGCTGCTCCGTCGGCCGATGGCCCGTTCGTCCGCCGGGTCCTCGACCGCGACGATCTCGGCGATTGGCTGCCGAAACTGTCGGCCATGTCGGCGGCCGAACGCGCCCAACTGCCAGGTGTCTCGGAGGGCCGGGCGGCGCAACTGGTCGCCGGTGCTCTAGTGGCGGAAGCCGCGATGGACCTATTCGGCCTGACCGAACTCGTGCTGTGCCCCTGGGCGCTGCGCGAAGGCGTCATCCTGCGCCGCCTTGACGGGCTGGAATCCTGACGTGACGGTCGAACCCGCCGACGCGGCTGAGCTGACCGTCACCGGACTCAGTCAGGCCGAGGTTGCTGAACGAGTGGCTCGTGGCGAGGTCAACATCGCGCCCGACCCCCGCAGCCGCAGCCTGGCCAGCATCATCCGGGAGAACACCCTCACCTCGTTCAACCTGGTGATCGGCATCATGTGGGCCTTGATGATCATCGCCAGGGCGCCATTTCAGGACTCCCTGTTCGGGTTCGTCATCATCATCAACTCGGCCATCGGCATCGTGCAGGAATACCGGGCCAAGCGAACGCTGGAGAAACTCTCGCTGGTGGGCGAGGTCAAGCCGGTAGTTCGCAGGGGTGGCGAGCCGCTGGCGATCAGTGCCAATGAGATCGTGCTGGGAGACGCAATCGAGTTGCGGCTTGGCGACCAGATCGTGGTGGACGGCGAGATCATCGAGGCCACAGGCCTGGAGGCTGACGAGTCGCTGCTCACCGGTGAGGCCGACCCGGTGCACAAACACCACGGGGATGAAGTCCTCAGCGGCTCGTTTGTGGTCGCCGGCAGCGGCCTGATGCGGGCGACCAGGGTCGGGACAGACGCCTACGCGACCAAACTCACCGCCGAGGCCCGAAAGTTCACCACCGCCAAGAGCGAACTGATGGGCGCGATCATGCGGTTCGTGCGGGTCATGTCGTATGTCCTGGTGCCGCTCGGGACGTTGCTCTTCATCAGTCAGCTGCGGGCCAGCCCCAACTGGCAGGAGGCGCTCAGCGGCACCGTCGCCGGAGTCGTGACGATGGTGCCCGAGGGGCTGGTGCTGTTGACCAGTGTCGCGATGGCGGTCGCGGTGGTCCGGCTCGGCAAGAAGCGCGCGCTGGTGCAGGAGATGCCGGCAGTTGAGGGGTTGGCCAGAGTCGACGTCATCTGCGTGGACAAGACCGGCACTCTGACCGAGCCGGGCATGGCTGTGCAGTCGGTGCACACGCTGGACGAGGGCGCGCCGGTCGGGGCCGCCCTCGGTGCGCTGGGAGCCTCGGAGCAAAACCCCAACCCGACGCTGGCCGCCGTCGCGACGGCGTATCCGGATCCGGGCTGGCAGCTGACGTCGTCGGTTCCTTTCTCCAGCGCCCGCAAGTGGTCCGGCGGAACGTTCGCCGAGCACGGCAGTTGGGTGATGGGCGCACCGGAGATGCT
>CAZJNU010000210.1:0-2606 GCA_964547485.1 uncultured Actinomycetes bacterium
GTTGTGAAAGCGGCCGCGGATGCTGACGCCGACACCCTCGTCTATGCGCCCGCGCTTCATGCTGATCCGACCTGGCCTCGGCGACTGGGTTGGGCGATGGAGGACACGGAGTTGTCGCTGCTGGTCAGTCCGGCAATCGCCCAGATCGCCGGCCCACGGCTGTCGATTGAGCCCATCCAGGGACTCGCGCTGGTCCGAGTCGAGATGCCGCGGTTCTCGGGACCGGCAAAAGTGGTCAAGCGGGTCATCGACCTCGTGGGCTCGACCCTGCTGTTGATCCTGCTGGCGATCCCGCTGGCCGTGATCGCCGTTAGCATCCGAGGGACGAGCAAGGGTCCGATCTTCTTCAAACAGGTGCGCGCCGGGGTGGGTGGTACCACCTTCAGTTGCTGGAAGTTCAGGACCATGGTGCCCGAGGCGGAGGGCATGCGGGACGAGCTGAGGGCGGAGGCGGAGCAGGTCAGCGGCGCGGACGGTGCCACCTTCAAGCTCGAGCGCGACCCGCGGATCACGACCGTCGGCCGCGGTCTCCGGCGGTTCTCGCTCGACGAATTGCCGCAGCTGTTCAACGTCTGGCTCGGCCAAATGTCACTCGTCGGACCACGCCCGCACCCGCTGGACGATGTCAGTCGCTACGACGATGTCGCCACCCGCCGACTGCTGGCGAAGCCTGGTATGACGGGGCTCTGGCAAGTGTCCGGTCGCTCCGACCTCGATTGGGAACAGGCAGTGCTGCTCGATCTCTACTACGTGGAGAACTGGTCGCTGGCACTGGACGCGATCATCGTGTTGCGCACTGCGAAGGCGGTCGTCACCGGTTCGGGAGCCTACTGACCGTGGCCCCAGTATCGCCTGCCATCTCCGTGATGATGCCCGTCCGGGATCGCGCCGAGTTACTGGTCGTGGCCGTCGAAAGCGTGCTGGCGCAATCGGAGCGGGACTTCGAACTGTTGATTTTGGACGACGGATCGACCGACGACACTTGGCAGGTCGCCGTCCGATTGGCGGCCGAGGACGAACGGATCGTGCTGTTGCGGAACGAGCGATCCGCCGGTATCCCCGCCGCACGAAATCGGATCCTGGCTGCCGCCCGCGGGGAGTTCGTCGTCGTCTGCGACAGCGACGATGTGTCGTCGCCCGGCCGGTTTGCCGCGCAACGCACACGCCTTGACCGGGACGCGTCATTGGTCGGTGTCGGAACCCGGTTCACCACTTTCCAGGGCACCGATCCCGAATCCGGTACGGAACCGGGGTGGCACTGGGGGCTGCGCGACGGCCGTGAGCCCTTCCTATTCGGGAGCGGAATGTTCCGTACCGAGGCCATCCGTGCGGTCGGCGGATTCGACGAACGGTATGCGCTCGCCGAGGATGTGAATCTCGCATATCGACTTGCAGGCGCGGGCGGTCGGTTTGCGATCGTTGACGAGGTTCTACTCCACTACCGGCTGCACCCGGGCGGTATCACCAGCCAGGACGTCGCCGCCCGCGAGCGAACGCTGCTGCGGGCGCAACTCGCCGGGCTGCGTGTGCTGCGCGGCAGATTCTCCCCGCGCGGCTACGCCGTACTGGTTCAGACCACCCTGCGGTTGGGGCGCGCCCTCCTTCGGAATTGAAAGTGCCAACAGCGCCCGACTAGGTCAGCCCGGATCTTTGTGGAGCGCCCGCCGGAAGCCGGATGCGAGCGAACCCAGACCCTGTTCCTGCACTCGCAGCCGGGAAAGCAGGAGTGCGTAGCGGGCCGCGTCGAGTCGGCTCGGGCGAGCCACGGAGGTGGTTCTGGCTGTCGGGGAAGCCCCTTGCTGAGCGACGATTCGGGCCAGTGGCTCGGTGATGATCGACCAACGGTAGTCGTCGGCCAAGGTCGTGGCCGACGCGCTCATTCGCGCGAGTCTGCCGGGATCCGCGGCCGCAGCGAGCAGAGCTCGCGCCCAGGCCGCGCCGTCCCCCTCCGCCACCGGCTCGGCGGCGCCGGTCGCGATCATCCGCTCCGCGAGTTCGCCGCCGGGGGTGGTGAAGGTGGGCAACCCACACCACAGGTGGTCCAGGAACCGGGTACGGAAGCTGAACCGGGTCTCCACCGTGTCGAAATGGCTGCTGACTGCCGCGTCGGCGTCGAGTAGGTAGCGGTGGCGTTCGGCGTACGGGACCCAGCCTTCGAGCAGCACCACCCCCCCGCCGGGCGCGAGCAGCCCCAACTCACCAGCCCTCCTTCGCAGGTCTCGGGACGCGGCCTGTTCTTCCCAAGACGGATCGGGATGCCGCATACCCATCACGACAAGATGCAGGCTGGGATCGTCGGCCCGCGCCTGCGCCAACCCCTCCAGCACGGATAGTGGATCGAACCAATTCCACAGCCCACCAGTCCACAGAAAAGCCGTCGCATCATTCGGCACGAGTTCGCCGTGGATCGGCCCTGGCCCGGTCAGCGGCGGCGGCGGCGAGTCCGACACGCCGAACGGAACGATGCCGATCAGCTGGTCGGTCTGAGGGTCCCGCCGGATCAGCGAAAGGTCGAGCCGGCCGGCCTCCCCCAGCCCGCCGAGCCAGAGATCGCGCTGCCGGTCCGAGGCGCAGATGAAGGCGTCGCCCAACTGCAGGGCGGTGGA
>CAZJNU010000211.1:0-2596 GCA_964547485.1 uncultured Actinomycetes bacterium
GGGGTCGGCGTCCTCCAGACGACCCAGGCACCCGAACCGGCGCAGAACCCGTTGACCCGCGCCGTCATCGTGAGCGCATCGCTGGGGTTGTCGATCATCGTCTTCACCCTCGTGTTGAAGGTTTCCACCGCTCTGATCGGCGTGCCACCAGAGGTCTGGGCCTGGCTCAGCGGCGGCCTGCTGATCCTGCTCGGCCTGGTGTCGCTATTCCCCAGCCTGTGGGAACGAGTCTCTTCGTTGCTGGGGATGCAGGGTCGATCCACGAAGCGGCTGCAGGCAGCGCGCTCGCGGCGCGGAACGCTTGGGGCAGTACTCACTGGCGCGGCCCTCGGGCCGGTGTTCTCCTCCTGCAGTCCGCTCTACGGCTATGTCATCGTCACGGTGCTGCCGGCCGATTTCGCGCAAGGCATGGCTCTGCTGCTCGCCTACACGATCGGGTTGTGTGTCACGCTGCTAGCCATTTCACTGGCTGGTCAGCGACTGCTGCGACGCGCGCGCTGGGCCGCGGACCCGCACAGCGCGTTTCGGCGGGCGCTGGGGGCTGTGTTCGTCGTGGTGGGATTGATGATCATCACGGGCGGCGACAAGGAGTTGCAGTCCTGGGTTATCCAGAACTCCCCGATCGCCCCCTGGGAACTCGACCAAGGGTTCATCCCTGGCAGCTGACGCTGGGGGTCACTGTCCCCGGCGGCTGGGCCCGTGGCACCCTGAGGTCCCATGACTGCCGACCACCCCGCGTCCGGTCCGAAATCACGTGCCCGCGGGTACGCCCGATTCATTGCCATCGGCGACTCCTACACCGAAGGGCTGGACGACCCCGGCCCGGACGGCTCGTTCCGCGGCTGGGCCGACCGATTCGCCGACATCCTGGCCGAGGCCAATCCTGCCGTCGAATACGCGAACCTGGCCATCCGCGGAAAGCGAATCACTCAGGTCGTCGAGGAGCAGGTGCCGGCGGCGATCGCCTTGAAGCCCGACTTGGTTTCCGTGGCAGCTGGGGTCAACGACGTGCTCCGACCCAAGGTGGACATCGATCAAGTCGCGGACCAGCTCGAGCAGAGTGTCGAGGCCATCCGCGGCACCGGCGCGGACGTGCTGCTCACCTGCGTCGGGGATCCATCCCGACGATCGGCTGTGATGGGCCGGCTGGCCGCCAGATTGGGCGCCTACGACAACCACGTCCGCCGGATTGCCCGCGACCACGACGCGTTGGTGATGGATTTCTGGGGTGTGACGCTGTTCGACGACGAACGCTGCTGGTCAGTTGACCGGTTGCACCTGTCCGCGATCGGACATCAGCGGGTGGCGCTGGCGGCAGCGGAGTTGGTCGGGCTTGGCGACGACTCGTGGCGCCAGCTTCTCCCGCCCGCGCACCCGAAACCGTGGCTCATCCGTCGCCGGGCAGACGTCGACTGGACGATTGCCCACCTCGGCCCGTGGCTCGGACGGAGGCTGCGAGGAACCAGCAGCGGCGACAACATCACCGCGAAGCGACCCCAACTCCAGCCAGTCGTTCCCTCCTAACGCAGGTCCTAGCCGCGGCCGCCACTGACGGCTCCGTTCCGCCCGCGCGATCGGATACCCTCCCAGTCACATCTACCTGGAGGACCCCATGCTCGGACACCGCGATGCTGCCCCTGACACCTCCGGGATGCCGCCCGGCTCGTACCTGCTGCGCCGGAAGATGGCCAGCATCGACGGGTTTCTGGTGTTCGATTCCAACGGTTCGCAGCTATACCACTTCAAGCACCACGCGGCGTTGGGCAAGGAGCGCTGGACGATGCACGATGCCTCCGAGGCGCAGGTTGCCGAACTGGTGCGGCCGGCGATGCACGTTCACCCCACCTTCCTGCTGTCGCGACCGGCCCGAACCGACATCACCATCCGCAAGGCCAACTTCCTGCCGCTGAAGGAGACCTGGCGGATCGAGGGGTCCGAGGACGGGGACCTCGACGTTTCCGGCGACATCGCCGACCACGAATTCACCCTCGTCGACGCGTCCGGACGGGTGGTCGCCACGGCCACTCAGAACTGGATCACGTTCACCGACTCGTTCGGGATCCAGGTCGACGGCGTGGATCCGGTGCTGGTGATCGCCGCTGCGGTCGGCATCGACGTCATCGACCACGAACACCGCTGACGCAGCGCGGACCTACGGCACAGACCGGATCGGCCGGATCGCGACCGCCCCGGCCAGCGTCACCAGCCCGGCCGCCACGTAGACCAACAGGTAGCCCGGATTCGTGCCGAAGGCGGCGATCAGCCCGCCGGCGATGATCGGGGCTATCACCTGCGGGGCGGAGTTGGCGATGTTGATGACACCCAGGTCTCGGGCCCGGTCACCCGCGCTTGGCAGCACCTGGGTGATCAGCGCCTGGTCGACCGCCAGGTAGACGCCGTAGCCGAGGCCCAGCACCGCCGCGGCAACCATCGCCAGGGTGAAGTCGGCGGCGAAGGCGAATAGCGTCGCAGCAACAGCCATGATCACCGACGACACGATGACGTAGATCTTTCGCCGACCATTGCGGTCGGAGAGCTTGCCCGCCACCACCGTGGTGAAGACGATGCCGAGGGTATAGATCACGATCAGGGTGGC
>CAZJNU010000212.1:0-2549 GCA_964547485.1 uncultured Actinomycetes bacterium
CCGTGCGCACCTGACCGGTGATCTGCTGCTCACCGACGACCATCGAGTCGAGGCCCGAGGCCACCGAGAAAATGTGATGGACGGCCCGCTCGTCGTAGTGCACGTAAGCCGAGGCTGAGAAGTCGACCACCGGCAGGCCGGCATGTTTGGCCAACATGGCCGTGATGTCCTCGACCGCCCCGTGGAACCGGTCGACGTCGGCGTAGACCTCGACGCGATTGCAGGTGGAGAGCACCAGCGCCTCGGCGACGTGATTGCTACTGACGACGGACTCCAGTAGATCCCGCGCACCGTCGTCGTCCATCGCCACCCGATCCAGCAGATCGAACGAAGCCGACCGATGGCTGACGCCCACCACGATGACCGTCATCCGGCCGTCCAATCCCGGTCGTGCTGGGAGGTGCTGGTGGTCACTGCGACTCCGTGTCTGCTGGCGTGGAGGTCCCAGCGTACGTATTCACCAATCGTTGCACAAAGCAGACCGGTACTCAGTGTCCGGATATCGGACAGGCGCACGCCTGCTTACCGACTAACGAGCCAATGCGGCCGCGAGCCTGGGGCCGTCGACCCGCCAATGCTGATGCTGGACGCCATCGACCAGCACGACCGGAATCAACTCACCGTAGCGATCGAACAACTCTTCGTCGTCGAACAGCGATACCTCCCGGAAGGACTCGCCGGTGTCTCGGCACACGGCCGCCACCACCTCCCTGGCGAGATCGCACAGGTGGCACCCGGGTTTCCCGACCAGCACGACCCGGGCCTCGGTCACCCTGACGTGTCCCGCTCGGCAGCGTCCTGCTCGGCAGGGTCCTGCTCGGCAGGGTCCTGCTCGGCGGCGTCCGACTGGGCCTGGGCCAGGGCTGCCTCCACCTCGAGCCGCAACCGTTCCCGCAGTGAACCCTTGGAGATCTTGCCGGTGCCGGAATGGGGAAGCTGGTCGACGAAACTGACGACGGTCGGGCACTTGAACCGCGCCAACCGGGTCTGACAGAAGGCGACGATCGCGTCACTGGTGAGGTCGTCGGACGCGACCAGCAGTGCCTTCACGGTCTCGCCGGTATACGGATGCGGAATACCCAACACCGCCACCTCGGTGACGCCGGGCAGCATCCCGATCACCTCCTCGACCTCGCGCGGGTACACGTTGAACCCGCTGACGATAATCAGGTCGTTGCGCCGGTCGACCAGCCGGAGGTCGCCATCGTGGTCGAGGATCGCGACATCTGAGGTCCGCCACCAGCCGTCGGAGTCGGGACCGTCGTCGCCGTCGGGCCAATACCCGGAGAACAGGTTGCCGCCGCGGATCACCACTTCACCCGGATCTCCGTCGTCGACCTCATTGCCGGCCTCATCACAGATCTTGAGTTCGATGCCGGGCAGCGGCACTCCGACCGAACCTGGTTTGGCCCGGCCACTCACCAACGTGCTGGTGATGACGGGGCTGGCTTCGGTCATCCCGTAGCCCTCCCACACCGGCAATCCGCCCAGCTCCAGCAGCTCGCTGAAGATCCGTCCGCTCAACGGCGCAGCGCCGGAGATCAGCAGTCTCACCCGGGACAACCTGGCGTCCAGTCCAGGTTGGGCGAGCCAGGCGGTATACACCGGCGGCGCGGTAGTGACCACGGTGGCCGAATACTTGGCCACCATACTGAGCGCGTCGGCGGCCTCGAATCTGGAAGTAATCACAGCGGTGGCACCGGTTTTGGCCACCAACCCCAGCGCCCCATTGAGGGCATAGCTGTGGAACAGCGGCAGCACGATGAGCACGACATCCTCCGCCGTCATCGCGTGTGGCTGGTCCAGCGCCGCCAACTGGTCAAGGTTCGCTCCCAGCGCCCGATGGCTCAACATCGCGCCCTTAGGACGGCCGGAGGTGCCGGAGGTGAACATCAGCACCGCCAACTCCTCGGGGTCCGTCGGCGTCATCGGCGGCGGATTCTTACCGACCAGCAGGCGCCGCCAGTCCTCGCTGCCGATCCGCACGATCGGCACGCCGGGGGTTGCCTCGGCCGCCACCTCCGAAGTTGTGGAGTCACAGATGAGCAGTTCAGCGCCCGACTGCTCCAGCAGATAGCGGACCTCGAACTCCGTATAGCCGGTGTTGATCGGTACCGCCACCAGACCAGCCCGCAGCACCCCGAAGTAGGAGACCACGAACTCCAGACTGTTGGAGACCAACAGTCCGACCCGGGCACCTCGCAGCAGGCCACGGGCCGTCAGTCCGCCTGCCGCAGCCCGCACGAGCCGTTCGAGTTCGGACCAACTCGTGGTCCGGTCGGCACAGATGATGGCGGGCGCGTCCGGTGACCGGACGGCGGAATCGGTCACCAGATCGGCAAGATTGGCTCCCACGCTAGGAAGTCTCGCATAGCTGCGGCGACTGCCCACCGGCAGGTTTGACCACGCCCACCTCAGCGGAAGACGGATCGACGCTGGACCAGCAGTCGGTAGAGCGTCTGCTGGATGTTCTCCCGAACCTGGTCGGTCAGGTTGAACACCAGCATCGGATCGTCGGCCGCCGAGTCCGGGTAGTCGTCGGTGTAGAT
>CAZJNU010000213.1:0-2528 GCA_964547485.1 uncultured Actinomycetes bacterium
CGGCATCCACCGCGGACGACATGGCGGCCGCCGCGACGGCGCGGCTGGCGTCCCTCGCCTGTCGGTGGGTCGATATCAGCCGCTGTCGGGTGACCTGCTGCTCAGCTGCCGCGGCCAGCGCCGGCAGCGGATCCAACGGCGGCGCCTCCCCGAGATCAGCCGGGTCGAGTCGCGCCTCCGGCGCCCCCACAAGGTAGGCGTGTGCCTCTGATGAGACGTCGGGGACATATTCGCCGGACGTCAGAGTTGCCAGGTGCACCGGCAGCCCGTCATCGAGGAACATCACCATCGCCGTCCCGGTGACCACTCGCATCCCGGCGACCTCCACCAGATCGACCGCACTCGAGCCGGTGATCCGCAGCTGCTGTCCCGTCATGCGATCAACTCCGCGTACCGTCCCCCGAGCGCCAGCAGCTGTTCGTGCGTGCCTCGTTCGACGGCCACCCCCTTGTCCAACACGATGATCTCGTCGGCGTCCCGGATCGTCGAGAGCCGGTGCGCGACCACGATCGTGGTGCAGCCGCGCCGGCGGATCGCCGCGTCGACCGCGGCCTCGGTCACCGGATCGAGCGCCGAGGTCGCTTCATCCAGGATCAGGATCCGGGGATTCCGGGCGAGCGCCCGAGCGATTCCCAACCGTTGCAGCTGGCCGCCGGAGAATCCCCGTCCGCGGTCGGCGATCACCCAATCGACCCCACCGGGCCGCGTTAGTACCTCATCGGCAACACAGGCGTCCACCAACGCCGCCTGCACATCTGACAGCGGGATCCGATCATCGAGCAGCGTCACGTTGTCGCGAATCGACATCGCCATCAACGTGACGTCCTGCTCCACGTAGCCGATACAACTGGTCAGCACCGGCGTCGGGATCTGACTCGTCGGCACACCATCGATCAGCACCTCCCCCGACCACGGTCGAGTGACCCCAGCGACCAGCCGAGCGAGCGTCGACTTGCCACTGCCACTGGCCCCCACGATCGCGATCCGGCGCCCGGCCGCGACGTCCAGGTTGAAGTCCGAAATCAGCGGTTCGGCCAGGGATCGATAGCCGAACACGATGTCGCGCAATTCGACCTCGCCCCGCAGCGGTTCCCAACCCGCGACCGAGGCGGTGGAACCGACCCGTTCGACCGGCTGGGATTGGACGTCCTCGATCTGGCCGAGCGCCCATTCGACGGTCTGCATCTGGTCGGCCGCCGACATGAGTTGACTGACCGGTCGAAACTGCATCAGCGCGAGGGTCTGGACCGCCACGAGCGTGCCGAGCGACATCTTTCCCTGGATCACCAACCCGGCGCCGACCAGCAGGATCAGCATCTGCCCCACCCCGACCAGGAGGGCCGGGGTCGCGACCCCGAGCATCATCCGGCGGTCGTTGTCGGCCCGGGTCGTCTCCAGCGACGCGAGTCGGTCACCGAACATGTCGGTGAGGCCGCTGGTGTCCCCGATCGTCTTCACGGTCTCGAACAGATCAACGGCGCCACCGGCCACCGCCGTCACCTCCGCGAGGTCTCGCACCTCGCGGCGCATCGCGTCCCGCCGGGATCGCAGCCAGCGCCACTGCCAGAGCCCGAAGGCGGCCGCCACCAGCAGGGCAACCAGCGCGAGTAGTGGTTGCAGCGCGAACAGCATCACCGTGGCCGCGATTCCGAGCGTGGAACCGAGGAGCGCTTGCGATACCGGCCCCGCCAGGACGCTGGCGACCGGTGCGACGGCGTGGGTGCGCTGGGCCAGGTCAGGCAACGCCCGAGAGGTGAAGAACCGCATCGGGGCGGTCAGCAGGCGTCGCATCAAGCCGGACCCCATGTCGGCGATGATCACCGACTGCATCCGGGCGAAGACCCGGTTGCGGAGCAAAGTGGTGACGATCTGCAGGACCGCCATCAGCACCAGCGCTGCCACGATCTGCGGTACCGCGGTGGCGTCGCCGGTCATCAGGAAGAGGTCCACAAAATCGCGCAGCAACCACGGCACGGAGAGCGCGGGCAGGACTGCCACCAGGCTGAGCACCAGCAGCGCGATCAGGCCGGAGCGGACACCTCCGCTGGCACGCCGGAGCGGATTCCACGGCGAAGGTTTGGTTCCGCCCGGCTGGAAGGTCGGCCCCGCAGTGAACGACACCCCCTCGCCGGTGAAGTCGCGTTCAAACGATGCTGCGTCGACTCGGATTCGACCGTGCGCCGGGTCGTTCAGTCCCCAGCGACCCGGCTGCCAGCCCTCCAGCACCACGTAGTGTCCGTGCCGCCAGGTCAAGATGGCGGGCAGCCCGACGCCCTTCAATTCCTCGGCGGTTCGGCGGAATGTCGTCGGCTCGAGGCCGTAGCTCTCCCCAGCTGCCACCAGATCAGCGAACGCGGCCCCGTCGCGGCTGATACCGCAACGATCCCGCAGCTCTTCCGGCGAGGCATAGCGTCCGAAGTACTCCAGCACCATTCCGAGACAGGCCGCGCTGCTGTCAGCACCCTCGATCTGTGGCCGACCGGGCACCATTACCCGAACCCGTGAGGTCATCGCCAACTGACCGTCCC
>CAZJNU010000214.1:0-2518 GCA_964547485.1 uncultured Actinomycetes bacterium
AGGGACACGTCGAACGTGCCGCCACCGAGGTCGAAGACCAGGATCGTCTGCTCCTCGTCGCCCTTGTCGAGGCCGTAAGCCAACGCCGCAGCGGTGGGCTCGTTGATGATGCGCAGCACGTTCAGGCCTGCGATCTCGCCAGCTTCCTTGGTGGCCTGCCGCTGGGCATCGTTGAAGTACGCGGGCACCGTGATGACGGCGTCGCTGACCTTATCGCCGAGGTAGGCCTCGGCATCGGTCTTGAGCTTGCCGAGCACCCGGGCGGAGATTTCCTGCGCCGTGTACCGCTTGCCGTCGATGTCGACGGACCAGTCCGTACCCATATGGCGCTTGACCGACCGGATGGTCCGGTCGACGTTGGTGACGCCTTGGCGCTTGGCAACCTCGCCGACCAGGATTTCGCCGTTCTTGGCGAAGGCCACGATCGAGGGCGTTGTGCGGGCGCCTTCGGCGTTTGCGATGACCGTCGGTTCGCCGCCCTCTAGGGCTGCAACGACGGAGTTGGTGGTGCCGAGGTCGATTCCGACAGCACGGGTCATGTGAGTTCCTCCTGAAGATGGATATCGCTAGTGTGATGCAGCTTCGCGCCGACTGCAAGTCATTTTCGTGAGCTACTCACTTACTTTGAGTCGCTTCGACGCAAGTCTCATGTATGTCAACCGTGCGACTATCTGCGTCATTCCACTTCGGGGGGCAAATCCTGTGATCTGAGCCACATTTGCGGCCAGCTCTGCCGCTTGCTGCCACGGTTCGGCGCAGCTGGCCGCCAGGGTCACGAGACGGCGCTTCCCGCCGAAAGCAGCCGTATCTGTCTGAATTCGGCGGAATCCGCCGGAGGCGCGGACACCTCGCCGATGCGCGTGACGCAGGAGTCGCGGAAGGAAGTCGACGGCGACGGCTCAGCCGTCCGCGAGCCCCAGCTTCGCCAATACGGCCGCAACGGAGTCCGCCACCGGCGCGACACCGTCCAGTCGCAGGTCGGGGTGGGTCGGCGGCTCGTAGTCCTGCCCGACGCCGGACATGTTCGGCAGATTGCCGGCGGCGCTCTTCGCGTAGAGACCCTTGGGGTCACGGGCGATGCAGACCTCTAGCGGGGTGTCGACGAACACCTCCTGGAAATCCGCCTCGCCGAACAGCGATCGGGCCGTGCGACGGTCGCCCCTGAAGGGGGACACCAGGCAGACCAAAACCACCAGCCCCGCGTCGACCATCAGGTTGGCCACCTCGGCGACTCTGCGGACGTTCTCCGCCCGGTCCTCCGGGGTGAAGCCCAGGTCCTTGCTGAGCCCGTGCCGGACGCTGTCGCCGTCCAGGATGTAGGAACGGATGCCAAGCGAGAACAGCTGGCTCTCGACCTGGTTGGCGATCGTGGACTTGCCCGAACCCGACAGGCCGGTGAACCACAGCACCTGGCCGGAATGGCCGTTCAGGGTCTCCCGCGACTCGCGGTCGACCTGGAAGTCATGCTCGGTGACGTTGGCGGAGCGACGCAGCGCGAACCTGGTCAGGCCAGCTGCCAGCGTGTCGCCGGTGACCCTGTCGCAGAGGACGAACCCGCCCGTCTCCTTGCTGCGGTGGTAGCTATCGAGCGGGATCGCCCGGTTGGTTGCGATCTCCACCCAGCCGACATCGTTCATCCGCAGGTCGCGCGCGGCCAGTTCCGCGCCGGTCGTGACATCGAGCCGGTGCCGGATTCGGGTCACCGTCGCTGGTACCTCCAGCGGCCCGACCCGCAGTACGTACGAGCGGCCATGCGCCAGCGGCTCCTCGCCGAGCCACACCAATTCCGCCGCGTACCGGTCGGCCGGGGTCGAACTGTCGGCTGGCGACGCCAACACGTCGCCGCGGGTGATGTCGAGGTCCCGGTCCAGTTCCAGCGCGACCGACTGGCCGGCGGCCACCTCGTCGAACTCCACCGGATCGTCGCCGGACAACCCGACCAACCTGCGGACAATCGCGGTTTGACCGCTGTCGGACACCTTCACCGGGTCACCGGGTCGCACAGTGCCGGTCGCCACCACTCCGCCGTAGCCACGGAAGTCGGTCGCTCGGATGATCGTCTGCACCGGCAGTCGGAGCCCCTCCGCCGCGGGGGTCTCGACCACCAGGCCGTCCAACGCCGCCAACAGCGTGGGGCCGGTGAACCAGGAGAGCTCCTGGCTCGGTGCCGTCACATTCGCCCCGCCCAGGGCACTCACCGGGATCTCGATCACGTCGACGATGTCGTGCCGCGCGGCCGAGGCCCGAACCTCGGCGGCGATATCGTCGAAGACGGCCTGGTCGTAGTCGACGCCGTCCATCTTGTTGACCGCCAGGATGATGTGGCGCACCCCCATCAGGGCGCAGACGGTGAGGTGGCGGTGCGTCTGAGCTCGGGTGCCACGGACCGCGTCCGCCAACAGGATGGCGACGTCTGCGGTCGAGGCCGCCACCGCCATGTTGCGGGTGTACTGCTCATGACCCGGCGCATCAGCCAGGATCGCCCGTCGGCCCGAGGGCAGGTAGAGGTGTCGGTAGG